>JAGHER010000235.1 GCA_017889125.1 Lachnospiraceae bacterium
ACATCCGCCAGGTGGAGCCCTATGTACCGGGAGAGCAGCCTGCCGGGGAGAACCTGATTAAGCTGAATACTAATGAGAACCCTTATCCGCCGTCGCCGAAGGTGACGGAAGCGCTGCGGAATATGGACCCGGATGCCTTCCGCCGTTATCCGGACCCTGCCTCCTCTGTGCTTACGGAAGCGCTGGCTGCCAGGTACGGCCTTTCTCCTTCCCAGGTATTTGTGGGGGTGGGCTCCGATGATGTGCTGGCCATGGCCTTTATGACCTTTTTCCATTCGGAGCGCCCCATCCTTTTCCCGGATATCACCTATTCCTTTTATCCGGTGTGGGCGGGCCTTTTCGGCGTTCCTTACGAGACGGTGCCCCTGGATGAAGCGTTTCGGATCCGCCCGGAGGATTACTGCCGGGAAAACGGGGGAATCATTTTTCCAAATCCCAATGCGCCTACAGGTCTTGAGCTGCCCTTTGACCAGGTGGAGGAGATCATTAAATCCAATCCCGATTCCCTGGTGATTGTGGACGAGGCCTATGTGGATTTTGGCGGTACCTCGGTGCTTCCGCTGCTGGATCAGTATGAGAATCTTCTGGTGGTGCAGACCTTCAGCAAATCCCGTTCTATGGCGGGGATGCGCATTGGCTGCGCCTTTGGAAGCCGGAAGCTGATTTCGGCCATGGAAAATGTGAAATATTCTTATAATTCCTATACCATGAATCAGGCGGCTCTTACTCTGGGAGCGGCGGCGGTGGAGGATGAGGCCTATTTCCAGGATACTCTGGCCCGCATTATCCGCACCAGGGAGGAGACGAAGGCGTGGCTGCGAAAGCTGGGCTTTTCCTTCCCGGATTCCAAGGCGAATTTTCTCTTTGCTTCCCATGAGCGGGTGGATGCAGAGGCCCTTTATGAGGCCCTTAAAAAAGAAAAGATTTACGTGCGCTACTTTAAAAAGCCGGTGCTTGACCGGTATCTGCGGATTACCATTGGAACCGATGAGGAGATGGCGGCGCTGCGGTGCTTTTTGGAAAGGTATCTGGCCGGACTGGATGGTGTCTGAGAGCAGGATGGATGAAATCAGTAGGAGGTGGAAGGGATTTGGAACGGCTTGAGCGGATCATCCGGTATTTTTTGAATATTCTTATTCCGGTGCTGGGCTGGGTGCTGCTTTGCGTGCTGGGGCCGAAGCTTCTGCGGTTTTTCCTGCCCTTTGTGGTGGGCTGGATCCTGGCGCTAATTGCCAATCCGCTGGTGCGCTTTCTGGAGCGCCATCTGCGGATTGTCCGCAGGCACGGCTCGGCTCTGGTGGTGGTGCTGGTACTGGCGGGGCTTATCGGCCTGATCTATCTGATTACCGCAAAAATCATCGGGGAGTGTGCCGGGATGATTCATGATCTGCCTCAGCTGTTTAATACAGCCAAGGCAGAGGTGATGGAGGCGCTGGACAAGATTGACCGGCTGTTTCTTTATTTCCCGCCGGCTGTGGGGGACTTTTTTGACCAGTTTGGCCAGAATCTGGGGGGCTATATCAGCAGCCTGGTGGAAAAGATGGCTACGCCTACGGTGACGGCGGCGGGCAATGTGGCGAAGAGCATTCCCGGTGCCCTGGTGAACTTTGTGATTGTGGTGCTGTCCTCCTATTTCTTTATTGCTGAGCGGGATAGGCTGATGGCACGGGTTCGTTCCTTTACACCCCGCTGGATTAAGGAATATATGGTTTTCTTAAGGAGCGATGCGAAACGGCTGGTGGGCGGATATTTCCTGGCCCAGTTCCGGATCATGTTTGTGGTGGCTATTGTTCTGGCTGTGGGATTTTTCGTGCTGGGCGTGGAGTATGGGGTGGTCTTTGCGGCGCTGATTGCCTTTCTGGATTTCCTTCCCATGTTTGGCACAGGGACGGCCCTGGGGCCCTGGGCCCTGGTGAAGCTTTTGTCCGGCGAGTATGCCTTTGCTGCCGGGCTGATTCTTCTCTATGTGCTGACCCAGGTGGTGCGCCAGGTGATCCAGCCCAAGATTGTGGGAGATACCATGGGGCTTCCGCCTCTTACTACCTTATTTTTGCTTTATCTTGGATTTAAGGTACAGGGAATTGCCGGTATGATTCTGGCGGTTCCGGCAGGCCTTCTGGTGGGAAGCCTTTACCGCCATGGGGCCTTTGATGGAATGATTGAAAATACGAGACTTCTGGTGATGGAAATCCAGGAGTTCCGGAAGGGGGATAAGGGTGAAGGCGGAGAATAATCTGGATACCGATCAGATTCGTCAGCTTGTGTGGAGGCTGGCGTTTCCTTCGATGCTGGCCCAGTTTGTCAGTGTTTTTTACAGTATTGTGGATCGGATTTACATTGGAAATATTCCGGAGGTGGGAGAGCTGGCCCTGGCGGGAGTAGGGGTCTGCGGCCCCATTGTGACCATGGTGACCTCTGTGGCCTCCTGGGTAGGTGTAGGCGGTGCTCCGCTTTTAAGTATACGGCTGGGGCAGAAGAATCAGGAGGGAGCCAGAAGGATTCTGGCAAATTGTTTTTTTCTGTTAACTGTGCTGGCGGCAGCGATTACGGTGGGGATGATCCTGGTTAAGGATCCGCTCCTTTCCTGGTTCGGCGCCAGTGAGACCATCTTCCCCTATGCGAATCAGTACCTGACCTGGATTCTTCTGGGGACGGTCTTTTCCCTGCTGTCTACGGGGATGAATCAGTTTATTATCTGTCAGGGCTTTTCGGGGACGGGAATGAAGGCCGTGCTTATTGGTGCGGTGCTGAACATTATCCTGGATCCGGTGTTTATCTTCGTTCTAGATATGGGAGTCAGCGGCGCGGCCATTGCCACGGTGCTGTCCCAGGTGGCCTCCTGTGCCTATGTGCTCCGCTTCCTTTTTGGCAGGCGCCCTATGGTGTCTATCACCTTTGGCGGCTATTCACGGCGGATTATGGGACAGGTGCTTCTTATGGGGCTTTCTCCTTTTATCATCGTGGCCTTGGATAATGTGATGATTATTGCGCTGAATGCGCAGATTCAGCGGTATGGAGGAGCGGCCAGGGGCGATATGCTTCTGACCTGCAATACGATCCTTCAGAGCTTTATGCTGGTTATCACCATGCCTTTAGGAGGCATCACCAGCAGTACCCAGACGGTGCTGGGCTACAATTTCGGTGCCGGAAGGGCGGATCGGATCCGAAAGGCGGAAAAGCATATCCTGCTTCTGGCGGTGGGCTTTACTGCCGTAATGTTTCTGGCCTCACGGTTCCTGGCAAGGTATTTCATCCTGCTCTTTACCCGGAATCCGGAGTATATTGCGCTGACCATGGAGGCTGTCAGTGTCTATACGCTGATGATTATTCCTCTGGGGGTTCAGTATACGGTGGTGGATGGGGCTACGGGTATGGGCCTTCCGCGGATTGCCATTACCCTGTCCATGTTCCGGAAGGTGGTGTACTTCTTCTTCCTTTTCCTGATTCCAGCGGTGGGCGATATCGGACAAATCTTTCTGGCAGAGCCCATATCGGATTTTATCAGTCCGGCAGTTTCGGCGGCGGCATTTTTCCTGGTGATTTCCCGGGTGATTGACCGGGCAGGAAGCCAGAGCGGGCAGGAGGAAAAGGTTCCTTCTGGGGTGCAGAAAGGTTCAGTTGGATAAAGCAAAATAAAAAGGCGATACGACGCTCGGCGTGCGGGTGCGTATCGCCTTTTGGCTGTTTTGTGCAGAAAATGCTTACGGTTCTGTATCCTTTGGATCTTCGCCGGTTTCTGTGCGGTGAGAATCCTCAGGATTGTCCCAGCTGCTTGTATGCGCAAGGTTTTCCTTGCTTCCGTAACCGCCGGTCTTTTTTGTGAAGGGAACCTCATACTGGCGGAGGGAACGCTTCTTAAGCTTCCTGGCGATAAACCAGATAAGGATGACCAACAGAAGGATAAAGAGCAGTGTGGGGCTGTTTACTGCAAGTCCGATGGCTGCCGCAGACAAGGCGGATAGAAGAGAATTAAGATTCTGGGTGAATCCCCGTTTAATCTGCTGGAAAGCCGTTTCCGGCTGGGTGGGGCTTTCTGTGTCTACCTCTCGTATGGTCAGGTTTATGGTGCTGTAAAATATGGAATTATCCATGTAGCGCAGGCGGGATTCGCTGGATTCGATCTCCGTGGTTACCTCGGTGAGGCGTTTCTCCAGAGCAATGATGGACTCTGTAGTGTCAGCGATGGCGAGCAGCTCCCACAGACGGTCCTGCTCTGTGCGCAGCGTTTTCAGGCGGCTTTCCACATCGGAATACTGGAGAGTCACATCGGTGACGTTTTCGGATTTGTAGATCACGTTTCCGTTGGATTCCACCTGGGTGATAAAATCATTCAGCTGGTCTGCCGGGATGCGGATGGTCATGGAACCGTAGCGGGAAGACGGACGTCCCTGGCTGGTAATGCTGTTGCCGGAGATGTCGGACTGTTCAATGTAGCCATTTAAGCGGTCAGTGTCCTCCTGGATGGCAGTAATCAGATCGTCAAATTCCAGAGTTTCCACTTCCATGCTGACGGTGCGGATCAGCTTTCGCTTCAGGGGAAGGGGATCACCGTCTGTTTCTGTAAGAGCACCGGTATCAGAGGTAACGCCGGCAGATCCTGTGTTTTCTGTGCTGCCGCTGTCGTCATAGCTGCCTGCCTCGGTGGCGGCTTCCTGGGGCACCATGAGCTGCTCCTCATAAATTTCTGCTGCCGCGGTCTCGGCAATCACTGTGTCATAGGGCGCCGCAGTGGTTTCGGACAGGGCTGCGTTAAAGTTGCCGGAGCGGCCTGCGCATCCGCCAAGAAGCAGCCCGGCGGCCAATAGGGCGGCCAGGAACGCAGCCAGCGGCCTGGATGGACAGCGTATCCTTGAATGTCTGACTTTTTTCATAAAACTCCTCCTTAAAAACAGTGAAATATAGTGAATTATTACAATTTCATAGTAGCATAGGGGGAGTGGTTCATCAAGACGGCAGAGGCGGAATTAAGAATTGAGAAGGAAACCTTAAGAAATCGAAAGGAAAGCGAAAAGAAAGTGATAGAAAAAAACAGTTGACGGATTTCGCCAGGGGCCTGCATAATGGAGGAGAATTGCGGCCGGAGGCCGCAGGAAAGGAGAGGGAGGGGAATGAAGATACTGGTAAGCGCATGTCTTCTTGGCGTCTGCTGCCGTTACAATGGAGAAGGAGAGATCAATCCGGCGGTAGCAAAGCTTCTTAAAGAGCATCAGCTGATTCCGGTATGCCCGGAGATTCTTGGAGGACTTGCTACACCAAGGACGCCGGCGGAGCTGCGGGGACAGCAGGTGATTACCAGAGATGGCCGGGATGTGACGGCAGCTTATGAGCGGGGAGCCAGGGAGACGTTAAAGCTGGCAGAGCTTTTTGGATGCCGGAGGGCGATCCTTAAGGAGAGAAGCCCTTCCTGCGGGAGCGGAGTGATTTATGACGGGACATTTCAGAAACGAAGGATTCCCGGAGACGGGAAGACGGCCCAGCTGCTGAAGCAGCATGGCATTCAGGTGGCCGGGGAGTCTGACTTTATGAAGCAGGAAGGATTCCTTCAAAATCCATTGCATGGGACGATGGATATATGATATGATACCAGAGGCAAAATGAACATGTCTTTATGGTTAGAAAGGTTTAATGAGAAATTTCATGAAGAATGAGAATAGAGAAGAGAGACGGCGTACCATCGAGGAGGAGCTTGCTGAGGCCTCCTTAAGCATACGCGAGGAAGAGTGGAAGGAGGAGAATACCGGGGGAAAGGAAGAACTGCCGGAGATGGCTTCCGGAGAAGCAGAAGAGCTGCCGGAGGCGGCTGCCCTGGAAGAGGAAGTGAAGCCGGAGGTATCTGCCCTGGGAGCAGAAGTGAAGCCGGAGGTATCTGCCCTGGAAGCAGAAGAGCTGCCGGAGACGGCTGCCAGCGAGGCAGAAGAAGAGCCGGAGGCACTTGCAGGAATACAGAAGGAAATGCCTGAGGCCCCTGCCGGTGCAGGTACCTCTTCCAGGAAGGCATCATCCGCAGCCGCTGGTTCAGCTGATGAGCAGGGGAAAAGGGCCAGAGTGCCCAGAAGCCGCAGAGGAAAGCCCTCCAGAGGGAGACACCGCCTGCTGATTGGTGCGGGGATCCTGGCAGGGGCAGCGGTGATTGGCTATGGGGGAATGGCATTCCGCTATCGGAATACATATTTTCCTAATACAATCATTAACGGCATCGAGGCCGGAGGGCTTACCGCGGAGGAAGTGAAGACAAAGCTGGCATCTGCTCTGGATGGGTACGCCATCAACATTACCGGCCGGAATGGGACTGAGGACAGCATTGCGGGAGCAGATATTTTGCTTCATACGGTTTTCGACGGGCAGCTGGAGGAGCTTCTCCAGGGACAGAATCCCCTTCTTTGGGGACTTGCCCTTTTTCAGGACCGGGATGCCAGCATAGATACGGTAGTGGCCTACGATGAGACGGCCTTTGACCAGGCGCTTGGCGGTCTTTCCCTGTTGGCTGAGGATGCGGTTGTTCCCTACCGGGAGGCGTACCTGTCAGACTATATTTCCGGCCAGGGGTACCAGATCATTCCCGAGGAGCCGGGAACGGAGATTAATCGGGAGGCCCTTTCCGAGGCCCTTTCTCAGGCAGTGCTTTCTCTGCAGCAGGAGCTTTCCCTTGAGGCGGCCGGGTGCTACGTCCACCCCTCAGACCAGGAGCCGCCCCAGGAGCTGGTTGATGTGCGGGATGAGATGAACCGCTATGCAGGGACGGTGGTTACCTATACCTTCGGCAGCACCCAGGAGGTACTGGACGGAGAAACTATCCATACCTGGGTGTCCCTGGATGAAGGAGGAAAGCCCCTTCTGGATGAGACCATGGTCAGCGAATATGTGTCCGGACTGGCGAAAAAATACAATACTTCCTACACCACCAGAAGCTTTATGACCAGCTACGGTAAGGAGGTAAAGGTGGCCGGCGTTTATGGCTGGCGGATCAATCAGTCGGCGGAAACATCGGCTCTGGCGGAAATTATCCGTGCAGGTGAAAGCCAGACCAGAGAGCCGGAGTATTCCCAGAAGGCGGCCAGCCATGATGGCAATGATTACGGAAATACCTACGCGGAGGTAAACCTTACTGCCCAGCATCTGTTCTTTTATAAGGACGGGGAAAAGATTTTAGAGTCGGATTTCGTGTCTGGGAATGTATCAAAGGGATATACAACTCCGCCAGGGCTTTTTAGTCTCACGTATAAGCAAAAGGATGCCGTACTCCGGGGAGAAGGCTATGCCAGCCCGGTGAAATTCTGGATGCCCTTTAACGGTGGGATCGGTTTCCATGATGCCAGCTGGCGGAACCAGTTTGGCGGAACGATTTATAAGACCAACGGCTCACACGGCTGTGTAAACATGCCTTACAGCGCAGCAAAGACCCTGTATGAAAATGTTTACGCCGGAATGCCGGTGATCTGTTATAATCTGGAGGGGACAGAAAGCGGAAAGAGCAGCCAGGCATCTGGCTCCAATAAGGAAACCACAGCGGCAGTCCAGACACCGGCAGCTGCGGCGCCGTCGGAGACCCAGCCGCAGCCGGAGACGCCGGCAGCCACCGTGCCGTCGGAGACCCAGCCGCAGCCGGGAATGCCGGGAGCTGCGGCGCCGTCGGAGCCGCAGCTGCAGCCGGGAACGCCGGGAGCTACGGCGCCGTCGGAGACCCAGCCGCAGCCGGAGACACCGGCGGCCACCGCACCCTCATCCCCCCAGGCACCTGCAGATATCCGGCCCACAGCACCGGCGCAGCCATCGACACCTGGTGGAGCAGGCCAGCCTGCCGGGCCCTCTGGCGGAGAGAGCCAGTCTGCCGGGCCATCCGGTGGAGCGGATCAGCCTGTCGGGCCCTCCGGCGGGACGAATTACGGTCCGGGTATGGACTCGTCCAGCCCGGATACCTCCTATGGCCCCGGCAGCGGGAATGGGGCAGGTCCCGGTGCATAAGGACAGCGCGAATATTTTATAGAATTTCTATACTTTTGTAAAAAATATGTTATAATTACCAGGTATATCCTTGATATAATAGGAGCAGCTGGTATGGGACAATAAAAGGCGGGCGTTTGCGCGCTCGAAATATACCAGGGAAGCAGAAGGAAAGGACGGAGGATTCTCCCATGAGTATTGATAAAAACAGCAGGGCTGCCAGGCAGATGAGGAGCCGGGGACAGCGCCCGCCCAGAGGACGGAGGCGGATTTCCTGGAAGATTATTCTTCTGACTGTCGTGCTTATCCTTGCGGCAGTGATTGGCGGAGCCGTATTTTACGTGAATCATCTGCTGGGGCAGACCCAGGATGTAGGGGTTAAGATGGAAGAGATGACCAACCCCAACCTGGATGCAGAGACGGAAAAGGTGCAGAAGGGCTTCTGGAAGGTGGCAGTTTTCGGTGTGGATTCCACAAATGGAAATCTGGGCAAGGGTGCCAATTCCGATGTAATCATCATCTGCAGTCTGAACTGGGAAACCGGTGAGATCAAGATGGCCAGTGTTTACCGGGATACCTACATGAAGGTAGGCGACAAGAACCCCTACCGGAAGATCAATGAGGCTTACGCCAGAGGCGGCCCGGAGCAGGCCATCAAGGCGCTGAATGAAAATCTGGATATTGCGGTAGATGATTATATTGCCGTAAACTGGGCGGCGGTGGCGGATGCCATCAACAACCTGGGGGGCGTAGATATTGAGGTGACAGACGCCGAGTTTAAGCAGATCAACGGCTACATTACGTCAGTGGTTGAGTATACGGGAATTTATTCCCAGCACTTAAAGAAGCCTGGCTATCAGCATCTGGATGGCGTGCAGGCGGTGGCCTACTGCCGTCTGCGAAAGATGGATTCCGATTTCCAGCGGACGGAGCGGCAGAGAAAGGTCATCTCCCAGTGCCTGGAAAAGGCGAAAAAGGCTGACCTGCGGGTAATCAACACCGTAATCGGAGTCTGCCTGCCGCAGGTTTCCACCAGTATCGGTCTGAATGACCTTCTGGAGCTGGGAAAGAGCCTGAATGATTTCCACCTGGGTGAAACCACCGGATTCCCCTTTGATTTAAAGACCCAGGACATTGACTCCATGGACTGTGTGGTTCCGGTGACCCTTTCTTCCAATGTGGTTAAGCTTCACCAGTTTTTATTTGGAACAGAGAATTACAAGCCCTCCAGCCATGTGGAGGAGATCAGCAAGGATATTGCTTACAAGAGCGCCAAGGCAGAGGACGAAGGAGAGGAGATCCGCCAGGAGCAGATGGAAAAGATGACCTCCCAGGCTGCCGAAGAGGAGAGGGAGACGGAGGAGACCTCCAGCCAGTCGGAAAGCGATGCTGCATCTGAGGCAGAGTCCAGCTCCCCTGCGGAGACAGAGACTGACGCCGATGGAAACGTGATTGTAAAGCCTTCTGATGCTTCTGATGAATCCACCGAGGGAGAGAATCCTCTGACGGCCTCTGATGAATATGTGCCGGAGGATGAGCTGATTGACGATCCGGGGCTGATTACCCTGCCGGAGGATGAGGATGCAGAGTCTTCTTCCGGCCCCTCTGGTTCCAGGCGTCCAGGCTCCCATGGAGAGAGCCAGGGCATGATCATTGTGCCGACAGCGCCTGCAAGAGAGAGCCAGAGCAGCCATCCCTCTTCTGGAAATGGCCCCGGTTCTTCTGCGGAGCCTTCGACAGAGGAGGAGACCAACGCTACGGTTTACTACAACCGGCCTGTGGAATCCACAGAGGAGCCTGCGGGAATTGAGGGCGGACCGGGATTTTTCGGCTCGTAAGAGAGGACATTTCAGCCGGTAAGAAGAGCTTTGCAGCAGAGACGAAGATCTTATAAAAGAATAAAGAACAGGATGAGAAGATGCCGAGGAGGGCCGTACAAGGGGCCTTTCCCGGCATTTTCTCGTTATTGACAAATAAAAATGTGCCTGCTATATTGTAAAAGTATTGGGCGGCTCTGGGCAATGGAAAACTTTGGAGACTGCCCAGGTGAAAGGAAAACGAAAAGAAAAGCAAATAAAACCAGATAAAAGAGGGAGACGACATGAGTAAATATGGGAAAGAAGATATTCTGCGTCTGGCAGAAGAGGAGGATGTGGAGTTCATCCGCCTGCAGTTTACGGATATTTTCGGGATGCTGAAGAATGTGGCAGTGACCTTCAGCCAGCTGAAAAAAGCACTGGAGGGCCAGTGCATGTTTGACGGCTCCGCCATCGAGGGATTTGTGCGGGATGATGAGTCGGATATGTATCTGTATCCGGATCTTGATACCTTTGAGATCTTTCCCTGGCGTCCCCAGCAGGGAAAGGTGGCGCGTCTGATCTGTGATGTGTGCCGTCCCAACGGGAATCCTTTTGAGGGAGATCCCCGTTATGTACTGAAGAAAGCCTTAAACCATGCCCGGAAAATGGGCTATGAATTTTATGCGGGACCGGAGTGTGAATTCTTCCTGTTCCATCTTGATGATGAGGGACTTCCCACCACAGTCACCCATGAGAAGGCAGGGTATTTTGATGTGGGGCCCCTGGATTTTGCGGAGAACGTGCGGCGGGATATTGTGATGAACCTGGAGGAAATGGGATTTGACATCGAGGCATCCTACCATGAGATTTCCCCGGCGCAGCATGAAATCGATTTTCATTATAATAAGGGACTGGCCACAGCAGACAATATCGTCACCTTCAAGATGGCGGTTAAATCCATCGCCAAGCGCCATGGCCTCCATGCCACCTTTATGCCCAAGCCCAAGGAGGGCGTAAACGGCTCGGGGATGCATATGAATCTGTCTCTCTTTGATCAGGAGGGGAAGAATGTTTTTGCGGACCCCAAGGATCCCAGAGGACTGGGACTCAGCCGCACGGCATATCAGTTTATGGCCGGAATCATGAATCACCTTGACAGCATGGCGCTGCTGACGAATCCCCTGGTCAATTCCTACAAGCGGCTGATTCCCGGCTATGACGCACCGGTTTACAAGGCCTGGGCGCCGTCTGCGGCCAGAAGCTGTGTGATGCGGATTCCCAATGCCAGAGGAGCCAACACCAGAGTAGAGCTGCGGAGCCCTGACTCTGCCATGAATCCTTACCTGACCCTGGCAGCTATCCTGGAGGCCGGGCTGGAGGGCATTGAGAAGGGGGAGGAGATCGGAAATCCGGTGTCCGGAAACCTTTATGCCCTTACGGAAGAGGAGCGGGAGCGTATGGGAATCGGCCAGATTCCCCATACCCTGGGTGAGGCCATCCAGGCATTTGCCAATGATCCCTTTTTGCGGCGGGTCCTGGGCGAGCATATCTATCAAAAATATCTGGAAGCAAAGCAGGCGGAGTGGGATCAGTTCCGGGCCCAGGTTACGGACTGGGAGATCAGCCAGTACCTCTTCAAGTACTAGCATCGCATTCGGCAGAGAATGACGATGGGCTTGGAGGTGATGGGATTGACCAGAGTTGTAGTGGGGTTT
Organism: Lachnospiraceae bacterium; assembly: GCA_017889125.1. GTDB lineage: Bacteria > Bacillota > Clostridia > Lachnospirales > Lachnospiraceae > Caccovicinus. Next base: position 11,456 of record JAGHER010000235.1, read on the forward strand.
TCAAAGCCGGATGACGCGAAAAGCATTAAGGGAATCCTGATGCGAAGCGGCTTCCAGGTAATTGGTGTTTGTACCACAGGTTCCCAGATCTTAAGCACCTGTGAGGATCTGAACGGCGGCATACTGGTCTGCGGCTGCCGTTTTTCGGATATGATGTATGAAGAGCTGCGGGAGTGTCTTCCCGCTTCCATGGAAATGCTGATGATTGCCTCCCCTGGCCGTGTAACCTCGCCGGTGCCGGAGGGGATCGTATGTCTTCCCATGCCCCTCAGGGTACATGACCTGATCAGCACGCTGGAGATGATGGCAAGCTCTCAGGTCCGCAGAAGGAAGAAGCAGCGGCTGCAGCCCAGGGAGCGCAGCCAGGAGGAGCGCTTCCTCATCCAGAAGGCAAAGGCTCTTTTGATGGAGCGCAACAATATGACGGAGACGGAGGCTCACCGCTATCTGCAGAAATGCAGCATGGACAGCGGAACTAATCTGGCGGAGACGGCACAGATGGTGATGAGCCTGATTAACCGGTAAAAGCGTGAGGTGACGGGATGAAGTTTACAAAGATGCACGGTATCAGCAATGACTATGTTTATGTAAATGCTTTTGAGGAGAAGGTAAAGGATCCGGCGGCGGCAGCACGGTTCGTAAGCCCCAGGCGCACCAGTGTGGGCTCAGACGGACTGATCCTGATTGCCCCCTCAGATAAGGCAGACTGCCGGATGATTATGTACAATGCAGACGGCAGCCAGGGCGCCATGTGCGGGAATGGCATCCGCTGTGTGGGAAAGTATGCTTATGAGCATGGGATAGCCGTAAAGAATCCCATGACGGTAGAGACCGGCTCAGGGATCAAGACCCTGGTGCTGGATGTCCAGGACGGGAAGGTGATGAGCGTTACGGTGGATATGGGGATTCCGGAGCAGACCTCCGCACTTCCCGAGGAGATCACCGTGGATGGCAGAGCGTATTCCTTTGTGGGGATTTCCGTGGGCAATCCCCATGCCGTATATTTTATGGAGGAGATTGATTCTCTGGAGTTAGAAAAGATCGGGCCGTATTTTGAGAACCATTCCCGTTTCCCGGACAGGACCAACTCAGAATTTGTACAGATTCTGGACCGGAAGCATTTAAGGATGCGGGTCTGGGAGCGGGGCAGTGGGGAGACCTGGGCCTGCGGTACCGGGGCCACAGCGGTAGCGGCTGCGGCTATTCTTATGGGCTATGCGGAGGATACGGTTACTGTGTCCCTCCTTGGAGGGGATCTGACCATATCCTGGGACAGAGAGACCGGCCACATTTATATGACCGGCCCAGCCGAGGAAGTTTTCCAGGGCGAAATCATTCTCCCTGAGGAGATGAACCGGTAAGGACACGGAAAACAGCAAAAAAATACAGCGCGAGTAAAAGGAGGAAGCCATGATTAAGATTAACGAGAATTATTTAAAGCTGCCGGGCAGCTATCTGTTTTCGACCATTGCAAAGAAGGTAAAGGCTTATCAGGAGGCCCATCCGGAGGCAGACATTATCCGTCTGGGCATCGGGGATGTGACGCTTCCCCTAGCTCCTTCCGTCATTCAGGCCCTTCATGAGGCTGTGGAGGAGATGGGACATGCGGAGACCTTCCACGGCTATGCGCCGGATCTGGGCTACAGCTTCCTCAGGGAGGAGATTGCAAGGAAGGATTACCAGGAGAGAGGCTGCCGTATCGAGGCCGATGAAATCTTCGTTTCTGACGGCGCTAAGTGTGACTGCGGCAATATCCAGGAGCTTTTCGATGAGACAGCCCGCATTGCTGTCTGCGATCCGGTGTATCCGGTATACGTGGATTCCAACGTGATGGCGGGAAGAACCGGTGAGTACGATGAGGCCGCAGGAAAATGGTCCAATGTGATCTATCTGCCCTGCACGGCAGAGAACGGTTTCGTGCCGCAGCTTCCCAAGGAGACGCCGGATCTGATCTATCTCTGCAATCCCAACAACCCCACCGGCACCACCCTGACCAGGGAGCAGTTAAAGGTGTGGGTAGACTACGCCAATGCACATGACGCAGTGCTCCTCTATGACGCGGCCTATGAGGCTTACATCACCGAGGAGGATGTTCCTCACTCTATCTATGAGGTGGAGGGAGCCAGAACCTGTGCCATTGAGTTCCGCTCCTTCTCAAAGAATGCAGGCTTTACCGGCGTGCGCTTAGGCTTTACGGTGGTGCCCAAGGACTTAAAGAGCGGCAGCGCTTCCCTTCATGATATGTGGGCACGCCGCCACGGCACCAAGTACAACGGCGCCCCCTATATCCAGCAGAAGGCGGGAATGGCCATCTACTCGGAGCAGGGCAGAAAGGAAGTTAAAGAGCAGGTAGGCTATTACATGCGGAACGCCAGAACCATCTATGACGGCTTAAAGGAAGCCGGATATTTGGTAGCAGGCGGCGTAAATTCCCCTTATGTGTGGCTGCACACCGGCGAGATGACCTCCTGGGAATTCTTTGACCATCTGCTGGAGGATGCCAATGTAGTGGGAACTCCCGGCAGCGGCTTCGGCCCCAGCGGCGAGCATTATTTCCGCCTGACCGGCTTCGGCACCTACGAAAGCACTGTGGAGGCAGTAAGACGGATTCAGAACTTAAAGAAGCGCTGATTAAAACCGCGGATAAATTATCGTTTTCCGAAAAATAAGGTTGACAATCGCCGAAAAAGCAGGTATTATACGAAATAAATTCAACGATGATGAACTAAGAGCAAAAGCGTTCGTTCCGGAAGGTTCGTGCGCTTTTTTATTTAAGTGTATGCCAAGCGCACACTTTTTATAAGGAGAGGTGAGGCAGATGGATGACATTGACCGCCGCATAATCAGGCTTTTGCAGGAAAACGCCAGAATATCCCTAAAGACCATAGCAGAAAAGACATTTCTCTCATCACCGGCGGTTTCTGCCAGGATTGACCGGCTGGAGAAGGAAGGAATTATCACCGGATATCATGCCATGGTGGATCCGGTGAAGCTGGGGTATCACATTCTGGCATACATAAATGTAAATGTACAGCCGGATGACAAGACGAAATTTTACGCTTATGCCCAGGAGATGGTTAACGTGCTGGAATGCAGCTGCGTGACCGGCGAATATTCCATGGTGATGAAGGTGGCTTTTTTCAGTACCATGGAGTTGGATCAGTTTATCGGGGAACTGCAGCGTTTCGGCAAGACCAGTACCAGAATCGTCTTTTCCACCCATGTGGGTCCCCGCGGCGTGTCGGCGGAGGCCTTGACTGAGTGAGCTGGATTTTCTAAAGGAAGATTTTCTGGAAACCGGCAGCACGGGAACGCATACTCTTATAGTGAAAAGGTAAATTTGGAAGTGCAGAAATGGAAGGAATGCGTACCGTTATTATAGATGCCGGTCACGGCGGCCAGGAGCCGGGAGCCGTGTTTGAGGGAAGAAGAGAGAAGGACGATAACCTGCGGCTGGCCCTTAAGCTGGGGGAGATTCTGGAAAATGAGGGTGTGCGGGTGCTGTATACCAGAACCACGGATGTGTACCAGAGCCCCAGCCTGAAGGCGGAGATCGGGAACCGCTCTGATGCGGATTTCTTTATTTCCATTCACCGGAATGCCATGCCTGTGCCGGGAACCGGTTCTGGTGCCCTGACCCTGATCTATGAGGGGGGCGGCGAGGCGGAGCAGCTGGCCAGGAATATTCAGCGGCAGCTGGTGGATACAGGTTTTGCAGATCTTGGGGTCCAGGAGCGGCCGGGACTGGTGGTCTTAAACCGGACCAGGATGCCGGCCGTGTTAGTGGAGGCCGGGTTCATCGACAATCCGGCAGATAATCAGTTCTTTGATCAGAACCTAGACGCTATTGCACAGGCCATCGCAAACGGCGTCACCATGACCTTCCAGGAGATGGAGCGGCCGGTACATTACCAGATTCAAACCGGCGCCTTTCGGGAGCCGCAGATGGCGGCACAGCTGGAGGAGCAGCTGCGGATCCAGGGCTTTCCCGCCTTTGTTGTGGAGGAGGATGGCTGGTACAAGGTGCGGGTAGGCTCCTTCCTGAGCATGGACAATGCGGTAAATATGGAGCAGCAGCTGCGGGCCTACGGTTATCCTACGGTGATGGTGCGCGCCTGAGTAAGCTGGAGTACGTTACAGTTCGCGCCTAGCGTGAACTGTAACGCGCATGAAGCCAGATAGCAGCATCTGTTCACCTTCTCTGGCCTGTTCAGGAAAAATGTGGTATAATTCAAGAAAAGAAACCACAGAAACTGCATTCCTGAATGCATGCCGCCTATTCGGCGGCGGACTTTCAGAGAAAAGAGAGGGAAGCGTATGGAAGAAAAGCGTCTGATCATTACCATAGGCCGTCAGTATGGAAGCGGCGGAAGAGAAATCGGCGCCAGGCTGGCCGAGGAGCTGGGATTCGGGTTCTATGACAAGAACATTCTCCGGATGGATTCGGATGAGAGCGGCATCAAGGAGAGCTATTTCCACCTGGCTGACGAAAGACCCGGGAACAAGCTGCTGTATAAGATCATCACAAGCCTTGTTCCGGAAGACAAGATGCCTTCCTTCGGCGCCGACCTGATATCCGCAGATAACCTGTTCCGCTTCCAGTCGGCGGTGATCCGGAAGCTGGCGGAGGAGGAAAACTGCGTGATTATCGGCCGGTGTGCCGATTACATTCTGGAGGGAACAGAGGGGCTGGTGCGGATTTTCCTCTATGCCGATCTGGATGCCAGGATGGAACGGATTGAGAGACTGGGCTATTACACCGGTGCGGAAGTAAAGAAAAATGTAAAGCGGATCGACCGGGAACGGCGGGAGTACCACCGCTACTACACTGGACGGGAGTGGGAAAGCACAGAAAACTACGATCTGATGTTCAACACGGCCCGGCTGGGCGTCGATGGCACGGTGGAGGCCATCAAGGCCTGCTTAAAGACTATGGGGTATGGAGAATTTATCCGGCAGCGGATGGAAAAATAATGAAAGCAGAAAGACAGGGCGTGACCCAGAGAGGGACATCGCCCTGTCTTTCTGTATGGCAGGAATTATTGTGAATATGTCCCCTTTTTCATGCCGGAAGGAAGATTTTCAAAGAAGCAATTGATCTCCGCCCCCAGAAAAAGGATACAGATACAGAAGTACAGCCACAGCATCAGAAGGACGATAGCCGTAAGGCTTCCGTACATGTAGGAGTAGTTGCTGAAATTATTAAAATAAATGGAAAAAGCGTAGGAAAAGCCGATCCAGCAGACGGTGGAAAAGACTGCACCGGGAAGCTGGAAGCGGGCTTTCTGCTTCTGGTCTGGAATAAACATGTAAAGCCCGGCAAATATGGCGGTGAGAAGGGCCAGGGCCAGCAGGGAGCGGAAGCTGATAATATGCCGGGTCAGATTTTCCAGAACGGGGAAAATCCGAAGGATCAGGTTCTGGAGTGCGGTTCCGAAGACCAGCAGTACCAGGGACAGGATACAGGCAGCCATAAACAGAATGGTGTAAACGGTACAGATCAGGCGGGAGGAAAAATACCCCCGCCGTCCTTTGCACTGGTACACCCGGTTTAAGCCGCGGCATATGCTGAGCATCCCCTTGGAGGCCGACCACAGGGCCAGCAGGGCGGTGATGGACAGCATGGTGCCCGGCGACTTGGTGTAGAGATCATCTACCACGGTGATGACTGTGGATTTCAGCATTTCCGGCATCAGTGAAACCAGCAGAGACAGGAGGTCTGACTTGGAAATACTGGGGATCAGCTGAATGACGGTCAGAAGCACCATGATAAAGGGGAAGGCAGCCAGGACGATAAAAAAGGATGCCTGGGCTGCGTACACTGTAATCTCATCTTCCACAAATTTTTCTTTTATTCGAATAGCATGAATCAGAAAATCAATCATCCGGAGCGTAACTCCTTCCTACTTTTATGTCCAGTTTTCTTCCAGGAATTTGACCATGTCGATGGCCTTTGGCGGACAGCCCTTCAGGGTCTTTTGAAAGCCGCAGGTGCACTGGCCTACGCCGATTTCTCCGGTCTCTCCCTTAAAGCCCTGGCCGATGCATACCGGCGGCAGGCCTTTCCTCAGAAGACCAGCGTCATTCAGACGGTCCAGAGCATAGATTAAGGAGCCGTAGCATGCGCTGCAGGCATCCTTCTGCTGGGCGAAGCGGGCCAGATTCTGTACCCGGCGGGTCATCTTAAATTTGCCGCCGCCCTGGCGGTCCTCATTTAAGTATATGAAATTGGCGTGGGCGGTATCCGTACTTCCGGAGCCAAGGCGCTCGGCCATGCGGATGTAGGGGATCTCGTCTACCGAATAGCCCATGCAGTCGCAGACGTAGCTGTCGCAGAGGACAGGATCTAAAAATCCCAGCACCCGGTTCATGGTGACAGGATTGCCTCCCTCCTCAAAATCCAGGTCGCCGCAGATATTGTCCACCAGGATAAAGCCCTCAGGCACTACCGTGCTTAGGTGGGCGATGGGCTTGTGAAGGCCCATGGTATGAAACTTCCGCTTCTCCACATTGGGGATGATGCCCTTGTAATTTTTCAGGGCGCAGGTGACGATGGTCTGGCAGTGGCCCTTTAAGACCGGCATATTGATGAGGAAATCCACGGCCTTGGCCTTGTCACAGACATTGATTTTCATGCCCTTGGCATCGTACTCGTGATAGGTGTCCTTCTGTAGATCGATTAAGGGTACATCGTAGCGGCGGGAAATCTCCCGGTATCCGGCAGCAGAGAAGGCGGACTGGGTATTGTCCCCCACCCAGGAGCCTTCCATGATGGAAATCTTGTGGAAGCCGTGATCCTGCAGGTATTCGATGGTGCCTGCCAGAAGCTCACTGTGGGTAGTGCCGCCGCCAGATGGGTGGGCGGCCACCACCAGATTAGGCTTTAAGGCCACAGATTTGTCCCGGCTGCCGATCAGGTCAGCCACACCGGCCCGCTCTAAGATCTGGATGGCCATCTCCTTGTAATTGGTTCCATGTATGATGAGAATGTCATTTTTCTGCATAGTGGGTATCCTTTCTTTCGTTGTCTCCATAGAATCAGGGTGGTTCACAGAGAGTATAGCACAAAAGGGAGAGGGGCTGCAACTTGTTCGGGAAATGACGACGGAAAAACAGATGAAGCCTGCCGATGAATAATACGGAATAAGCTATATTTTCTCTTGTCCCTTATGGGAACGGATGGTATAATATATTCTCAACGAGAAAATACAAATACGGAGAGAAAATGAGATGAAAAGACTTCTGAGGTATTTGGCGGACTACAAGAAGGAGAGCATACTGGGGCCTTTGTTTAAGATGCTGGAGGCCAGCTTTGAGCTCTTCGTTCCTCTGGTGGTGGCCAGTATGATCGATGTGGGAATTCCCGGAAGGGATGTGGGCTATATCCTGCGGATGGGCGGCCTTTTGATCCTTCTGGGGGTGGTGGGCCTGGCCTGTTCCCTGACGGCCCAGTATTTTGCGGCAAAGGCATCGGTGGAGGCTTCTGCAAACCTGCGCAATGACCTTCTGGCCCATATTTTCCGCCTGTCGTATTCGGAGATCGATACCGTGGGGACATCTACGCTGATCACCCGGATGACCAGCGACGTGAATCAGGTGCAGACCGGAATCAATATGGTGCTGCGCTTATTTCTGCGATCGCCCTTTGTGGTTTTCGGCGCCATGATTATGGCCTTTACGGTGGATGTGAAGGCGGCGCTGGTGTTCGTGGTGGTGATTCCCCTTTTGTCCATTGTGGTGTTCGGCATTATGCTGATCAGCATGCCCTTGTATAAGAAGGTGCAGAAGCAGCTTGACCGGGTAATGCTTGCCACCCGGGAAAACCTTCTGGGCGTGCGGGTGATCCGTGCTTTCAATCGGCAGAAGAGCGAGACTGCCCGGTTTGAGGAGGAGAACGATACTCTGGTGAAATTCCAGGTGTTCGTGGGAAAGATTTCTGCTCTTTTAAATCCGGTTACCTACATTATGATTAATCTTGCCACGGTGGCGGTGATCTGGGTGGGCGCCCTTCAGGTGGACGCCGGCCTGCTGACCCAGGGCAAGGTGGTGGCTCTGGTGAACTACATGTCCCAGATCCTTACGGAGTTAATCAAGCTGGCAAACCTGATTATCATTATTTCCAAGTCTGTAGCCTGCATGAACCGGGTGGATTCGGTGTTTCGGATTGAGCCGGGGATTAAGGAGGA
>JAGHER010000236.1 GCA_017889125.1 Lachnospiraceae bacterium
ATACTATAACCAGAAAGATAAATTCGACAAAAGATACGGCTGCAAAAGCCGACAAAAACCACTACATATCGAATTCTTATCTGGAAGGTTTCATTCCCATAGACACAGAATATTTTACAGCCTCGCCGGAATATTCTTTAAGTTATCGACATTCGCAGTTGAAGAACCATAACTTACCGTATATACTGCGTTGGCATTCTTTCCCGGAAGAGAACCGCCGTTTGTAATCTGCATACTTCCATTCATTTCAAAAATGGTATACTCTACGTTTACTGTTTTCCCGTTGTAATTAATTGTAGATGGTAAATTTGTATAAATCCCCTTCCAGCTTTCGTATTCCCATTTGCTTGCGTTTTCTGCATCCGCCGTCCCGTCCAATGTAAGTGTACCTTGGCCAGAACCGCCAAAAGGCTTCCATTCATCAGATGAGTTTCCTTTTTCTCGCCAATAAAGGCGCATATTTACTGATGCTGGTCGATCTGCGGAGTCACCATCCTCCCAAATCTTTTCTACTGCAATATTGATGGGATCTTTCAAACTATTGGTAATTGTAACTTTACTTTGACCATCTTTTAATTCTCCTGTTGTTCCATTTGCAGGAGAATACGTTGTGCTATATCCGCTGGATGTGCTTACCTCCTGCACTTGATACTCATATCCTGATTTTGCAAGTTTATTCCAGGTATGTGTCCAATTATTGCTGCTATTTAATGTCACCACATCACCCCAGGTTTTTGTAAAGCTTTTTTCACCCGTGGTCTTATAATACAGCTGGACATTCACATTCTGCGGACGATACGGATTGCTATTATCATTCCATACTTTGTTTACTGTAATGGATGCCTGATCTGCTTCGGGAATTACAGGTACACTGGCTACATTGGGAATGGTAAATTCCATATAACATGTAGAAGCCTGCCCGCCTCGCTCCAAATAAGCAATGGAAATTGTATGAGGCGTATTTTTATCTTCCTTCGGATCTAAATACTCACGTAAATCAACCATCTCACCTATAGGATCATGAATTCCTCCCAGATCTACAACTAATTTCCCGTCCATGAAAAGCCAGAAATCATCGTCTCCTCGGAAATAATAGGTTAGTGGGCCGGTGTAATCTCCCAACGTAAACTGGAAATCATACCGCATTCCAAAGAACCAGTTATGATTCTTTCCATCAAGGCTGCTCTTTTTTCCATCAGTGCCGGTGTCATTATCCATACACCAAAAGCCATTTGTATATATTCCGCCGGAGTTTGTACTCTCAAAATGGAATCCGTCAAGTTCATAATCTGAACCGAATAATTTTTCGTTATTTCTGTAAACATTGGTCAGTACATAGGTATCCCCGTTTTTTCTGAAGTTCAGATCATAATTTTGGTATATCTTCTTTCCAGAAGGTGATGAACCATCAAATAAACCAGCATCTACAACTCCGTCTTTATAAATTATCTGATTGTTCTCAACATCAAACCCATCAACAAATTTCCATGGAACTTTCGCATTCTTGTCATGGTAGATATTATAATCATGATTAAATTTCCCTGGTCGTGAGCCTCCCCATGCCGCTTGATAATATGCAGTGTACGCATTTTCGCTAATATTTCCAAATCCCAAATACTTCGTAGCACTTGAATCAAAATTCGCAGAATTATTAATTAAATACGAATTACCACTCCGCACATTATAATCATAAAAGGTGGCATCATACTTCTCGTAAGTTTCAAGCGGTTCATAAACAATACGAATGGTTGAATTCTTTTTAACTGTATAACGTTCATTATTCGTTATATTCTCCCAGACTGTGGTGTTATCCACATTGTCGATTTCCGTCTGACCATCTTTCAGCACATAAACGCCGCTTATTGTATATGCACCTTTTGCTGCAACTTTACTCAAATCCGCAATATCTACTGACGTCCAGTTAGATACTTCCAGTTCATCCGTGCTATAGATTTCTGTACGTGTATCGTTATGTACCAATTTATATGTGTTTTTTTCAGTATTACGTCCATTCAAACTTGCCTCCGGATTCTCGGCAAGAACTTTGATATTGGCCCAATGCTGCACTTTGAGAGTAACCGTATCAACCGTCTCATCTCCTGTCTCTACAACGATGTACACAGAGAAATGATCCGTAGTCATCACCACATCGCCATTATCCTCTACGCTGCTTTCCATCTCGTTTGCCACCGTCTCTTCCTCATCCAGATGATAAACTTTGATGTTCTCGCTGTCTTTTACTGCTGTCGATTCTGCATCATTGGACAGAAGTGCGATTCCTGCTTCTTCATTGGATTGTGGTGCGCCTTCTGCCGCATCTTCATTCACTGCAGCCTTTACTGCCGTTCGGGAAATCTGCGTATCTCCATCGACCTGCTCTGTCAGCTCCATGTTTTTAAAGGATACCTGAATTTCTCCGGTGGGCTCTGTTTCTTCCCCGTCTGCATAAAGCCGGATATCCAGAGCGCGGTAGTTGCCCAGGTCGAATCCTTCTTCCTCTGCTCTCTTCTTCAGCGCCTCTTCTACTTGCGGTTTCATTTCTTCCGGAACAGAAGATACGCTAACGGACAGCTCCTCCGCCTCCGGGAAGGAGGATACCGGCCCGCTTACCAGCACCGTCATGCCGTCCATGGCATTGCTCTCCAGGACAATGTTTCCTTCTCCAGTCACCTCAAAGAAGAATCCCTGCTGGCTGGCGAATGCCTTCTGGTTCCACTTTCCGGATGCGGATACTTTTCCGTAATAAACTCCCGGTCTTGTGTTTTCGGCTACCTGGTACAGGCAGCTGATCCAGCCGATGTCTTCGGCTTCTTCTGCCTTCTTGGGACGGAATTTCTTGTACTCCGCGCCCCAAACCTCTACTTCATAGGAAACCTTGGACTCGGAAATGGTCATGGCTTCCTGGGTAAACTTTTCGATTTTTTCCTTATCAGAAGTGTCATCCGCCGAAGCCTGCGCGTCAGACTGCTGGGTGCCAGACTGTTGCCCGTTAGACTGCTGCGTACCAGACTGCTGGGCGTCGGACTGTTCAGCGTCAGGCTGTGCCAGATCAGCATTGGAATCGGACGCCTTATCTGCGGTTGACTTTGTGGCGATTGCCGTCTCTTCCGTTTCGTCAGATTCGGATTCGTTTTCTTCCGCTTCTGCCTTTGCTTCTTCTATGGCTTCTACCCGCTCTTCCAGGGCCTCATCCATCCATGTCGGTTCAGACATCCAAATGTTCATTTCGTTTTGAACACCGGTTTCGATTTCGTATCCATCTGCCAGCTCAATGTTCACATAGAGAAGGCCGATGCTGTAATAAAATTTTTCTTCGCCTTTTACCTTTCTCTCGCTTCCCTCTCCCTCGAAGGTAAACTTCACGTATGCCTTGGTAGATTTCTCCTCTTCGTCGGTGTAGAATTCAAAACGAACCTCATAAAGCTCGCCGGGTGCAAGGCTGATGTCCGTAAGAGTATGGTTCTCCTCCTCATCGTTCTCGTCAACCTCATCTGCCTCGTCTCCCTCATCAATCTCATCAAACTCGTCCTCTGGATTTTCTGCATCTGGGTCATCTGCATCCGGGTCATCTACATCTATATCTGCATCATCTGATGCCCGTTCCGCAGTATTGGCACTCATTTCTGCAGCATTTCCACTCATCTCTGCACCAGCTGCAGCCACATTTGCATCATCGCCGTCTGCATTGCCGTCCAGATTTCCAGCTCCTGCCGCTTCCAGGGTGCCCTCCTGGTAAAGAAGGCCTTCGCCGGAGGCTTCAGTTTCATCGTCCGTGCCGCCGGAAATGACGGAAACCTCAGCATCTGCATCCGCCTGGATATCCGTAAAGTAGCCGTCCTCCTTGGCAATGTGGTTGCCCTTGAATTTCAGGATGCCGTCGCTGATTTCTTCCTGGGTATTGTTCCGCAGATACAGGGTCATGGTGCTCATGTTTCCTGCGGCGGCCTCACTGTCCTCAGCTACCACGTAAATGTCCACATCCCGGGTGCTGCCTGCCTTGTACCTGGCATTGCTGGCGGTGGCCCACACGGAATCTTCCCGATTGGCATTGCTTCCAGATGCATATGCATTGGAAACATGCAGACCAAAGTCCGCCAGGGATAAGGGCATGTTAAAAATAATACTGATTGTCAGGATAACTGACATCACCGCCCCCATGCGCCGCTTCCAGACCTTGAAAGGGTTCCGCCTGCGTGATTTTCCTCTACCCTCCATACTCTTTTCCTCGCTTTCCTTTTCTTTTCCTTTTTCTTCTATTCCTTATTTCTGTCGGTTTTTATTTGTGTCTTTGTTCGTTCTATCTTTGTTCTTTCTGATTGGTTTTCTATTTGAACGTTTTTCTATTTGCCTGCCTTCATTTTCAGTTGTTTTGTTCCTGGTTTTTCGGGCAATTGCCTATTCTTTCTACTCTCTCTTCTCAATCACTGCATCCATCAGCTTAATCAGCTCCAGCATGCTCCGGAAGCTTTCGGTCTGTTCCCCGTCAAGCCAGGTAACCTGGCCCTGCCAGGTGGAATTCTCCTGGCTGATGATTCGTACCATAAACGTGTCCTTCTTTCCCATCACTGCACTCCTCTTTCCCGGGGTTTTCCGTCCTCTCGATTAAAAACTCCACAGTCCAGCTGCGGCTTTCTTCTGTCTCCTCCCACCGGTCATTTAAGCGGCGGGCCACCTTTCTTCCGTTTTCCTCCGACGCATCCATGAGCAGGGCCAGGAACTGCCTGCTGCTGTAGCGGGTATATACGTCGCCGCTGCGGATGCCCCCGGCTAAGACCTGGCGGAAGGCTTCCATGGCGGCTTCCGGGTCAGCATATTTTGCCGGTGCAGCATGTTTGACTGGTGCCGCATCTGGACGTTTCATCAAGCCAATGTCCGGACACTTGGCGACGCTGGCATCATTCTTTCCAGCACGTCCATCTCCCGCCGCCTTCTCCCGCAAGGTACAAATCATCAATGCCGAGGGAATCCGGCTCCGCTCCTCCATCCGGCAAATGATATGGTACATATCCAGGAAGCTTGGATAGCTGCAGCAGTATGCCGCATTTTCCGTCCGCTCTTCCTTCAGGATATCCTTTATCCCCGTCATGGCGTTGGCCAGGAAGTATTTC
>JAGHER010000031.1 GCA_017889125.1 Lachnospiraceae bacterium
GGAGCGGGAGCATCTGGATCTGGATTTAGGCGACGAGCTTTTGATGGAGCAGTATGGAAGCGTTCGGGATGGGAAGCTTTGGGTGGGCCAGATGGGCTATTCTGTGGTGGTGATCCCGCCGGATATGAATACGGATGCCATGCTGGATTCCACAAAGGAGCTGCTGGAGGCATTTTTGAAGCAGGGCGGTGAAGTGCTGACTGTGGGGAATTGTCCCTTTCAGGAATGGCTGCGGGGACGTATGGAAGCAGGGATGTCTGCGTTGGCAAGCACTGTTTCGGGGACTGCGGCAGCGGAGAATACTTTGTCACTTGTTCGGTATCTGGCAAAATACCGAACTATCTCCATCCAGAATGGCGAAGGCCTGGAGTGCAGGGATGTGCTTTACCAGCTGCGCCGGATTCCAGAAGGCTATCTGCTGTTTCTGGTGAATAACAGCCGGGAGCGGGCGGTAGATATGCAGGTACTTTTTTCACAGGCGGCAGTTTGTGAGGAGCTGGATCTGCTGGAAGGCGAAGCGCCTCGCCGTCCATTTTTCCAAAACGGCTCGGAAGGCCTGCGGCTGCCGGTACATTTGGGAAAAAGTGGATCGGCCATGTATCTGCTGAAGCCTTGTATGGTAAAAAGGCAGATTTTTGCAAAGCCTCTTCCCTACGATCTGGATCGGCCCAATGTGCTGCCGTTAGATATGTGCCGCTGGCGCATGGACGGCGGTGCCTGGTCGGAGACCATGGAAGTGTGGCAGGCCCAGAAGGAAATCCGGGAAAAGCTGGGGATGGGGCAGATTTTCTGCAATGGGCTGGAGCAGCGCTACCGCTGGATTGGACAGCCCCATCCTCAGGACGGACACCGGCTGGAGCTTTCCTTTGTCTTTTCCTCGAAGGAGGAGCTTTCCGGCGTGCAGGCGGCGGCAGAGAGGCTGGGAGAGATTTCCCTGCGGATAAATGGAATGGAGATTTTCAGACTGGAAAATGGCTGCGGGATTTCCCGGAAGGAAAATGGCTGTCAGAGCTTCTGGCAGGATGGTGAGGAGCCGCAGCATAAGGGCCGTCAGAGCGTCTGGGGAGATGATCCGGGATGGTTTCTGGATAAGGCTTTTGAAACTACGGCGGGCTTTTCCATCCGGCAGGGAGAGAATGAACTTATTCTTGCCTGCGATTACCGGAACGATATGGAGCTGGAAAACCTTTACCTTCTGGGGCATTTTTCGGTCAGCCCTGATCGCAGGCTTGGAAAACTGCCCCGGCAGCTGCCGCTGGGAGACTGGACGAAATCCGGCCTGGCCCATTACTGCGGAAGCGTTTCCTGGATTCTGACTTATCACTGGACCGGGGAGCGGGAGCAGGTGTATCTGAAGCTTCCCCATACAGAGGCGGTTTATGTGCGGATTGCGGTCAGCGTCCCGGCCCATGGTCCAGCAGGCGGCCTTGCGCATGAACCTGCCAGCGGTGCGGCTGCCGATCTGGTCAGCGGTGCGGCCAGCTGCTGGGAAACGGTTCTTCTTACGGAATTCGATAGGGATATTCTTATTGGCCCTCATCTGCGAAAAGGGGAGAATCACATCCGGATCGAGGTCATGGGAAGCCCAAGGAACATGATGGGGCCCTTCCATTTGAAGGAAAAACCGTACAATACGCATGACGCCAGCTTCTGCCCGGCGCCGGAGGAGTATTCGGCAGAATATCTGCTGACACCCTACGGCATAATGGGGGAGATTTCCATTACGGAAGTGGAAGGCGTGTAAGCAAATCGATTTATTAGGAGAAAATAATATGGAAAACAGATTCCCCAATGGTGAATATCCGGTTATGCTGACACCGTTTACGGAAGAAAATGAAGTTGATTACGATGCGCTGGAGAAGCTGGTGGAGTGGTATATCCAAAACGGTGTGGCAGGCCTGTTTGCAGACTGTCAGTCCAGTGAAATGTTTTTTCTGACATTAGAAGAGAGAGTAAAGATTGCCAGGGCGGTGAAGAAGTTTGCCGCCGGGCGGGTACCTGTGGTGGCATCCGGGCATGTTTCCGACCGGCTGGAGGATCAGGTGGAGGAGCTGAATGCCATTGCAGAGACCGGGGTGGATGCGGTGATTCTCCTTACCAATCGTCTGGCGGAAAAGGAAAGCAGCGAGGCAGAGTGGCTGGAGCATTTAAAGAGGCTCCTCGACCGGCTTCCGCAGGACATTCCCCTGGGCTTTTACGAGTGCCCTTACCCCTACAAGCGGATTATCAGTGTGGAAAACCTGAAATGGTGCGCTGATTCCGGACGGTTTTATTTCATCAAAGATACAAGCTGTGACCTTGCATGCATCCAGGCGAAGCTGGAGGCCATCCGGGGGAGCCGTCTTAAGCTGTACAATGCCAATACCTCCACCCTTCTGGAATCCCTTCAGATGGGGGCGGCGGGCTTCAGCGGAGTTATGGCCAATTTTCATCCCCAGCTTTACGCCTGGCTCTGCAGGAATTATGACCGAAAGCCCCAGGAGGCAAGACTGCTGGCGGATTTCCTGACCATTTCCTCGCTGATCGAGAAGCAGGTCTATCCGGTAAATGCCAAGTATTATCAGCAGATGATTGGAAATTTTAATTCTATTCAAACCAGGGTCAAGGATGCGTCATTGTTAAACGAGACAGGTCGGCTGGAGGTGGAGCAGCTTTGCCGCCTGCAGGATTATTTTGCAGAGCAGTATTTGCCGCAGAAAAACCTGCGCCGGGAGAATGTCATGAGAGCGGCAGAGGGGATTTCTGCGTAGGGGCCAGGCTGCGGGATAGAACGATGTGCTGGAGTGCGCGGTTAGCCATCCTGCGGGCTGGACTGCTGGTCTATATGCGTGGCGACAATGATATTGGATAAAAGGAAATATTGATGTGCACAGATAAAGGGGGAATACATATGACAGAGAAGAAAAGCACCGCACCTCATCCGATAATCGGCATCCGGCCCATTATCGATGGACGGAAGGGAATTCTGGATGTAAGAGGATCTCTGGAGGAGCAGACCATGGGCATGGCCCGGGCGGCAAAAACACTTTTGGAGGAAAAACTCCGGTATTCCGACGGAGAGCCGGTACAGGTAATTGTTGCAGATACCACCATAGGCGGCGTGGCCGAGAGCGCGGCCTGTGCAAAGAAGTTCAAGTCCGCAGGGGTGGATGTTACCATTTCCGTAACGCCCTGCTGGTGCTACGGTTCGGAAACCATGGACATGGATCCCATGACCATCAAGGCTGTTTGGGGATTAAATGCCACGGAGCGCCCCGGTGCAGTGTACCTGGCTTCCGTGCTGGCGGCTTACGGGAGAAAGGGTCTGCCCGCATTTGGAATATACGGAAAGGACGTACAGGAAGCAGACGATGGGCGGATTCCTGACGATGTGCAGGAAAAGCTTCTGCGTTTCGGCCGTGCTGCGGTGGCGGCTGCTTCCATGCGGGGAAAATCCTACCTGCAGATCGGCGGAGCCTGCATGGGCATCTCCGGTTCCTTCATTGATCCGGACTTTTTCGAGGAATATCTGGGAATGCGTGTGGAATCGGTAGATGAGGTGGAAATCCTTCGCCGGATTCAGCTGGGAATATATGACCAGGAAGAATATGGGCGGGCCATTGCCTGGACCAGGGAACATTGTCCTGAAGGGTTAGACAAGAACCCGGATTACGCCAGACATACCCGGGAGCAGAAGGATAAAAACTGGGAATTTACGGTAAAATGCGCCATGATTATCCGGGATCTGATGGAGGGCAATGACCGGCTTCCGGAGGGCTGTTCGGAGGAAGCACTGGGGCACAATGCTCTGGCAGCTGGTTTCCAGGGACAGCGCCAGTGGACGGATTTTCTTCCCAATACGGACTTTCCTGAGGCAATTCTCAATACCTCCTTTGACTGGAACGGCACCCGTGCGCCTTATATTCTGGCCACGGAAAATGATACCTTAAACGGGGCATCCATGCTGCTGCTGAAGCTGCTTACCAACCGGTCACAGATGTTTGCCGATGTGCGCACCTGCTGGTCCGCCGCGGCAGTAGAACGGGTCACCGGCTATCAGCTGGAGGGCCATGCCGCAGAGGCCGGCGGCTTTATCCATCTGATTAACTCCGGCGCCTGCTGTCTGGATGCCTGCGGAGAGGCAAAGGACGAGGCGGGACAGAGCCAGATCAAGCCCTTCTGGGAGATGACGGAGAAGGATGTGGAGGCATGCTTAAAGTCCGTAGAGTGGTGCGAGGCAGACCTGGGATATTTCCGCGGAGGCGGCTATTCAGCCCGGTTTGAGACCAGGACAGAGATGCCCATGACCATGATCCGCTTAAATCTCGTAAAAGGCGTAGGCCCGGTGGTGCAGATCGCCGAAGGCTGGAGCGTAAAGCTTCCCGAAGAGGTGTCTGACACCCTGTGGAAGCGTACCGACTATACCTGGCCCTGCACCTGGTTTGCCCCCCGGGTAACCGGAAAGCAGCCATTCAACAATGCCTATGACATGATGAACAGCTGGGGTGCCAATCACGGAGCCATCAGCTATGGCCATGTGGGCGCAGATGTAATTACCCTTTGCTCCATGCTGCGGATTCCCGTATGCATGCACAATGTACCCGAGGA
>JAGHER010000032.1 GCA_017889125.1 Lachnospiraceae bacterium
CGGACAAAACCGGGATTTGCAATGCTTATCTGGGCTTTACTCTGCTCAGGAAGCAGTCATTCAGCCATGGCAGACAGCTGCCTCAGGCAAACATCCCGCCCAGCCAGATGCTTGCCCCGACCCCCGCGGCCGTGGCAAGCAAAGCACCCCAGAGGGCGTACCTGGTTTTTCGTATTCCTACGCTTCCAAAATAAATGCTCAGGCAGTAAAATACCGTCTCCGTACTGGAAAGCATCAAAGACGCCATCAGTCCCAGAGGACTGTCCGGCCCATGGGCCTTAAAGATATCCAGCATCAGCCCCAAAGCAGCCGAGTTGGATACCAGCCGCATAAGGGTCACAGGAATCAGCTCTGCCGGAATATGCAGCAGAGACGCCGGTCTTGCCAAAAGCGCCGACAGAAAATCAAGAAAGCCAGAGGCCCGCAGCACTCCCACTGACACCATAAGCCCCGTCAGGGTAGGGAAAAGCTCCGCCGTGATTTCCATCCCCTCCCTGGCTCCTTTTAGGAAATCATCAAAAACCGGCCGCCTGGACAGAAGGCCGAAGGCCACAAGATAAAATATGGTAAAAGGCATCAGCGCCGATGACAGCCAGATAAAAAAGGATATCCACATACGCGACTATTTTCCCTGTACTTTTCCACAATTTATGATAAGGAAGGCGGGGATATTCACAGTAACCCCGCCAGCCGCACGATATTCACCGGATAACATAGCAATTCTTTCCGGTGGATGGTATAATAGGAGCACTTGGCGAGGTATTGTCGAGGTTAGAAGCCATGGTACAATAAGTTCATCAAGTATAAAATCGCAGGGTGACAACAACGGAGGTATCTTATGCTTACGATTATATATGGAGATGCAGAAAACAGCATTTATAATACGAGTGTATATTTTAAAAATACTTATGAACCGGAATGGCTGGAATCAGAGCTGGCGAAAAAGATGATCAAAGATGTGGATAATTCTGATGTTTTAAGCGGAGAGTGCATTAACAGCCCTGTTTTAGGACAGATTCCGCCGGAGAGACTGTCCGGCGGTGTAAAAACGCTGTTGCTGATGCTGAATGAGTCGGATAAAATTTTCAATGCTTCCACATGCGGAGATAATTGTGCAAAATGGATCTTGGAAATAGCAAAACAGAAAGATCTAACGATCAATCTCAGGCATATGATGAGCTTTGGAAGGGATACAGCATTTGAAATACGGGTAGAAAATGGTGGGGAGATCGTCCATTCCATGAGGGAGCTGGTTCCAATCGCCAACCAATACTTAAATGAAATGGAACAGGAGTAGCGCTTATGAAAGGGGCACATAGAATCATTGTAGAATCCAAAAAAGTAAAATATGATTTCACCATCAAAAGGAATATCACCATTCTTACGGGAAACAGCGGATCTGGAAAAACTGTCCTGATCGAACTGATCCGGGATTACAGAAGATATGGTTCTGACAGCGGGGTATTTCTTTCCTGTGACCGGGAATGCAGGACGATTGATAACGAAGACTGGGAAAGACAGATTTCTGAAACATCGAACAGCATTATATTTATAGACGAAGGAAACCGTTTCCTGAGATCCAGAAAATTTGCAGACCTGCTGCAGAAATCGGATAATTATTTTGTGATTGCCACGAGAGAAAAACTCCCGATGCTTCCCTACAGTGTGAATGAAATTTACGGTTTCCGTCAATCCGGAAAGTTTCACAACGCAAAGCAGAAGTACAATGAAATTTATCATCTATATGGGGAAATATCGGAGGAGAGGATGATCGTTCCAGAATATGTACTTACTGAGGATTCAAATTCCGGATATGAATTTTTCAGGGAATTGTCAAAAGAAAGAAATATCACCTGCATCAGTGCA
The DNA here is from genome assembly GCA_017889125.1 of Lachnospiraceae bacterium. GTDB lineage: Bacteria > Bacillota > Clostridia > Lachnospirales > Lachnospiraceae > Caccovicinus. The sequence continues at coordinate 1,867 of JAGHER010000032.1, forward strand.
AATGGAAAATCCAATATTATTTCCTGCTTGCAGAAGATGGAGAGAAAAAAAGGAACATGTCTGGTGATTGTGGACGGCTCAGCATTTGGATCCGAAATGCGGGATATCAGCGAATACCTGAATGACGTTGATCATATTATTTTATACGCTCCGGAGTCCTTTGAATGGCTTTTGCTTTCAACAGATATGATTCCGAATGTCCGGGTAACACATATCCTTGAACAGCCGGAAGAATATATTGACAGTAAAGAATATGTCAGTTGGGAGAGATTTTTTACCTCCCTTCTGGTAAGTAAGACACAGGGCAATCCGCTCTGGGCATATTCTAAGAAAAAACTTCCGGATATGTATTTATCATCAAAGATTTTAAATGCTGTAAAAGTTCAGATGAAGCTAATTGTCTGGAATAGCTAGTTTTTTATATATTGATATTTGGCCAATTATTTCTAGCCATTATTTCCGTTTCACGATAAGATGGAGGTTTTCCCATGCTTTCTGCTCTCTTTCTGGCAGATGATGCCAGCTACACGAAAACAGAACAGCAGATTATTGAATTTATCTGCCAGAATCCAAACAGCTTCCTCACCGTTTCCATCTCCCAGCTTGCCAGACGGCTGGAGGTTTCTGACGCAACAATTTCCCGGTTCGCCCGCCATGCAGGATACCAGGATTTTAAGGAGTTAAAAACCGCCGTGGCCAATGCCATGGAAGGGGCAGGCCCGGCGGAAAAGCTTAAGGAGAGCATCTCCTCGGAAAAAAATGCCGGTCTGGAGCAGTTTCTTCTCCACCAGCAAGGCTGCATCCAGAAAACACTGGAGCGGATGGACCGCCAGGCCTTTTTCCAGGCTGCAGAAGCCATCTGTCAGGCAGATTCCATATACATCCACGGAAAAGGCGCATCCCACTGCCTGGCCCAGCTTCTGGCCTTCCGGCTGAAGCGCTTTGGAAAAAGAGTATGCCTTATGCCCTCCGGCGGCTCTGAGCTTTTTGAGGACCTTGTCCATGCCAAAGCAGACGATGCCCTCATCACCTTCGGCTTTCAGAAGCTTCCCGCCGAAGCAAAAATTCTCTTAAAGCAGGGACAGGCCGCAGGCTGCCGCACCATCCTCTTCTGCAGCCGGATTTACACCGAGCTGGAGTCAGCAGATCCCATCCGCCTGTTCATCTACCGCGGCGAGCCAGAGGAATATCATTCCATGACTGCCGCCATGGCTGTGCTGGATGCCCTGGTGCTGGAGATTGCCTCTGCCATGGGAGAAAGGGCTGTAGAGCAGTTAGACCGGCTTCATCAGTTAAAAGGACAGTACCGGGTAAGCACCGACACGTAATCTCCGCCCAGATTGTGAATCTCCTTCAGTGCAGCCTTCAATATCCCCGCAGTTTTCACCTGGAAGGAAATATTTCCAGATATCTGAATCTCGTACCGGCCATCTGCAATGGCCTGTTTCAGCCCTTCCACCGTAGAGATTGACCGGGCAAAGCGGGTGCACACGCAGCCATACTGAAAAGCCTGATGGGTGTCGCTTCCGCTGACCACCGGGATGCCAAACTCCTGGCCTAATCCGTAAACCAGCCGTTCGGTTTCCTCTTTATCCAAGGCCAGATCCTTTCCATTCAGGTCCAGGAAATCAAATTGCTCTAAAAGCTCACGGGAAAGCTCCGGGATATGTCCCCCCTCCCGGTAAGGATGTCCGGCGCCGATCATTACCGGATATTCCCGAAGAAGCCCCAAAAGCTCACGAAAAGGCAGGAAGCTTCCCTTTTCCTTATAAGGCTCAAGGCGCCGGTTTAATTCCAGGATATCCTCCATCCTTCCCACCGTCAGCACATGGCCCCCTTCTGCAATGTCCGTCTCCATGCCTGGAAAGATCCGCAGTCCCTCTGCCAGAAAGGTGTCCCCGTCCCGCTGAAAATTCTCCGCAATGTACCCGTACACCTGGTCAAATCCCAGGGTATTAAAATGCTCCGTCAGGCAGATGGCATCCAGCCCCGCCTGCTTCGCCTCCCCAAAAAGCCAGTCTGTATAAATCCGGGAAAAAGGCAGCTTTTTTGCCAGCTTTCCGTGTGTATGAAAATCTATCTTCATGCCTTATTCATCTCCTTTTTCTACAGCATTCCGCCCCTAACCCACCAGGAAAATCCCACACAGGCCGCCATCCAGGCTGCGGAAATCCCCACAAACCAGATATCCCGGTTCCCTAAGCGCAGGGAAGCAAGGCGGATCCGTTTGACCGCCATATTCTGGGAAGCGTACCGGTATCCCTTAAGCTCCAGGGCCTCCACCGTAGTGCGGGAGCGTTTGGCCGTGTTGAGCATCAGCGGATAAAAGGCCATCATAATCACCTTTACCTGATAAACGAACCATCTTACCTTTCCCACAAAGGTATCTTTTGCCGGGGCATTTCCCCTGAGCCGGTAGGAAAGAAGGATATTCTGAAATTCCTCCATCAGCACTGGCAGCATCCGGTATCCGAAGGAAATGGAGAAGGAAAACCGCTCCGGACAGCCGAACCACTCCAGGCCGTTTGCCAGCCGGTCCGGGTCCAGGCCGGAAAATACCGTCACCGAGGCCAGGGAAACCACCGCCACCTTAAGGGTCATCACCAGAAGCGGCGCCACCGTCTCCATATTTCCCCCGAAAAACAAAGAGATAAGCAGCAGATACCCGGTCTGGGTGAACACACCTATGCAGAACAAAAACAGCACCAGCGGCGCTATCCGGGCCATGCACGCCAAAGCAGCCACCAAAAGAAACATCCCCAAAAGAAGCACCACGTCCTTCATAAACCAGGGCGCCAGGCCAAAAAACAGATACCACAAAAGCAGGATCCGCGGATCCAGTGCGGCAATCACCGTGTCATTGTTGCCGTAAGCATTTTTCATCACCTGGTTCCGCAGAAAATCAATGGAAATCTTGTCAAATAAATTTTCAGACAGCTTCTCCAGCATAACCGAACCCCTCTCCCTTCATCTCTTGAAAACAATTCGCTTCCATCTCCTGGAAGCAATTTACTTCCATCTCCTGGAAACAATCAATAAATTCCTCAATGGTATAACAGTCTGCCTTCTCCGAAAGGGCCCGGCCCATGGCATAGATTTCCGGCGGCTGGATGCCCACCTGCCGCTCCACCTCCCGGTCAGCGAAAATTTCCTCTCTGGCCCCGTCAGCAATAAGCCTTCCGTCCTTTAGCACCAGAATCCTGTCCGCCCACTGACAGACCAGCTGCATATCGTGGGTGGCAATCACCACCGTTTCCGTGATGCCCTTTAACAGCTCCAGCGTCCCCATAATCTCGTGGCGGGTAGCGATATCCAGGTTGGCTGTAGGTTCATCCAAAAGAAGGATTCCCGGATTCAGGGCAATGCCGATGGCCAGAGATGCCCGGCGCATCTGCCCGCCGGAGAGAAGACGCCCATCCCGGTCCTTAATGCCCGTCAGGTGGAACAGCTCCAGAAGCTTTTCCGTACGTTCCCGCCAGTCCGGCACCTTTCGTACCCGCATGGCATAGGCGATATCCGCCTCAATGGAATCCTTGATAAACATCTCCTCCGGGTTCTGGTACACCATGGAAATCCGCTTTGCCATTTCCTCCGGGCTCATCTTCCGGGTATTCTGCCCCTGAAGGGAGATCCTTCCCGCCTCCGGTTTCATCAGGCCGATCATCAGCTTCATCATGGTGGATTTTCCCGCCCCGTTGGAGCCGATCAGGGCCACCTTTTCCCCTCTGCGGATTTTCAGGGAAAACCCGTCAAAGATGGGGCGGCTCTCGCCCTTCACGGCCCGGTAACCGGCCCGGATATTTTCCAGATCTACCATGACCTCCCCCAGAGGCTTCTCCTCCTGATGCCTCCCCACACAGGGCCAGAAGCGGCAGGAGGAAAAGGCTTCCTTTCCCTCCTCCAAAGTGGTGGGCAGAGGAACATTTTCCAGCAAAATTCCCCGTTTTTTCAGCTGATAAGCCGCCAAAGTAACCTGGGGCGGGAAAATATTGCTCTCCTCCAGATCCTCCACCTGCCGCAGGGCCTCCCTGGCAGGAAGCTTCCAGAGGATCTCCCCGTCCCGCATCAGGATGGCGTGCTTACAGTACCGGGCGATGTACTCGGTATGATGCTCGATGACTATGATGGTCTTTCCGTATTCCCGGTTCAGCTTTTCTAAAATCTCATAGGTCTGCCTGGCATGAAAAGGGTCAAGCTGGGCGATGGGCTCATCCAGGATTAACACCTCCGGCCCCAGGGCCAATGCTCCAGCCAGGGCCAGAAGATGCTTTTGCCCCCCGGACAGCTGCCAGATAAAATCCCCTTCCTTCTCCTTCAGCCCGCACATGGAAAGTGCCTTCCTCCCCCGCTCCTCATGCCCCTCCAGGGCGTAATTCAGGCAGGCAAAGGATGCATCATCCAGCACCGTAGGCCGCACAATCTGATTTTCAAAATCCTGGTACACATACCCCACCTTGCGGGCCAGACTGCCCACCTGCTGCTCCTGGGTATCCTCCCCGCCAATGAGGACGTGCCCCTCCATATCGCCGGAAATGAAATGAGGGATCAGCCCGTTTAACGTCTTACACAAAGTGGACTTCCCGCAGCCATTGTTCCCAATGACTGCAAGGAAGTCTCCCTTTTCCACATGAAGACGGATCTTCTTCAGAGACGGCTTCTCCGCCCCCGGATAAGTAAAGGTCAAATCTTCGATTCGTATCATGAAATCCTCTCCTGTTTTTCTCTGACACCGTTTTTCAGGCCGCATTTCGAAGCTGCGCATTCCGCTTCATCCAGAAAATCACAATGGCTGCTGCCGCTGCCGCCACGCCCATTCCTGCGGCCATAGCCCCGCTGCTCTCCGCCCAGGATGCCTCCCAGTCAATTAACGCCATGCCGCTCTCTGCCAGATACTCTGCGCCGATGGCCACAGCGAAACCAATGAGGGACAATACCACTGCCTTTGCCGGAATCACCGGCTCTGCAGACGTACGTTCTTCAAAAGACTGCGTTCCAACAGCCTGCGTCCCAACAGTCTGCGTTCCAACAGCCTGCGCTCTAACGGTCGGCACTCCTGCCTGCCGCGGCTTCATTCCCAGAAGGGGCTCGATCTTTCCATAGAGCTTCGGCACCAGATACATGGTGGGAAGCATGCAGAAGAGAATACCGGAAAACAGCACATCATTCAGGAAGGCAAAGCCCTCAGTGAAAAATACACTCTCCGGAAGTCCCGGCACTGCTTCAAATTCTGCCACTGCCGTCTGCACCTTCACAATGTCCACAACCATTCCCATGAACTGCTGCAGGATCACCCCCAGGATGGCGGCAAATCCCACCATACGCACATTCTTCGGATTCCGCACCAGACACCCGGCAATGTACACGCCGATGGCCACGGTAAGAAACTTTTCCAATTCCCCCAGTCCCCCGAACTGTCCCAGCATAATCTCGCTGAACACCAGCTCGCCGGTGGATGCGCCCAGAGCCGCCGAAAGCGGATCAAAGAGCATGGCCAGAGAAAGAGGAATAAACAAAAAATACTCTACGGAAAACTCCACAATTCCTACCTGGAATTTGGGAATCAGCTCCGTCATCAGGGTTGCCAGCCCATACAGGGACATGGTCAGGACAAAAATCATCAGCTTCTGCGGCTGACTGATGCCGCTGTTTTTTTTCACACTCATTGGAATACCTCCATACACATACCAGTTTTTGGCTGCCTTTTGACTGTTTTTTCATTTACTTCTTCATTATAAAAAGCCAATGTAAAGTATTCCATCAGGTTTATGTAAAATGTAAATAAATTTTCATCCTATTTGTTTTTGTTTTCATTTCTTTCATTTTCATTGCTGTATCTGCTCCCCTGGTTGATTTTTTCATGATTTTCCTTCGCCTCCAGTATACATGGAGTAAATCCCTTCTTCAGGACTTTCCCATGCGCAGAATATTCAGCAGAAAATGTCTGGCCACCGCCGCCCTCTTCGTCTTCTCCTTCCTCATCGGCCGCTTCGCCGCACAGACCCTGGCCCCTTATCAGACCAGCCAAATCAACTCTCCTGTCCAGGCCGCCGGTCAGCAGCTTCTCTTTCATGAAGGAAACTGGGGCCTAAGCTTTCAGGAGGAAGGGAAGCCCCCGGTAGCCAATGCCTCCATGGACTATTTATCTCAATTTAATGCCTTCTACGCCCAGGACACGGAAGAAAAGGTTCTCTACCTTACCTTCGACGCCGGATATGAAAATGGAAATACCGCTGCCATCCTGAATGCCCTGAAAAAGCATCAGGCGCCTGCCACGTTCTTTTTAGTGGGAAATTATCTGGAAACCAGCCCGGAACTGGTAAAAAGAATGGTGGAGGAAGGCCACACTGTGGGAAACCACACCTTCCACCACCCGGATATGTCGAAAATCGCCTCCAAAGAGGCCTTTGAAAAAGAACTAACTGATCTGGAAACCCTGTACCAGCAGGTCACCGGACAGACAATGAAAAAATACTACCGCCCGCCTCAGGGCAAATACAACGAAGAAAACCTGCAGATGGCCTGCGACATGGGCTACAAGACCTTCTTCTGGAGCCTGGCCTATGTGGACTGGTACGAGGATAAGCAGCCTTCAAAAGAAGAAGCCTTCAAAAAGCTCTTGGGCCGCATCCATCCCGGCGCCATCGTCCTCCTCCACAGCACCTCCAAAACAAACGGTCAGATCCTGGATGAGCTGCTGACCAAATGGGAGGAAATGGGCTACCGCTTCGGCTCACTGGATGAACTGTAGCCGAAACCTCTGCTTACCGGCAAAGCTTCTCCTTCCACTCTGCCTCCTTAAAGCCAGTCAAAACACCATCCTCCAAAACCACCAGCGGGCGCTTTACCAGCATCCCATCTGTGGCCAGAAGGGCCAGCTGCTCCTCCTCCGTCATGGCCGGAAGCTTATCCTTAAGCCCCAGCTCCTTATAGAGGTTCCCGCTGGTATTAAAGAAACGTTTTAACGGCAGGCCGCTTCGTTCATACCAATTCCGAAGCTCATCCGCCGTAGGATTCTCCTCCCGAATAGGCCGGGTATCAAAAGGAATGCCCTGCTGCTCAAGCCACGCCAGGGCCTTCCGGCAGGTGCTGCATTTCTCATAGCACAGTACGGTAATGGGAGTTTTGCTCATCTTCATCTCATCCTTTCCTCTTATTATCATTTATTCGGACACCTGAAACAATGACGCAATCTGATTCCGCTCGAACATATAATGGTAGCGCAGCAGATCATACTGGTGGAGCAGCGGATACTCCTCCTTTTCCTCCCAGCCATCCCAATTCTCCCAGGCTCCATCGCTGGTATAATACCCCAGAATGTGCACCACAGGCAACTGCTGATAAAGATAGCGGAGAAATGAAACAAAATCTGTAGCTTGCAGATTCGCCCGCTCCAAAATCGCACAGGAAAGAAACATCGCGCTCAGATTCTCCTCCAGCATACTCTCTGTATCGTAATTTGTCCAGATGAAAAAGGGCGTAATGTACTGCCGCAGGTAATCCTCTTCCTCCACCTCGTCCAGAGAACAGCCGTACAGTGCCTCATAAAATTCCGTCTCCACACTGGGCTGATGGTCACCGAAAAGAATAATCATGGTAGGCTCGTCCACACTGGCATAATACTCCAGCAGATACTGAAGGGCCTGATCTGACTCCCGCATCAGAGACAGATACTGCTCCGTCATGGGCATGTTTTCATAATCCGTCAGATGAACCGTCGAAGGGTAATCCATCTCATAACCGCCATGATTCTGCATCGTCACATCAAAAACAAAAAGCGGCTGTCCTTCCTCCTTTTCCTCCGTAAGCTGGATAATCTTCTGATAATTGCCCAGATCCGACACATAACCCCGGATAGTCGGCGAATCCAGGAAGGACTCAATACCGTAAAATTCATCAAAAAGCATGTTCCGGTAAGCCTCATCCCGATTCCAGTTGGCCTTTTCATTAGGATGCATAGCCACTGTGCGGTAACCCTGCTCCTTTAAAATACTGGTCAGACCGTAGCTGGGATTCCGCATATAGATCTGATAGGGAACAGAGCCTGAAGGCGTAAAGGCGATGGAAATGCCTGTAAGAAATTCATATTCCGAGTTGCTGGTCATCGCGCCAAACACTGGCATATACAGATTTCCCTTGATGCAGTTTTTCTCCAGAGAATCATAAAATTCCATAAAGGGCAGATCCGTCTCAAAATCATTCACCACCCGCAGATCTGCATAGCTTTCATTCATAATGCAGATGATGTTCTCCGGCACCACATCACTTTCTGTACTCCATAAAGGTGTATCCTCTTCTTCCTCCCAATCCCAAATCTCCTCCTGCATCTCCCGAACTGTCCACAGGGAATATCCCTCTGGCGGATCTACCGAAAGATAATCCATCACCCGTAGGGTAGAGAGAAGATAGCCATACTGAGCATATGACCAGCTGGGATACCACATATTGATTTCCATGCCCAGCGCCGTGATCCCATACTGAAAAAACACCGTGAGAAACAGTGCCATGGAAGCCAGAGCCCCTGCCGCCGTCCCCATCCAGACCTTCTTTGAAGGAAGGCGCACAGGAAGCAGCCAGATCAGCACTGTCCACAAAAGGATCACCATCACAGCTGCCGCAATCTGCAGTGTAATATCATACTGGTAAGTATCTGCCACCGTCATGGCTGTGCCGAAGGCCATGATATCCCAGATCATAATCGGCCGTCCCCGGAACTCCACCACAAAATGCTCCGCCAGCGCCCACACCGTGAGAACCACATTCAGCACCGTAAAGCCCACTCTCATGGAATTGGTCACTGCAAACACCACAAAATAAAGCAGAAAAAACAGCACCAGATTCATCATCAGAAAAACAGGTTCAATCTCCATCAGATTTCCTGTAATCCACTCAAATACACCGAACATCACAAACGGCGATAACACCAGCACTGCTGCCCCTGCTTTTCTTTTCATGTTCTTCCTCACTCTCATCTGCATGCAGCCCTTCCCAACAAGCACTTTCTCAAGCCTTCTGCGACAGCCTTCCCCTGTCACCGCCCGGCAGCTTCCTCGCTGTATGCATTTCTTACATTACTCATTTCATCATAACATATTCTTAACAGAAAAATAAGAAAAACACAAAAATTTAACAATTACCGGTGAAATCCAGCGCACCAGCATCCATGTTCCTTTGCGCGAAGTGCGTATTCCATTTCATTTCCGATCCATCACCTTACAGAAAATCACTCCCGCCGCCGTGCTGATTATGGTCGCCGCCAAAGCCGGGCCGGTGATTGCCGCCGGGTCCGCACTTCCATACTGGCTCCGGTAGGCCACGATAGTAACGGGAATCAGCTGCAGGGAAGAGATATTGATAATCAGAAAGGTACACATCTCCCGGCTGGCTTTATCCTGCCCCTCCTCCTTAAGAGCCTTCATGGCCCGAAGCCCCGCCGGTGTAGCCGCGCTTCCCAGCCCCAGCATATTGGCAATCATATTCACCGCGATATGCTTTCTGGCCGGATGATTCGGCTCCAGCCTGGGAAACAAAAAGCGCAAAACCGGCTCCATCCGCCCCGCCAGCCAGTCCACCAGCCCTGATGCCTGGCCGATCTCCAGGATTCCATTCCAGAAGGTCATGATCCCCAGCATGGTTATGCCCAGAGAAACCGCCTCTGCCGCCCCGTTAAGTGCCCCCATGGTCACTTCATCCAGTGTGCCATTCACCGTGCCCCACAAAATCCCAATCAGAATCATCCCTGCCCACAGATAATTCAGCATAATCCCCGCCTCCATGAAGACAGGCACCAAAACTGCCCTATCTTCCTATTCTATCTTCTTATTTTATTTGAAGGCAAGGGAGATTATTCGTTACTGTGCATGTCTGGCATTTTCACTCGCTGAAAATGCCAGACCAGTACATGAAAAGCAGCCAAAGAATCCAGCCCATCGCCGCAGGCGATTTGGAATGGGCTGGATTCTGTTACAGTTCGCGCCCAGCGTGGACTGTAACGATTATTCGCCGCTTACTGCTGAACCATCCGGCAGATATATTCTTTTATCCCTTCCTCCGAATCCAGCGGCCAGCTTTCATTAACTGTCTCATAATAAAAACAGAGATGAACTGCCCTCCTCTTCATTCAGGCAATCCACCTCTGTATCCTATTCTCCTATCTTCACTTCTCCATCCGCATTTCACCCAAACCCCGTTTTGCCATCAGGTTTTCCACACGGATTTCCTTCATCCAATAATCATTCGATTATCCCAGAAGATCGCTGCCTACTCCCCGCACAGATCCTCCATCACCTCTGCCACCGTCTCCATCTTCTCGCACTGCCATGCGTTATATCCGCAGAAAAGCAGAGCATCGTCGGTCTGGCCGCTGGCGGCACGGATCAGCGCCAGGCTGATGCAGTAGGGGGCTGTCAGGGGGCTGCAGTGCTCCAGACAGCGGAAGCACCGGGTGATCTTCTCCTTCCCTCCCTGCATCTTCTCCAGGAAAGGATTGCGGATGGCCCGCCCCGGCATGCCTACCGGGCTCTTGACGATCATGATATCCTCTTTCTTCGCCTTCAGGTATGTATCCTTGTAGGCCTGAGGCGCATCGCACTCCTCAGTGGTCACAAAGCGGGTGCCCACCTGGACGCCGTCCACCCCAAGAGACATGTGATGTTCCATATCCTCCCGGGAGAATACGCCTCCTGCGCTGCACACCGGGATATGGCGGCCGTACTTTTGAGAATAGGTCTCCACCACCTTAAGGATTCCGCGGATCTCCTCATCATAAGCGGCCTGATCGTAGGTCTGATCCGTATCCTCCCGGTCAGCCTTAAACTTCGTCAGCTCCTCCCGGGAAAATCCCAGATGGCCGCCTGCCAAAGGCCCCTCGATCACCACCAGATCCGGCGCCCGGTGATACTTCCGGTCCCACATCTTGCAGATAACGGAAGCAGACTTGGGAGACGAAACAATGGGCGCAATCTTAATCTCGCTTCCCTCCACATACTCCGGAAGGCTTACCGGCAGCCCGGCGCCGGAGACGATGATATCCGCCCCCACCTCCACCGCCCGCTTTACGTACTCCGGATAATCCTTTGTAGCCACCATGATGTTAAAGCCAATGACACCATCCGGCGCGATCTTTCTGGCCTTCTCCATCTCTTTTTCCATGGCCCGCAGATTTGCTTCCTTGGCATTCTGGAAAAAATCCGGCTCACGAAAGCCGATTTGTGCGGTAGAGATCAGACCGATCCCCCCAGCCTTTGCCACAGCACCGGCCAGGGAAGAAAGGCTGATGCCTACGCCCATTCCCCCCTGAATTACCGGCCTTTCTACTTTTACATCCCCGATCATCAGAGACTTATATCTGCTCATGATTACATTCTCCTAAACCGCTGGTAACGGTTTTCCGCCAGCTTCTGCCCGTCTTCGCCTTCCAGATTTTCAAAGAATTCTGCCATCGCCTCATCGATGCAGGCTGCAGCAGAAGGCAGCTCCTCCAGAGAGAACTTCTCTCCCTCCGGAATAATCCGCTCGATCAATCCTCTCTCCTTCAGATCCGCCGCCGTGATCTTCATCACCTTGGCCGCCTCCGGCGCCTTCTTGCTGTCCTTCCAGAGAATGGACGCAAAGCCCTCGGGAGACAGGATAGAATAAATGGCGTTCTCCATCATCCACACCTGATCGGCCACAGCCATAGCCAGGGCGCCGCCGCTTCCGCCTTCTCCAATAACCAGAGAAAGCACAGGAACCTTTAAGTCTGCCATCTCAAAGAGGTTGCGGGCAATGGCCTCGCCCTGTCCCCGCTCCTCAGCCTCCAGTCCGCAGAAGGCTCCAGGCGTATCCACAAAGCAGATCACCGGCCGTCCAAAGGTCTCCGCCTGCTTCATCAGCCGCAGGGCCTTCCGGTATCCATCCGGAGAGGGCATGCCGAAATTCCGCTTAATGTTTTCCTTTGTACTTCTTCCCTTCTGCTGGCCGATTACCGTCACCGGCATACCGTGGAAGAGGGCGATTCCGCCCACAATCGCGCCGTCATCCTTGAAATAACGGTCGCCGTGGAATTCCATAAATCCGTCAAACAGCGCATCAATATAATCCGATGCCACAGGCCGGTCTGCCTTTCGGGAAAGGAGCACCGTATCCCAGGCAGAACGCTCCGTCAGCTGATTCTCCTTCTTAACGGAAGAGCTTTTTCCTTCGCCATCCGCATCAGCCTCTTCTGCCTCTGCGGCAAGGCTCTCCCGCATCAGCTTCACGCCATCCTTAAAGAAGGAAAGCTCGTGGCGGTGCATATCCAGAATCTGGCTGATCACCTGCTTCTGATCCTTCCGCTCCACGATCATATCCACAAATCCATGATCCAGCAAAAATTCCGCTCTCTGGAATCCTTCCGGAAGCTTCTGGCCGATAGTCTGCTCGATTACTCTGGGGCCGGCAAAGCCGATCAGGGCCTTGGGCTCCGCAATAATGATATCCCCAAGCATGGCAAAGCTTGCAGTAACGCCTCCCGTAGTGGGGTCCGTAAGGACACTGATAAACAGCTGGCCTGCCTCATGATGCTTCTTTAATGCCGCCGAGGTCTTGGCCATCTGCATCAGGGACACCAGTCCCTCCTGCATTCTGGCGCCGCCGGAGGCCGCAAAGATAATCACCGGCAGCTGCTCCTTCGTCGCCCGCTCCACCGCCTGGGTAATCTTCTCACCTACATTGTGGCCCATGCTGCTCATCATAAACCTGGCATCACAGACGCCTACCACTGCCGGATGGCCATTGATCTTCAGCTTTCCGGTGACGATAGCCTCGTCCAGACGGCTTTTTTCCTTGGCCGCCTGGATCTTCTTTTCGTATCCCGGGAAGTCCAGAGGATTGGAAAACTCCATCTTTTCATTCCACTCCTCAAAGGTTCCCTCATCCGCCAGCATCTCGATCCGCCTGTATGCGTGCATCCGGAAATACCCGCCGCACTTGGGGCAGACATAATAATTGTTTTTTACATCCTCCACATAAATGGGCTGTCCGCACTTATTGCACTTTCTCCAGAGTCCCTCCGGAATGCTGGGTTCCCCCTTCGGCGCCCGGTATCTGGTATCAATTCGTGTATAAGTCTTCTTAAACATATCCCGAATCATGCGCACACCTCTCTCTGCCTGAAGCTTTTATTTACAACATGCCAGGAGTAAATACTCCAGCATTATTTACAATACTGTGGAAAATACTGCGGAATGAATCCCGTATCCGTCTCTCCGCTCTGGAAAGCCGGATGATTAAGGATCTCATACTGGAAATCCACGTTAGTCTCAATACCCTCGATGATCAGCTCACCCAGGGCACTGCGCATCTTGGCAATGGCCTCCTGCCGGTCCTTTCCGTGAACGATCAGCTTAAGCAGCATGGAATCGTAGTTGGAGGGAACCTTGTAATCGCCGTAAATATGGGTATCCAGCCGCACGCCGTTTCCTCCCGGCAGATGGATATTGGTGATGGTTCCGGGACATGGCATAAAGTTCCGGGCAGGATTCTCCGCATTGATCCGGCACTCTAAGGCGTGTCCGGAGATCTTGATCTCCTCCTGAGTCACGCTTAAAGTCTCCCCGGCAGCTACGCGAATCTGCTCCTTGATCAGATCCAGGCCGGTCACCATCTCTGTCACGGGATGCTCTACCTGAATCCGGGTATTCATTTCCATAAAATAGAAATTCTTATCTTTATCCAAAAGGAACTCGATGGTTCCCGCATTTTCATAATTTACTGCCTTGGCAGCCATAACTGCCGTCTGACCCATGCGCTGGCGCAGCTCATCGGAAATCACATCACAGGGAGATTCCTCCAGCACCTTCTGGTGCCGTCTCTGGATAGAGCAGTCACGCTCGCCCAGATGAACCACATTCCCGTGCTTGTCCGCCATAATCTGGAATTCAATGTGCCGGGGCTGCTCGATATACTTCTCAATGTACATGGTGTCATCAGAAAAGCCCTTCACCGACTCCAGCTGGGCATTCTGGAAATTCTCCGTAAAATCCTCCGAACTTCTGGAAATCCGCATTCCCTTTCCGCCGCCGCCGGAAGAAGCCTTAATCATCACCGGAAATCCGATGGATTCCGCCAGCTCAAGGCCCCGCTCCGCCGTATATACCGGCTCCTTTGTGCCGGGCACTACCGGTACGCCTGCCTCCATCATGGTCTTTCTGGCCTCAGACTTATTTCCCATCCGGTTGATGATCTCTGCGGAGGGGCCGATAAAGGTAATGCTGCACTTCTCGCAAAGCTCCGCAAAGCGGGCATTCTCCGACAAAAATCCAAATCCCGGATGGATGGCGTCTGCCTTTGTCACTACACAGGCACTGATAATCCGCTCCATATTCAGATAGCTCTGGGAGGAGGCTGCCGGGCCGATGCAGATGGCTTCATCTGCCAGCATGGTGTGCAGCGCATCCCGGTCTGCCTCTGAATAGACAGCCACCGTCTTAATTCCCATTTCTCTGCAGGCCCGGATGATCCGCACTGCGATCTCGCCCCGGTTTGCAATTAAAATTTTATCAAACATGGCAACCTCCCGCTGTGGCCTAACCGACCATAAATGTCAATTCCGCAGAGACAGCTACCTTTCCGTCTACCGTAGCGGTAGCCTGGCCGATTCCCACCGGCCCCTTCTGCTTGATGATCCTACACTCCAGGCGAAGCTTGTCCCCCGGAACCACCTTCTTCTTAAACTTTGCGCTGTTGATGCCGCCAAAATACGCCACCTTGCCCTTATTCTCTTCCATAGAAAGAATGGCTACCGCGCCAGTCTGCGCCAGGGCCTCGATAATCAGCACGCCGGGCATTACCGGCTCCTGGGGAAAATGGCCTGCGAAAAACGGCTCGTTATAGGTTACCGACTTATATGCTACAGCCCCCACGCCCGGCTCCAATTCTTCTACACAGTCAATCAGAAGAAAAGGATGGCGGTGAGGGATAATTTCCTGAATTTCCTTAATCCCTAACATAGCATCCTCCTGTTTTTTCAGCCGCCTCTTCTAAGGAAACACATGAATCAGCGTTTCCCTAAAGAAAGGAGGCGGCTGTGAAAATCTTACCCCTTATCCAATACGGAATAAAGGCTGTCCGTACTCTACCGTATCCTCATTGTTTACCAGAATGGCTTCCACCACGCCGTCGTACTCGCTCTCGATCTCATTCATCAGCTTCATGGCCTCGATGATTCCCAGAACCTGACCCTTCTTCACCTGATCGCCAACCTTTACAAAGGGTTCAGCATCCGGTGAGGAAGCGCTGTAGAATACGCCAACTAAAGGAGAGGTAACTACCTTATCCGATCCGATCTCAGCAGAAACAGCCGGTTCCTTTGCGGGCTGTGCTGCCGGTTCCGGTGCTGCAGCCGGGGCAGCGGTGAAAATGCTGTTTACCAGGCTTACTTCCTTCATCTCCGGCTCTGCTGCGGAAACAGCTGCCGGCGCCTGTACGGCGATGACTTCCTTCTTGCGCTTTAAGGAAATCTTCATATTGCCTTCTTCCAGTTCAAAGCTGGTGAGGCCGTAATCGCTTACCGCCTTAATCAGCTTCATGATTTCATTCATATCCATATGCCGTTCCTCCTGCCTGCTTTGGCATCAGTCCTGGTACTTCTTTACCAGGATGGTTGCATTGTGTCCGCCGAATCCCAGAGAGTTGCTGATGGCGCAGTTTACTTCCATGGAAACGCCCTCGCCCTTGGTGTAATCCAGATCGCAGCCCTCTCCTTCCTTCTCCAGTCCTGCCGTTGCGTGTACAAAGCCTTCCTGAATAGACTTTACACAGGTGATAAATTCAACGCCACCGGCTGCCCCCAGAAGGTGGCCGATCATGGACTTGGTGGAATTGATCTTTACCTTATATGCGTGATCGCCCAGGGCCAGCTTGATGGCCTTGGTCTCAAAAAGGTCATTGTGATGGGTGCTGGTGCCGTGTGCATTAACGTAATCCACATCCTCCGGCTTCATTCCCGCATCCTTGATGGCATTTGCCATGGCTCTGGCCGCACCGCTTCCGTCCTCTGCCGGGGAAGTGATGTGATATGCGTCACAGGTGGCGCCGTAGCCGCCGATCTCCGCATAGATCTTTGCGCCTCTTGCCAGGGCGTGCTCTAAGGACTCCAGCACAACTACACCGGAACCCTCGCCCATAACAAAGCCGTCCCGGTTCTCATCGAAGGGGCGGGAAGCGTGCATGGGATCTTCACTGGTGGAAAGGGCTGTCAGCGCGGCAAAGCCTGCCACGCCGATGGGGCAGATGCTTGCCTCTGTGCCGCCTGCCAGCATTACGTCCGCCTCGCCGTACTGAATGGAGCGGTAGGCCTCGCCGATGGAGTGGGTGCCGGTAGCACAGGCAGTAACCACATTAATATTCTTTCCCTTTAAGCCAAACTGGATACCTACGTTTCCGGCAGCCATGTTGCTGATCATCATGGGCACCAGAAGGGGGGCAACACGGTTCGGTCCCTTCTCCAGAAGGATCTTGTAGCTCTTCTCAAAGGCCTGCATGGAGCCGATGCCGGAGCCGATGGATACGCCTACCATGAAGGGATCTTCCTTGGTCATATCCAGGCCGCTGTCCTCGATGGCTTCCTTTGCCGCTGCCACCGCATACTGGGAGAACAGCTCCATTCTTCTGGCAGCCTTGGGATCCATATAATCCTTGGCGTTAAAGCCCTTTACCTCTGCTGCCACCTTTGCCTTGTAATCGGTTGTATCAAAGTAGCTGATGGGCCCAATACCCACCTTTTTTTCCTTTAAGCTGTTCCAAAAGCTGTCAACGTCATTTCCGATGGGAGTGATGGCTCCCAGACCGGTCACTACAACTCTTCTGCTCATATTATCCTATCCCTTCTCTATCATCACATCGCCATGCCGCCGTCTACGCAGATTACCTGGCCGGTAATATACTTGGCCTTCTCAGATGCCAGGAACACCGCTGTCTGGGCGATATCCTCCACATCTCCGAAATGCTTCATGGGGATCTGCTCCGTCACGGCCGTCTTCACCGCATCCGCAAGCACTTCCGTCATCTCTGTGGCAATGAACCCGGGGGCAATGGCATTTACCGTAATGCCTCTGCTGGCCAGCTCTCTGGCCGCTGCCTTGGTCATGCCGATCACGCCTGCCTTGGAGGCGCTGTAATTCACCTGTCCTGCATTTCCCATCACGCCGGACACAGAGGAAATGCTGATAATCCGTCCGGATTTCTGCTTTAACATCTGTCTGGAAACGTGCTTTACGCAGTTGAAGGCGCCCTTTAAGTTGGTGGCGATTACCGCGTCAAAATCCTCCTCGCTCATCTTCATCAGGAGGTTATCCCGGGTAATGCCCGCGTTATTTACCAGAATATCCAGATGGCCGTAGCGCTTAATCACGTCTGCCATCATCTCGCCGCAGGCGGCAAAATCCGATACATTGCACTGAATAGCCTCTGCCTTCCCGCCAGCTGCCTCGATCTGCTCCACCACTTCCGCTGCTCTGGCTGCAGAACCATTGTAATTGACAATCACGGCCGCGCCCTCGGCTGCCAGAGCCAGAGCGATGGCCCTGCCGATTCCCCGGCCTGCGCCGGTTACCAGTGCTACTTTATTTTCCAGCATCATTTCTGCAGTACCTCCAAAGCTTTTTCGATGTCTTCCATCTTTTCTATATTAAGGACCTTTACGTCCCGGTTGATCTTCTTCATAAATCCTGCCAGCGTCTTGCCCGGTCCGATCTCGATAAAGGTGTCCGCCCCTGCTGCAATCATGGCTTCCACACTCTGCTGCCACCGCACGGAGGAGGAAACCTGCTTCATCAGAAGGTCCTTTACCTGGGCGGCATCTGTCACAAAATCAGCGGTAACGTTGGCCACATAGGGAATTGCCGGTGTGTGGATCTCCACGCCCTCTAACACCTTCCCTAACTTCTCTCCTGCTTCCGTAAGCATACCGGAGTGGAAGGGACCGGATACATTTAACATAACCGTTCTCTTGGCCCCTGCTTCCTTTAAGCGGACGCAGGCCTCCTCCACAGCTTCCTTCCTGCCGGAGATCACAATCTGCCCCGGACAATTGTAGTTTGCTACCCACACATCATCCATGGCATTCACTACTTCATCAATCTTCTCTGCGCTCAGGGCCAGAATAGCTGCCATAGCGCCGATTCCCACGGGAACCGCCTCCTGCATCAGGATTCCTCTCTGACGCACAGTGGCAATGGCATCCTCCTCGCTCATTACGCCGGCTGCAACTAAAGCTGCATATTCTCCCAGGCTTAAGCCCGCCGCCATATCCGGCTTCACGCCTTTCTCCTCCAGCACCTTCATCATGGCAATGCTGGTAGTTACCATGGCCGCCTGGGTGTACTCGGTGATATCCAGTCTGTCATTCTCCTGAAAGCACAGCTCGGGCATTGAAAAGCCTAAAAGCTGAGAAGCTTTGTCGTATGTATTCTTACCGATTTCCGTGTTTTCGTAAAAATCCTTTCCCATCCCGATGTACTGGGCTCCCTGGCCCGGGAAAATAAATGCAATCTTGCTCATATGCAGCTCCCTCTTCTCTTTCTTACCACTTTAACAGCTTTCCAGCCTGCTCCATCATCTCGTCGATCATTTCCTTACAGGTCTGTTCCTTGCTGATCAGGCCTGCAATCTGTCCTGCCATTACCGTTCCATCAGTGATATCTCCCTCCTGAACAGCCTTGCGCAGGGTTCCCAGGGTCAGGTACTCCAGCTCCTCAAAGCTCTTTCCCTCCTGCTCCAGACGATTGTACTCTCTGGTCATCTTGTTCCGCAGGCAGCGCACCGGATGTCCGTGGCTGCGCCCGGTTACGGCCGAATCGATATCCTTGGCCTTGATGATTCTCTGCTTGTAATTCTCATGGACAATGGACTCCTTGGAAACCACGAAACGGGTTCCGATCTGCACAGCCTCTGCGCCCAGCATAAATGCGGCCGCAATGCCTCTGCCGTCGCCAATTCCGCCTGCAGCGATTACCGGGATAGACACTGCATCTACTACCTGGGGAACCAGGGTCATGGTGGTGGCCTCTCCGATGTGTCCGCCGGACTCAGTGCCCTCTGCCACTACGGCGTCAGCACCATACTTTTCCATTCTCTTGGCTAAAGCTACGGAAGCCACAACCGGGATTACCTTGATACCGGCAGCTTTCCACATATCCATGTACTTCTCCGGATTACCAGCGCCGGTGGTGACCACCTTCACGCCTTCCTCCACAACAACCTTTGCCACTTCCTCGGCATAAGGACTTAACAGCATGACATTTACGCCTACGGGCTTGTCCGTAATGGCCTTTGCCTTGCGAATTTCATCTCTTACAACCTCAGCGGGAGCATTTGCCCCGCCGATCAGGCCGAGACCGCCCGCTGCAGATACGGCAGCTGCCAAATGATGCTCCGCTACCCAGGCCATACCTCCCTGGATAATTGGGAATTCGATTCCTAACATTTCTGTTACTCTTGTTTTCATTCTTTCCTCCTGCCGCACTGCGCGGTACAATCTTATGATTTAAATAGCGTTTTCTTAAGCCTCTACGCCCTTATTCTTCAGGTAATTCATTACGTCGCCTACGGTAGCCAGGTTCTCCAGATCCTCAGCCGGGATCTCTACGCCGTACTCATCCTCCAGAGCCATTACTAACTCGAATAAATCCAGAGAGTCTGCGCCTAAATCATCCTTAAAAGAGGATGCCTCTGTAATGGTGTCTGCCTCCACGCTTAACTGGTCTGCAATCAGTTCCTTCATCTTCTCCAACATAGCTTTGATCTCCTTTTTTGTTTTTTGATTTTTTAGATTCTTGATTTATGGTACGCCTGCCGTGGTGTTTACCATTCCAGCAGGATCGCTCCCCAGGTCAGTCCTCCGCCGAAGCCGGCAAGGACAATCTTGTCTCCCCGATTCAGCTTTCCTTCCCGGTTCATCTCATCCAGAAGAATGGGAATGGAAGCTCCGGAGGTATTTCCATACCTCTGGATATTCATAGGAAACTTCTCAATTGGTTCCTTCAGACGCTTGGCCACCGAATCAATGATCCGCTCATTGGCCTGGTGGAGTATGTAATACTTCACCTCGCTCATCTCTGTACCGTTGGCATCCAGCACCTGGCGGATGCACTCGGGAACCTTCTTTACAGCAAATTTAAAGACCTCCTGCCCGTCCATGGAGATGTATCCCATCTCCGGCTTTTCTTCCGTAAGGAAATTTCCGCCGGAACGGGCCTGGCAGGTAAGTACCTCCCATTTCTTTCCGTCGCAGCCCATGACACCCTCGAAGAATCCATCCTCCTCAGCTGTCACCACCGCCGCGCCGGCGCCGTCTCCAAAGAGCACGCAGGTCCTTCGGTCACTCCAGTCCACCAGCTTGCTTAAGTCATCCGCGCCGATTACCAGGGCTTTCCGGTAAAGACCGGACTTTAAAAAGCTGTGGGCCGTCATCAATGCAAATACAAATCCGGAGCAGGCGGCACTGAGATCAAATCCAGCTGCGTTGACCGCTCCGATGGCTGCCTGCACCTGGCAGGCGCCGCTGGGAAAACAATATTCCGGCGAAGATGTTCCCATGATAATTAAATCCAGCTCCTCCGGGGAGATTCCCGCATTCTCGCAGGCAAGTCTGGCCGCCTCAGCCGCCATCCCCGCAGTCCCCAGCCCGGTGGTCAAGTGCCGCTCATGGATACCTGTCCGGGGGCGGATCCACTCATCGCTGGTATCGACAATGTTCGCCAAATCGTCGTTCGTCACCACCCGCTCTCCAGGGCAGGACCCGGTTCCTATGATTTTTGTCGTCATAATCCATCCTTCATTCTTTATTCTGGACCTATTAATACTTTGAATTTCAAAGTAATCATAGTGAATTCATATGCGTTTGTCAAGAGTTTTTCAGCAAAAGTATCGTCCCCCCAGGAACCTCTGTTTTTTCCCACAATATTCTGACTATAATGGTAAACATTGACATATCCTTACAATTTATGGTATTGTATAACTGCAGGGGGTGAACTTAAAATCATTTATAAAGGGGGTTTTATTTATGAAAACCACAGGTGTTGTTCGTAAGCTGGACGAGCTTGGAAGGATTACCCTTCCCATTGAACTGCGAAGAAGCCTTGATCTGGATGTTAAAGACGGACTGGAAATCTCCGTTCAGGACAACTGCATCATCCTGAGAAAAGCCGAATCCGCTGACATCTTCAACGGAAGTACCGAAGATCTGGTGGAATACGAGGGACGGAAAGTCTCCAAGGAATCCATCCGCCGTCTTGCCAAAATCGCCGGTATGACCATCGTTGAATAATCCAGTTTCCCATTACGGAAAGTTTTATGAACATAAAGAAGAAGGACTGAAGCAGGCGCTGCCGCCTGCGGCAGACCTTCTTTTTTATTTGCTTATTCACTTGTTGCATTCATCGTCCAGAAAAACGCTTCGCCCAGGCTCCTGCCGCCTCCTGCAAGTGCAGGCAAAAGCCTCTCCGACCTATCGCAGGTACGGTCCCGCTGCCTTCTCTACCCCATCCGGTGTCTCCTTCGCCCATGCGGCAAAATCCATTCCGGAGGCCTTCACCGTATTTCCCAGCTCTACCAGGAACCTGGGAATATCCTCCTCCAGCATGGTGCCGATCTCCTTTCCCATCTGCTCCATGCCCTGGCGGTCACATCCATGGTAAAAGAGCACGAATGCCGGATAAGGCTTCTTGTCAATCATCTTCACGCCGCCCCGAAAGCCGATGGCTCCAATCTGGTGGGTACCGCAGGAAGATGGACATCCGGAAATATGAATCTGCGGAAGAGCTCCCTCAGGAAGATTAGCCTCCCGCACTGCCTCCACAGCCGCCCGAAGAAGCTTCTGGGAATCCCGGACGCCTACCTGGCAGATGCTGGCGCCAATACAGGCCACCGAGGTCTCAAACTCCGTCTGAGCTCCGTCAGAAAGCACTGCCTGTACCTTCTCAGCCTCCGCTCCGGTAAGATTAATCACATAGAGGGATTCATCGGGAGAAAGCCGCAGCTCCACCTGATCCATGTCTTTGATTATATCATAGATCTCACGGAATTTACATGGATTTATGCCGCCTCCTACAGGATGATAGTGATATCGATAAAGCCCCGGCTGTTTCTGTGCCGAGATCCATCTTCCTTCAGCCTGACTTCCATCTCCGGTCTTGGTGATTTCCTCTCTGTCGGGATTTATGGTCAGCTCCTCACCGGACTGATACACGCCCTCAAGCTTTTCCTGGAAAGCCTTCTGGTACCCCTCCCGGCCCAGGGTATCCTGCATATAGCGGGTTCTGGCCTTTGCCCGGTTCTCGTAATTTCCATATGCCCGGAAGGTCTCCCACATGGCCCGGATATAATAAAGCACCTGATCCGGCTTTACCGCCTCGCCTACCTTCACGCCAAACTTTGGATTAGCGCCCAGTCCTCCGGCACTGTACACATCAAAAAGGCCGTCGGGCCGGGCCACGAAGCCCAGATCCCGGAAGGTGGCATGGCTTACATTGGCAGGTCCATTAGAAAAGCCCACCTTAAGCTTCCGGGGCATCTTTTCCGCATTAATAAAATTCATCAGATAGTCTGCCGCTGCCTCTGCGTAGGGAAGCACATCAAAATACTCCTCCTCAGTGCCGGATAAGGGAGACATCATCACATTCCGCGGGAAATCCCCGCCGCCGCCCATGGTCACAATACCGTGATCCAGCGCCTTCTCCATAATATCGCATACTGCCTCAGGCTTAAGATTATGAAGCTGCACCGTCTGGCAGGTAGTCAGATGAACCAGGTCCACCTGGTGCTTTTCCACCATATCGGCAATAAAGCTTAATTTCTCCTTGGTCATCCTCCCGGCAGTCATCCGCAGGCGGAGCATATTTTCCTTTCCGCTTCTCTGGGCGTAGCTGCCGTACTTTCCGGAAAAGCCCTTATAGCTCCCCTTATCCATCTCCCCGGCATAAAACAGGTTGGTTTTCTCTTTAAACTCTGCCAGCTCTGCCTTCCACTCCTGTGGTTTTATTGTCTTCATCTTCCTGCTCTCTCTTTCCTGGCTTTCACCATTCTCTCTTTAATCCTGTTTCTCTTCCTTCAGCAGCGCCTGATACACATCCCGCCTGCTGATGCCCCTGTCCTTAGCCACCGCCTTCATGGCGCTTTTGGAATCCATCCCCTCTGCCAGATACCGCTCCATGTGCTGGGAAAGGGTGATGGCTTCCCAGGATTTCTGCTTTTCCCGCTGAATTTCCTCTGGCGGACGCCCGGCAATCACCAGCACGTACTCCCCCTTCGGCTCATTTGCCCGGTACTTTTCCATGGCCGCCGTCAGGGTGGTAGGCTCCGCCTCCTCATACCGCTTGGTCAGCTCTCTGCAGATAGTCATCCGCCGCTCTCCCAAGGCCCCATAAAGCTCCTCCAGCGTAGACAGAAGGTGATGGGGCGCCTCATAGAGAACGATGGTTCTGGTCTCATTGGCCAGCTCTGATAAAATCCTGCTCCGCTCTTTCTTATCCGGCGGGAGAAAGGCCTCGAAGCAAAACCTTCTGGTGCTGAGTCCCGACATGGTCAAAGCAGTGATGCAGGCCGCCGGCCCCGGCAGAGAGGTAACGGGAATGCCGGCCTCCATGCACTGGCGAACCAGCTCCTCCCCCGGGTCGGAAATTCCCGGAGTCCCTGCATCGGTGATCAATGCCACATTAAGCCCCTTCTGCATCTGCTCCACCAGATACCGCGCCTTATCTACCTTATTATACTCATGATAACTGGTCATGGGCGTATGAATCTGAAAATGATTCAAAAGCTTGATGCTGTGCCGGGTATCCTCAGCACCGATCAGATCCACCTCCTTTAAGGTGTTCAGTACCCGCAGGGTAATATCCTCCAGATTTCCAATGGGAGTGGCACACAAATATAATTTTCCTGCCATGGCCTCTCCTTCCTGTAAAGTCCGCATCTTCATGACGCAGCATAGTTTAATATCCGTACACGCTTCGGATTTCCTCCGAATAAACGCCGGGCTCCGCAAAGACCACCACCGGCTTTTCCACCTTCACCATGGGCCGCCCTCCGCGGACTGCCTCGATTAACACCATATTGGCCTCCCGGTCAATAAAGGGATGGACAAACTTGATCCGCTTAGGCTCTAACTTCCAGGCCGTCAGCACATTAATGATCTCCGCCAGCCGGTGGGGCCGGTGCACCAGGTAAAACCGGCCGCCGGGCTTTACTAAGACAGCCGCCTGCCCCACCACATCCTCCAGAGTACAGAGCACCTCATGGCGGGAAATCGCCTTTCTCTCGTTGGGATTCTTAAGACCGTGAGCGTCATTCATATAGGGCGGGTTGGAGGTCACCACATCAAAGGATGCGGCCGCAAATCGTGCGGAGGCCTCCTTAATATCCCCCTCCACGATCTCCACCTTATGATGAAGCCCATTGAGCAGCACGCTGCGCCGGGCCATATCTGCCACCTCCGGCTGGATCTCCAGACCGGTAAAATGGCTGCCCTCCGTCTTCGCCTCCAGAAGGATAGGGATAATCCCCGTGCCTGTCCCCAGATCCAGCACACGCTCCCCCGGCCTCACCTGGGCAAAGCCGGATAAAAGCACCGCGTCCATGCCGAAGCAGAAGCCATCCCGGCTCTGGATAATCCGATATCCATTCCGCTCCAGATCATCAATCCGCTCGTTCTCCCGCAGAAGGATCTTCTCTCCTGTATTCTCCATTTCCGTCATGACAGCTTGGACTTTCCTTCCTTTTTCTCCAGGGCCTCCAAAGCCTTCAGCTCGGAATGCTGACGCTTATCATTCTGACCGTCCTTTTTCTCCTTCTTCCGGCGGGGCTTAAACCGCAGCTGCTCCACCCGGTATTCCCGGATTTCCTTCTCATCGTGATTTACCGTCACCAGCACCTTCACCAGCTGACGAAGCACATTCACACTCTGCACCTCACCTTTAAGCCCGTCATCGGTGGTGACAAAATCTCCATTTCCCGGAAGCTTGCTGTTTAATACCTGATACGTCTCCTCCTCATTCTTTAAGCAGCACATGAGACGGCCGCAGACACCGGAAATCTTGGTGGGATTTAAGGAAAGATTCTGCTCCTTAGCCATCTTGATGGAAACGGGAATAAATTCCGACAGATAAGAATGACAGCAAAGCGTACGGCCGCAGATGCCGATACCCCCCAAAATCTTTGTCTCGTCCCGCACGCCCACCTGGCGCAGCTCAATCCTGGTCTTAAACACAGCCGCCAGATCCTTTACCAGCTCACGGAAATCGATTCGCCCGTCAGCAGTAAAATAAAACAGCACTTTATTGTTATCAAAGGTATATTCCGCATCGATCAGCTTCATCTCCAGCCCTCTCTTGCGGATCTTCTCCAGACAAATCTTAAACGCTTCCTTTTCCTTCTCTTTATTTTTCGCCTCGATGGCCCGATCCTCTGCCGTGGCCATGCGGATCACCTGCTTTAAGGGCTGGATCACCTTCTCCTCCGGCACCTCCCGGCTGCCGAGAACCACATAGCCAAACTCGATTCCTCTGGCCGTCTCCACGATTACATTGTCTCCGGTCTTTATCTCCAGGCCGGCGGGATCAAAATAATAAATCTTTCCCGCCGCCCTGAACCGGACGCCGATTACTTTCGTCATCCTTTAATTCTCCTTCATTACTAATAGCATGAGCTCCAGGACAAGCTCTGTATTTACATTGGCATTCAGCCGTACTCTGGCCTTATCCACCGCCGCAAGAATATTCTCTAAGCCGTCATAGCCGCTGTTCTTGCTGATCTCATTGATGGCCGTGTACTGATCCTTGAAAATCAGCAGGTTCACATCCTTGGTTACCTTAAACATCAGCACATCCCGATACCACAGCTGCATGAAATCCAGACATTCATAAAGGTCGATTTCCTCCTCCCTGAGCTTTCGGATAAAATTCAGGATATCGGCAATATCCATCT
The DNA here is from genome assembly GCA_017889125.1 of Lachnospiraceae bacterium. Taxonomy (GTDB): domain Bacteria; phylum Bacillota; class Clostridia; order Lachnospirales; family Lachnospiraceae; genus Caccovicinus. The sequence continues at coordinate 27,802 of JAGHER010000032.1, forward strand.
CCTTCAGATGGTTCAGAAGATACAGCATCTCACTGTGCATCAGCTTAAAGTCCTCAGACGAAGCCAGATGAATGGCTTTTCCCAGATTTCCTCTGGCAAAGGCTGTGTATACGTCCGCATCCTGCTCCTTCACGCCCATGGTCTCCTCAAGATAGGTCTTTACCACCGAATCCTTCAGAGGCTTTAGCTTTAACTGCACGCATCTGGACAGGATGGTGGACAGAAATGCATCCTCGTTGGATGTGAGAAGAAGGATTACCCCGTAAGCAGGCGGCTCCTCGATCGTCTTTAACAGGGCATTCTGCGCCTGGACCGTCATCTTCTCCGCCTCATCCACAATATAAATCTTGTAGCCGCCGTTGTAGGGACGGACGGCCATCGTATCATTAATCTGACTGCGGACATCCTCCACGCCGATGCTTGCCGGCTTTTCATGGGTGACATAAATCAAATCCGGATGATTTCCGCTGAGCACCTGACGGCAGGAATGGCACTCCAAGCACGGCTCCGTCCCGCCCTTTTCACAGAGAAGAGACAGGGCAAAGGCATTGGCCAGGGACTTCTTCCCCATTCCCTTTTCCCCGGTTAAAATATACGCATGGGAAACCTTGTGAAAGGCAATCGCCTTTGTAAAATGCTCCTTTATGGCTTCCTGACCTAAAATATCTGCAAATCCTGGCATGTAAATCCCCCCTCCGGTCTGATTATTCCGCTTCCCTAATATTTTACTCTATTATGCGTAGAAACACAATAAAAATCCATCTCCACAGCCCCTTCCAGGTCACGGAAATTTTCCGCTTTCAGCCGCTATCCTGGAAAGGCAGAAAAAAGCCGGCCTTTCCACACTCTGGAAAAGCCGGCTCCAATAATCCATACGGAATTTCTCCGTCTATCTCTCTATTCTTCTGCTTCATTTCTGCAGAGAGCGCTGTCCAGCAGCTTTAACAGCTCCAGAACACTGCAGAAATCCTCCTCCATCTCTTCCTCAATCCAGACAAGATTTCCCTGCCAGGTAGAATTCTGGCGGTACTGCACATGAAGGATAAAGGTAGCATCCTTTCCCCTCTGCTCCAGTATCTCCTGGGAAGTATGCACAGGCTCCGGCATAGGAAGTCTCTTTTCCGGTCCGGCAGTCTCTCCCTTTTTCAGCTTCTTAAAGCTGCGGTACCTGGTAGACGCCTGAGGATAATTAATCTGGTCAAAAAACTGATCCAGAATGGTAATCATGCTGCCGCTCTTCTGAAACGGGATGGCCTCTCTGCTGTATTTATGATAAATTCTTCCGCTGTAGTCTCCCTCTGCCCGCAGATCAATGCAGATACAGGTAAGATTCGGCGCAGCTGTATTTATTCGATATTGTCCCATATCCTCTGTCTCCTTTTCCCGTCCCTTTTATTTCTTCTTCCAGCGGCTGCCGGCAGCGCCAAAGCTTAAGCCCGACTTTTCCTTGCGGATCTCCGCAATCGAAGAAACGTAATAGCGCAGCTGTACCTTCTGGGTAGGACAAATCTCTCTGAATTTTCCATTAATTCGTGTGAAGGTAATCTCACAGTCCTCCTGCTTGATGCCGATTAACAGCACAAGATACTGATTGGGACTGTACCGTGTATACAAATCTCCCCGCCGCAGCGACCGGCAGATGGCCTGATTCAGTCCTGCCGCAAACTCCGTCAGAAGATCCTCCCGCTCCATGGGATTGCCCTTGCTGTCCGTCAGCGTACAGAGCATAAGAAATACCGACTGGCCGCTCCGCTCAATCATGCGGACAATGATACGGTAGCTGTCAATAAAGCTGGGGTAGCTGCAGTAGTAAGCCCCGGGAACAAATTCCTTTTCCTTCAGGCTGTCCTTAATATCCGTCAGGGTACCCATGGCATAATGAATCTGCCCGCTCATGGCTCTGAATCTGGCCAGCATCTTTTCTGATGGGGACAAACCCAATTCCTCAAAGAACAGCGTGGTGGCATCCTCGTAAACCTTCAGCGCTTCCTTGTACCGGTTCATGGCCAGAAGACAGTCGATCTGCACCAGCTGCCATTCCTCGAAAGGATAAATCTCAATCGCTCGGCTGCACAGCTCCAGCATGTCCTCATATCGGCCGCTCTCCTTCAGCAGGCCGCAGACCTCCCGCAGACAGTTAAAATAGGTATCCTTGCAGCGGACACTCTCCACAGCCACCCATTCCTCATTAGCCAGAAAAGGGAGAAACTCTCCCGTATAGCTCTCGCAGACCTTCTTTAATTCCTCCAGCTTCCGCTGGGGATCCTCAAGCCGTAAAGCCATCTCGGCATTTTCCAGAAAAAGCTTATAATCAATATGAAAATCAAGATGGCCTCCGAAGCGATAAATTCCCTTTTCCACCACAATGTAATCGTCCTTGGGAATAATCGTATCCTCCAGAAGCCTGCGCAGACGAAACACCAGTATCCGAAAAGCATTTTTCGTATCCTGGGTATCATCACGTCCGTATAAAGATTCCAGCAGCTGTACCCTGGGGACCCCTTCATCCCCCGCTCCCAAAAGCATGAGAAAAAGCTGCATCACCTTGCTTGTATTGTTACATTTAATCGTAAATGTTTCCTCACCATAGTAAAAAGACAGACCGCCCAGCATATTTGCTGTAAATACAGGTCCCTTCTTCTCCATAATATCCCCCTGCGTATCTCCCGCTCTAAATAAAAATGCATCAACCTACCATTCTGGTAATTCTTGTTTGATTATAAATCATTTCATATTCTTTTTCAACTTACATTTATCTTTCATTTTTCCTTTTTACGATTTCTTTACAAAAGAACTTTAAGCCAGTATTTTCCGTTATATTTTAATCCGTGTACAGAAAATCCTTGTTTTTCATAACGCAGAATTTTTTGAATCATTTCATCCGTAATCAATTCGCCCGGCACCAGGCAGGGAATTCCCGGCGGATAAAGATACACATACTCAGCCGCAGCTCTTCCCACACAGTCAGACAAAGGGATCTCTTCCCCCGCCATCTCTGCCGCCTGAAAGAGAGGATATACTGCCTGCACCGTCATGCTTTTATCTCCAGCTTCCAACGGTTCTAATATTTTCCATTTATTACCATTCGTTTCCAGAATTTCCAGAGAAAGCTCCCGATCTATGGCTTCCGCCGCCGCATAAAGCCGTTCAAATCCCTCTTTCCTGTCCCAGAGACTGGTTAAAGCAAGCCCATACTGGGGCGCACACATCTCCAGCTCCAGGTGATACGCTCTTCTAAGCTTCTCCCCAAGCCATGAGCCACTTTTTCCTGTCCTGCCGGTATACAGGATGATTTTTGAAAGATCCAGGTCATAAACGCCCTTCTTTCCCTTCCATTCCCCTCCGGGAACTGCCAAGACGGAAAATTCCTCCGTCCTCCTGCGAAACCGTTCCAGCTCCTCAGAAAGCCAGCTCAGTCGGCGGCGTCCTTCACCATTCATATATCGGATGCACTGCTCCGCTGCCGCCAGAAACAGATATGATGGGCTGCTGCTCTGGTAAATGGAAAGAAACCACCGGATCCGATCTATCCGCTCGCGCCCCAGATATTTTTCTTTCATATGCAGAATCGCGGTCTGGGTAAAAGAAGGAAGGGTTTTATGGAGACTCTGAATCACCACATCCCCTCCCATATCCAGAGCAGAGACAGGGAAATCTGCTTCTCCTCCAAAAGGAAAATGAGCTCCATGTGCCTCATCCACAATTAACGGGATCCCCCTTTTATGGGCTGCATCAGCAATCCCCCGCACATCCGACACAACTCCATCATAGGTAGGCGACACAATCAAAACCGCCTGAATATCCGGATACCTTTCCAGGATTTTTTCCACATCCTCCGCCAGGATCCCTCCGTTTATCCCCAACTCCTCTATAAATTGTGGATAAACATACTCGGCATACAAGTTATTGAGGAAAATTGCATTGTAAACCGACTTATGGCAGTTGCGGCTTACCAAGATCCGGCCGCCTTTTTTCACACATCCGCTGACCGCCGCCAGGATTCCCCCGCTGCTTCCATTGACCAGATAGCAGCTTTCATCCGCCCCGTAGACAGCTGACGCCTCATCCATAGACTCACGAAGCATCCCCTCCGCATGATGCAGGTCATCAAATCCATCAATCTCCGTAATATCAATGGAGAAAGGATTGGGAAATCCCCCGGCAAGCCCTTCTGCCGCCTCTAAATTACGCTTATGCCCCGGCATATGGAAAGGATAATAATCTGACTCCGCATAATGCTTAAGCTGCTCAAGGATGGTCTTTTTTTCATTTGTTCTCACTTTTATCACCTTATTCTATCCTCTTATTATTCTCCTGATTAATTTGCATTTTCCTATCCGCTTCGCTATAATAAAGCCAGCTTTAACCAAAAACAGGCAGAAAAGGAGCTTCTTCATTATGCGAACCGAAACCTTTAAAATGGAACGCCCCAACCTGGTGAAGGCTGGGGACGAGGTAAAAATTATTGAACGGCCGGGAACCAGCAGCTACAGCTACATCATCGACCCGGCCGTAGCCATGTCCGGCTGCTACAAAGCCAAAGAACGCATCAAATCCCAGTACGGCATCGTAAAAGAGGTTCAGGAAAATGACCGCGGCTTTTACGTAATCGTGGAATTTGATGAGTAAACCTACATGCGCCCGGCAAGCGGGTGCACCACCAATCTATGAAAGTATGGCGGGCGCATGGGGCATCCCTGAATACATGCCGCCTATCCGGCGGCAGGACTTCCAAAGTAATTACGAATAACCTGGTCCGATGAAATCTACCTGACCAGAATTGCTCCCTGACTGCGGATTCGCCTCAATAATGGGAATATTGGAATCCCCTGGTCCCGCAGGCGGCTGGCTCCCGTTATCGTATCCAGGCCCGCCGCTGCCCGCATTCTCAGTTGGAGAAGGACTGGTCTGCACTGGTTCCGCCGGCGCTGACGGTGCAGGCGTTTGCGTTGTTTCCGGAGGCTGCGCTGCTGATGGACGGGTAGGCTCCGGTGTCTGCGTCGCTGATGGGCGGGTAGTTTCCGGACTCTGTGAAGCCGACGGACGGCTGGTTTCCGGTGCCTGCGTAGCTGACGGACGAGTAGTCTCCGGGCTCTGTGAAGCCGATGGATTTGTTGTTCCCGGGGTCTGCGCAGACGATGTCTCGGAGTTTTCCTCTCCGAATGTTCCAGACGGATTCTCGTTTTCCCCATTGTCCGCCACGCCTCCTGCATCAGTAAGCCCGCTTCCTGCCGGTACGGCCACTACCTTCTGCAGCGTATCAGAAAACTGATAAGCCTTTTCCGATAAGACGGTCCAGGTTCCAGAAGCCCGGCTGTAGCTGCAGGACCGAAGATAAGTGGTAATGGTATTTCCTTCTACCATCACAAGAGTAAGCAGATCATTATCCTCCAGAACACCACTGCCCCTGGATGCAGAATCATCAATCACATTCACCGTTCCATCCAGATCAATCACTGCAATCTGCCCATAACAGTTCTTCCAGCTCACTGGGGTATACTCGCCGTAAATTTTCCCCTTTTCCGGATAATAATACAAGTTCAGAATATTTCCCTCAAACATCTGGCTGATCTGCCGGTTGCCGCTTCCGTCCGGAGAGATCTGGAAAATGGCACTGTAACGTGTTCCATCTGCTCCCCGCTGAACATAAGCGCTGTAATAAATCATCCCCTCGGCAATACAGAAGCTGTTAATCCCGTAATCCGACTGAGCAATAACCAATTTCGTTCCTGCAGAATCCTTCTGGTATAATGCTGCCCCCGAAGAACCCTGCTCCAGCGTAAACTCTGCTCCGCCGTAGCTTTGGTCTGCCGGATAAACACTGACAATCCTTCCATCCCCATTCAAATCATATAGCCGGTCGCCAATGACCTGGTTTCCAGAAGAATCTCCAGAAACCGGCTGTCCCGAAGCATCCACCAGATAGCAGGCATTATCCTTTATCTGAACCCGGTACTGACTCTCGCCCACCGATTGGACCGTACCTTCTCCAGCCTTTTTGATCTGTCCCTGGGAAGCATAATACACACTGCCATCCTCAAGCACCAGATATCCGGTCACATCCTCCGCCAAAAGTTCCTTCTCCGAAGCTCCCGGCATCATTCGATACAGCTGGTTGCACAGCTTCTGCTCCTCAAGGCTTAAACTGCCAAAGGATTGCGCTGTCACCTGGGGAAGGTAATAAATATACCCTCCATGAATCTGCAGAGAATTATGGGTGGACATCTCCGGATTGCTCTCACCTCCCAGAGCCTTTGCCTCCGTCTCCGTAGTTTTCCGGTAATAGATCGGCTTAAAGCTTCCTGTATACCCAGATTCTGAATCCAGATAACACCAAAACGCATTGCTCTTAACCAGGCTGTCCAGATTCTGCAGATTATCCTCTCCGGTAAGGCCAGTCCATGCCCTGTCCAGCTGAATATCATTCAAAACTCCATCCTCATTAAAGGAAAAAATCTGTCCATCCATGGCCACATCATCCACCGCCATATAGCCATCTGTATCCAGATAATAAAGATTACCTCCAAAAACAAGCCACTGATCAGAAAGATAATTCCCTTCATCATCCAGATACCGGGTACCCGCATCCTCCTCAATCCAGCCAGACACCGTTTCCGCATCAATTTCCAGCTCACTGGTTCCCTCCAAAGAGGTCTCCAGCGTCCACTGAGCAGAATCCCCCACAATCTTCTCATACACCGTCATAACTACCCAGACAGCAGCAAACAGCGCTGCCAGGGCACAAACCGACATAATCCCGGCCCATATATAAGAAGTGCGGATTCTCTGCCCCTTTCTTCTCTTTCTATTCATGTCTTTCACCTCAAATCCTGTCATCCTAAAGAGCTTTTCCAAAACTTCTTTTATCCTACCAGACATTATCAGTATGTACAAGGAAAAAAAACTTACAATATGCGACACAAAAAAGCGGAAAACCTTAATCTTCCTAGGTTTTCCGCCTTTATCCTTACTTGTTTTCTGGCTTGCCTTTTACTTTGAACATTGATATAATATCCAAAGTCAAATTACTACAAGGACGGTTATTGATTTGCCCTTCCATCAGTAAAGGAAGGGGGGATGTGCAATGGATACAAATGATGTTTTAACATTGATTTTAGTTATCTTTGCCGCTCTGACTTACATAGATTCACATAAAAAATAACAGTCCTCGTAGCCCGGAAAGCTAGGACTGTTATTTTTTCCTCTGGGCAATCAAGCCTTACCCTTGATTGTAATTTGATTATAGCATGGGTGGCTGGAAAATGCAATCTGTGTTACGAAAAAGCACTGGAAACGGTGCTTTTTTGTTTACTTTATCTTTTTTCTGGAATAACAAAAAACAGTGGAATCCCTCATTTTTACTGAGTTTTTCCGCTGTCTATGACTTACTGAGCGTGCCGGGATTCGAACCCGGGACAACTTGATTAAAAGTCAAGTGCTCTACCGCCTGAGCTACACGCCCCGATGCTATTGTTTAATTTTCGTTGAGATGCTTTTTTACATAAAAAAATTGCGGGGGCAGGATTTGAACCTACGACCTTCGGGTTATGAGCCCGACGAGCTTCCAGACTGCTCCACCCCGCGACATTCATATTAAATTATATCCCTTCAACAACACTATTATACATCATATTGTTGAAAGAATCAAGTGGATGGAGGTGGATTCGAACCACCGAAGCAATTTGCAGCAGATTTACAGTCTGTCCCCTTTGGCCACTCGGGAATCCATCCAAATTAATCCGTTAACACGGAATGGGACCTACAGGGCTCGAACCTGTGACCCTCTGCTTGTAAGGCAGATGCTCTCCCAGCTGAGCTAAGATCCCAATGCTGTCACTATTTATTTTTGAAGAAAAACGACCCGGAACGGGTTCGAACCGTCGACCTCCGCCGTGACAGGGCGGCGCTCTAACCAGCTGAGCCACCGGGCCGTATCAAGGGTATGTACCCTCAAAACCACATACTGAAAATCTTTCCTTCCATCCATTCTTCCCTAATGCCTACCTGGATAAGCCCTCGACCGATTAGTGACAGTCAGCTCCATACATTACTGCACTTCCAGCTGTGCCCTATCTACCTCGTCGTCTTCAAGGGGTCTTACTC
>JAGHER010000237.1 GCA_017889125.1 Lachnospiraceae bacterium
AGATGAAATTAAAAATTACGGTATAGATGGAACGTCTTGTTATAGTATTGTTTTGTTAATGAAAGACGGTGTAATAGACAAAGTGATTTTAGATTTGCCTACTGCTGGATAAAAACATATCAGCCTACCATTTCCTTGCTGGAGGAGATCGTCCAAAGCGACGGCAAGCAGCGGTATTCCTTTAATGAGGATCGGACAAAGATCAGGGCCAACCAGGGCCATTCCGTCCAGGTAGATGTGGAGCTCTCCCCGGCAAAACCGCCAGAGATACTGTATCATGGAACCGCCCAGCAGTTTGCCGCCTCCATCGAGGCGCAGGGCCTGCTCCCCGAAGGCCGCTTGTATGTCCATCTCTCGCCTAATGTGGAAACAGCAGAAAAGGTAGACCGCCGGCATGGGGAACCGGTGATCTATCTGGTCGATGTCGGTCAGATGCACCGGGATGGGCATCCCTTTTACTTGCCCGCCAATGGCGTATGGCTGACAAAGGCGGTTCCGGCCCGATACCTGAAAAAATCAGAGAAATGGAAAGAAAACTGAGCAAAGCCAGAGATTCAGATGGAAAGAAAAGGAATCTCTGGCTTTGTTTTCAAAGATCTGGTATAATGACCAGGACATACTATACTGACTAGAGGAGGATCAGCACAATGCGAATGATTCCAAACGAGGCACAAAAGACAAAAATGAAAAAGGACGGCAGCATCCTGAAATACCTGTACGGTGCGGCAGGTATCGGAAAGGGTATTGCGGCAGGCGGGATTACCCTGATGGTCTGCGGCGCAGCATTGACCGCCCTGGTAATCCCTGCAGGGATGACCCAGGCTCTGGTGATGGCTGGAGCGGTAATCCTTCCCGGGGCGCTTCTGACGATCTTTGGCTCTGCAAAGCAGAAAAAGCGGGACGACAACTGGGTGAAGGCTTACATGGAAGCCAGCGGCCTTTCGGAGGAAGAGGTTCTTCAGGCAGAAGCAGAATTTCAGGCGCCAGGCGCCATCCTGCTGGGCTTTTACGGCTCCAGCAAGAAGGATCTGCGGCAGGGCGGCTTTCTTTCTGCACATTATCTGAAGCTCCCAGGCATCTCTCCCATGATTTACCGGGTTGAGGATTTAGTGGCCTGCTTCTTTTCGGAAAAATATCTCTGCCAGGATGGCGGCTATGCCAAAGCGGCCCTGATTTATACAAAGGATCCGGACAAATACAGCGAATACGTGGATGTTTCGGAAAAACGATGCCAGGATGCAATCCAGGCAATTGCAGAGGCAAATCCATCAATCATCACCAGTCCCTACTTTATTTATGAAGATCAAAAATACGATGCCGCACAGCAGCGGCAGGAGGTGGTTGCCCTCCATAACCGGGTTATGGCCCAGGCAGCCGCAGAAGCAGGAGACGGCACATGAAAATAACGGAATTAACATGCACTGCCTGCGGCGGAAGTCTGAAGGTAGATGAAAAAAATCCCTGGGTAGCCGAGTGTGAATACTGCCACACCCGGTATACCCTGGAGGGAGAGCGCGGGCTGGTTCAGCAGCCTGCGAAGATCAATTACACCCCCTATACGCCAGAAAAGCCGAAGAAGACTGGATGGGAACCCGGCGGGATAAAACGGGTATTTGCCGTGGGCGTTTTGGTTTTTGTGCTTTCCGGCGTAATGTTTGGCCCAGGGATTTACCGCCGTTATCAGTCCGATCAGCTGGCTAAAGCAGGAGACGCCGCAGGGGCCGCTGCAGAGGGCGCAGTGGGAGAGGCTGCTGCAGGTGATGCAGCCCAGGCTGCCGGTCTGGCCGGCGCTCTGGCATCTGGTGAAAACGGTCAGGCTTTGGATGCGCTCACCGCCTTAAGGGCAGACCCTCTGCTGTCTGCCTTTTGTGAAGCAATTTTTCGCCGTCCGGTGGAGGAGCTGACGGAAAAGGAGCTTTCCCAGATCCGGCAGCTTTCCATCTCCTCCACGCTGGATACCCGGAGGATCGGCTACAGCATGGAGGAGCCGGAAGCAGAGGAAGGCGGAGAACTAACCTGGGAAGTTTTTTCTCGTGATGAGTACTCGGATGCCGATCTGTCCTGCCTTCCTGCATTTACCGGGCTTGTCCGCATCAGCGTTTCTCAGCGGCTTAAGGAAGGCGACCTGGCCGGACTGCACATTCGCAGTCTCCAGGGCTATTTTGACAGCCTGACGGAAGCGGCAGCTCTGGTGGATGATCCGACAGCACTGGAGGAGATCACTGCGGTCGGCAGCACCCTTGATCTTACCGGCATTGAAGCTCTTCCCGGCCTTAAGCGGCTGACAGTAAACGGAGAGCTGACCGATGGGAAAATGCTGGTTCAGGGACAGGGCATCGAAGCACTGGCCCTTAATGACCGGGAGCAGGCCATGGATTTTTCCGTCCTCGCCACCATGCCGGAACTTAAGGAGCTGTCCCTTGCTTCTGAAAATCTCCGGGATATCGGCTTTGTCTCTGGCATCCCCAAGCTGACCAGCTTAAGCCTTTCTAACGGAACCATGCTGAATCTGGATGCATTGCAAAGCTGCACCGGCTTAGAGGCTCTTTCCATAGAAAGCTGTGACGAGATAAAGGATCTGTCGGCAGTATCCGCCTTAACGGAATTAAAGCGCCTCCGCCTGGATCTGCCTTACGGCTGCCCGGAGCCAGATCTCTCTGGACTGACCCAGATGGAGGAGCTGACCCTGGAGGGCTTTCAGGAAATGCACTTTTTAACGAAGATGAACGGGCTGCTAAAGCTGACCCTGGACAGCTGTCCGGTGTCCGACTTTTCCGTATTTTCCGGCCTCACCAGCTTAAAATCTCTTACCTGTACCAGCTTTGGTGCAGCGGAGCGGGATTATCGCTTTATCCCGCAGCTGACCTCCTTAGAAGAAGTAAACCTTTCCGGAACCTCCACCTACGGAGACCTTTCCGGTATCTTTAACCTTCCAGCTCTGAAGCGCCTGAACATCGGCGGCATGAGCGCGGAGATTGCTTTTGACCGCATCGGGGAAAACACCGTTCTGGAAGAGCTGAATATGGATCATATGAAGCTTTACGAGAATGTGGTCATTTCCGGCGGCGGGGGAATCGTCAGCGTAGACTGGGATGACATAAGCCTTGTAAATCACCTGGACTTCCTTTCCCGGCTGAAAGGCTTAAAGCACCTGTCCATCCGGGAAAACGAGCTGACAGACCTGTCCTTTGCCGGAGGGCTGGGCATGCTGGAAACCATTGACTTTTCCGATAACTATGTGACCGATGTTTCGCCTCTGTCCGCACTGCAGAATTTAAAGCAGGTGACAGGGACAGATAATCCGGTATCTAATTATGAAACTTTGGGAGCAGCTGTA
>JAGHER010000238.1 GCA_017889125.1 Lachnospiraceae bacterium
GCATCATTCGGGACGCTTTGCTTGAGAGTGATATGGTGGTATTTGTCACACCGATTTATTATTTTGGAATGTCCGCGCAGCTGAAAATGGTGATTGACCGCTTCTACAGTTATACCATGAAACTGTCCACAAAGCACCTGAAAGCGGCGCTGATCACGGCTGCCTGGGACAGCAATGATGACGTGATGCCGTATACGGCAGAGCATTATAAGAAGTTATGTCGGTACATGAATTTTGAAAACTGCGGAATGGTGCTGGGAACAGGATGCGGTTCCCCATCCATGACCCGCACTTCCAGACACATGGATGCCGCCTATAGGCTCGGAAAATCGATCTAGGAGAATGATTCAAATGAGTGGCTGGAGGCGGTAAACGATACACAATATGGAGGTTTGAAATGAAAATGAAAAAGATATTTACAATCCTGCTGGCGGCAATAATGCTCTTTTCTCTTGCTGCCTGCCAAGGTGGAACTACGGAAACGGAAAGCAGCAGCAATACGGATTCCGCGCAGAATATAACAGAGGAAAGTACCGTGCCGGAGACAGATTCCCTTGAAGAAACATCGGAGACAGAACCAGCGGAAACTTCGGGGCCGGAAGCTTCGGGGCAGGAAGCTTCAGGGCCGGAAACAGAGGGCAGCAGAATCCTTGTAGCGTATTTTTCTGCCACCGGCAACACCGAAGGTGCAGCGCAAAAACTGGCGGAAGGGCTGGGGGCTGATCTTTATGAGATTGTCCCGGAAATCCCGTACACTTCTGAGGATCTGAATTACAGCGACAGTAGCAGCCGGTCATCGGTGGAAATGAATGATCCGGATGCCCGTCCTGGGATTTCCGGTGCTGTGGAGAATATGGAGCAATATGATGTGGTGCTTCTTGGATATCCCATCTGGTGGGGCGAGGCTCCGAGGATTATGAATACATTTATCGAGAGCTACGATTTTTCAGGAAAGACGCTTGCAGCTTTCTGCACGTCTGCCAGCAGTGGGTTCGGCAGAAGCGATTCAGCACTGCGGGAGGCAGCGGATTCTTCCACATGGCTTGACGGCATACGTTTTTCCAGCAGCGCTTCAGCCGAGGAAATCCTTGAATGGGCAAATGGACTTGGAATTAACTAAACAGGATTTTTGATTTCCTGCCGGATAAAACTGGCAGTGAGGGATTCTCCATCCGGCCGCTTGATGGAGAATACTGGTTCCTGTTGAAATACTAAGCGGCAGAACGGAGGATACCATGAGGCAATCAGATCAAATCAGAAAACGGATTGTTGACCTTGCCATGATCGTCCTTCTGCCGCTTTTAATGGCAGAAATATTGATTGGTCAGGAAATACATGAATGGCTTGGCGCGGGGATGCTGGTTTTATTTATCGTACACCATATCCTGAACGCAGGCTGGTGGAAAAGCCTGCTCAGAGGGAAATATACGCCCTCCCGTGCGTTTTCCGCAACCATTGACCTGCTGCTCCTTTTGGATATGGCGGCGCTTGGAATCAGCGGAATCCTGATGTCCGATTTTGTTTTTGGTTTTCTTTCCCTGCGTGGCGGGATGATGGCTGCAAGACAGTTTCACCTTCTTGCATCCTATTGGGGATTGATCTTGATGTCGGTTCATCTCGGAATGCACATAGAAATGTTCATCGGCATGGGAAGAAAGCTAGTTCAGACATCTGAAAGAAATAAGGTAAGGGTGTGGATTCTCCGGGCAGCTGCTGCGGGCATATCCATATATGGTATTTATGCCTTTTTTGCCCAGCAGCTTCCGGATTATCTGTTTTTGCAGACACATTTTGTCCTGTTTGATGAAACGAAAGGTGCGCCGGTCTATTTTGCAGAAACAGTCTCCATGATTGTGCTGTTTGCAGCGATTGCCCATTACCTGAACAAATTGCTGCGAAACACAGGAAAAGGAAAAACAACGGGGATTGGCTGGAAGATTGTGCCTTTTACAATTCCGGTGTTTGTCTGTCTGCTGGTGATCGCTGGCTTAAACAGACCAATGCAGAATACCCCCTGGCAGGCAGAACCGTCGGAACCTTCCGCAATCCTTACAGAAGCGGAAAGAGGGGAGACTGATTCTGAATCAGAAGTGGAGAGCAGCGGGATTGTGCTGGTGGAGGATGGCTTTGTACGGATACAGGGCGGCAGCTTCGCTATGGGAAGCCCCCAGGACGAACCCTGGCGGTCAGAGGATGAAACCCTGCATACGGTAACCGTCAGTGACTTTTACATTAGTCCCTATGAAGTGACACAGGATGATTATGAGGCAGTCATGGGTGACAACCCTTCCAATTTCAGCGGGGAAAACCTGCCCGTTGAAAATGTGAGCTGGCTGGATGCAGTGGGGTACTGCAATGCACTCAGCGAACAGGCAGGCCTGACGCTGGTCTACACGATTGACGGCACAAACGTGACCTGGGACAGAGGTGCAAATGGCTACCGGCTGCCTACAGAAGCAGAGTGGGAGTACGCTTGCCGTGCGGGAACTGCGACACCCTTCAATACGGAAACCTCGATCAGCCCGGAGGAATCTAACTACTACGGGCATTATCCCTATGAGATTGAGGACAACTATTTCTCTCAGGGGAACCTGTCCACCAGACCTGGTGAGTATCGACAGACTACGGTTGCTGTAGACAGCTTTTCTCCTAACGGCTGGGGACTTTACAATATGCACGGCAATGTGAGCGAGTGGGTGTGGGATTATTATGGAGAATATCGCACGGATGAGGTGTCCGACCCCACCGGCCCGGAAACAGGGACCCGCCGTGTCTACCGGGGTGGCGCCTGGAATGATTTTGCTAAAAATATGCGCTCCGCTTACCGGGCCACTTTGCCGGAGGATCAGGGCAGCTTCAACATCGGTATCCGCCTTGTCCGTAATGCCGTCAATGGAAATGGAAGCGTGACAACCTCCGAGGCAGAAACGCAGACTGCCGAGGATGGAAACATTCTGATTGCCTTCTTCTCCTGGGGCGGCAATACCAGAGGCGTGGCAGAGGAAATCCAGGCCCAGACCGGCGCGGATCTGTTTGAGATAGAATTGGTAACCCCCTATTCTTCAGATTATAATACCGTCCTCGATCAGGCGCAGCATGACCAGAATATCCAGGCCAGGCCGGAACTGGCGGCACATATAGAAGATATGAGCCAGTATGATACGATTCTTCTCGGCTATCCAAACTGGTGGGCTTCCATTCCGATGCCAGTTGCTACGTTCTTAGAGGAGTATGATTTTTCTGGAAAAA
>JAGHER010000033.1 GCA_017889125.1 Lachnospiraceae bacterium
CATCCCAGCCCTGCTCTTCCATCAAATCCAAAAGCTCGTAGCTCATATCCTTCATTTCTTTACCGCCTTTACCTGTGACTCCATGTCATAGACGCCTACTGTATTTTTATTGGAAATGACCGTAATGCTGGCCACATCGTAGAGCCGGTGGTAAACCACATGCTCCCCGTGCTCAAACCCGGTGCAGCTCATGGACAGGAGATACTCGCCGCCCTGCAGGGTCATCTTCTGGGTAAATTCCACCTGGTACTCATCCCCCGCCTTCACCGGCCGGATATCCGCTCCCTCGTAAAGGGTATTAGTGCCGGTAAGCTCCGTGCCCTTCTTATCCTTTATGGTGTAGGTAAAAATCGGCGCCTCAATCTCCGCATGGAAACGAATACACTCCCGGATGGTAAACATCTCGCCTTTAAGCAGGAGATTTGTCAGGTTTCCCCGCTCATCCAGAAGGCCCAGGTCATAGATTTCCGCACGGCCGTCGCCATACTCTGTACGGTTGGCATTGATGGTGATCTGCTCTTTCATCAAGGGTGCACTCTTTGCTGCTGTGCCTGCACTCTGGCCCGCACCTCCCGTGCCGCCCGCGCCATTTCCTGCCTGATTTCCGCCGCCTGCACCGGCATCATTTTCATCTCCCTGCCCGGCCGCCCCGGATGCCTTATTTTCTAAGTCCTCTCCAGTAATGCCGCCGGAAAAGTCCGACATGGCAATCTCATCTGTCCCAGCCGCAGCCTGTCCCCGCTCTCTGGCCAGCTCCGCGTTCAGCGCATCCATCTGCCCTGCCAGAATCTTTTTATATAAATCCACCATGTGGCCTGCCGTTCCCTCGGCGATGAACTCGCCCTTATTTAACAGTACCACCTTGTCGCAGTATTTAATGATGCTGCCCATATCGTGGGTAACCATCAGAATGGTAGTGCCGCTCTTTCGGATTTCCTCCATCCGCCGGTAGCATTTGGCCTGAAAAAACACATCACCTACAGACAAAGCCTCGTCCACAATCAGAATTTCCGGCTCCACATTGATGGCCAGGGCAAAGGCCAGGCGGACAAACATACCGCTGGAATAAGTCTTCACCGGCTGATAGACGAAATCCCCAATCTCCGCAAAATCCAGAATATCCTGAAGCTTTTCGTCCATCTCCTTCCGAGAGTAGCCCATCATGGTGCCGTTCATATAAATATTTTCAATTCCGGTGTAATCGCTGTTGAAGCCAGCGCCCAGCTCCAGCAGGGCCGATATCTTTCCATCCACAGAAACCGTCCCAGATGTGGGCGTCAGCACACCGGTAATAATCTTTAAAATCGTAGATTTCCCTGAGCCGTTGGTGCCGATGATTCCCACCGTCTGCCCCTTCTCCACCTGAAAGGAGATCCCGTTCAGGGCATAAAAATCCCGGTGGTAGCTTTTATGAGAAATGCTCATGGACTCCTTTAAGCGGTCAATGGGCTTTTCGTATAATCGATACACCTTCGTCACATCCTGGACGGATATGGCAAGGGAATTCGCTTCTTTCGACATAAATGCCTCCTCATTCCGTGCAAAAGCCATTAATCGGTAGTAGTATATCACAAAATCCTTGGTTTTCCTACTGAAACATCATTTATTTGCGGGGCTGGCCATTTTTCTGCCCAAAAGCAATTGACAATACTACACCAATGTAGTAATATAATTATACACTACGACAATGTAGTATATAAAGGATGTGAACAACCATGTATAAAAAACTATCCGAAGCCGAGCGCCTGATTATGGAAGAACTCTGGCGGCTTAACCGTCCAGTCAGCGTAAAGGAGCTGGAGTCAATCTTCTCCTTAAAGGAAAAAGACTGGAAAGTACAGACCATCTCCACCTTTTTAACCCGAATGGAGCAAAAGGGCTTTGTAAGCTTTCAGAAAAAAGGAAAGACCAAGTTTTATTTCCCTCTGGTCACTCCAGAAGGGGCAGATGCGCTGGAAGCCCAGGAACTGCTCGAGCATTATTACGAGGGTTCCTTTAAAAAATTTCTTCTTGCGCTGTCTAACAAACGAATATCGGAAAAAGAGGCTGAGGCACTGGAAAAGTGGCTGGACGAGCAAAAAGAGGGGTAACCATGATACAGGCTTTCACTAATTTTTTTCATAATTTTTTTCAAATGCAAATCACGTTTGCTGTATTGTTTTCTCTGCTGTATATTCTCGTACGAGCTGCCATAAAGCTCCAGGAAAAATCGATTTCCTTTACTGCACAGTATCGGGTATTAAAAATCCTGCCGCTTTTTGTTCTGCTCAGTATGGGGCTGTCAGCAATCCGCCAACAGATTTCCCCTTAAGCTTAGTAACCCGCACCCAGTCAAGGGACAAACTGATCAAGGTAAATTATCCCGATGGTCAGGAAAAAGAACAGTACGAATATGAAGAATATCAGGACGGCTTCTGGTGGGGAGGAACATTAGATGCGGAAAGCAGCCGGAAAACCTCAGTTGGCTTAACGGAGGTGACCTTCTCTGGAAAAATCGATAAATGTGTGCCGTAATGATAAAAGGAGATGCTTATGACCCCAAAAATTCTCATCCACGGTTCAGGCCACAAAGCCGCAAGCTGGAAGGAAACCATTTCCTCCATGGCCTGCAGCGAAAACATAATATGCCCCGACCTCTCTTCCATCCTTGATGGCAAGAAAGCAAGCTACGAAAATCTGTATTCCGCTTTCGTGAAATACTGCGGCAAATTCGACGGACCGATTCATCTGTGCGGCCTTTCATTAGGCGGAATTTTAGCTTTAAATTATGCCCTGGACTTCCCGCAAAAAGTGAAAACATTGGTGTTAATCGGTACGCCACACAAGGTTCCGAAAGCGGCATTTTGTCTGCAAAATGTCATTTTCCGCTTTTTGCCCAAATCCATGTTTGAAGCCATGGCTTTTGATAAAAAGGATACTTTTGCTCTAGGAAACTCGATGAAAAGCTTGGATTTCAGCGGCAGGGTAAATCATATTGCCTGCCCCACGCTGATCCTTTGCGGAGAGAAGGACAAGGCAAATCGGAAATCAGCAGATTACTTGAGTCAAAATATTAAACATGCAGAATTAAATATTATTGAAAATACGGGGCATGTTGTAAATGAAGAATCCCCAAAGGCTTTAGCAAAAATATTGGATGAATACTACCGGAAAAATCCTTAAAAACAGCCGCATCGCCCCTTTTCATTCAGGAATCCCCGCAAGAAAGGCCATATGCAGTCTCCTTCACAAGGCGCATATGGCCTTTTCCTATTTTATTACAGTTCACGCTAGGCGCGAACTGTAACGGAATCCAGCCCATTCCAAATCGCCTGTGGCGATGGGGCTGGATTCTTTTGCTGCTTTTCATGTACTGATCTGGCATTTTCAGCAAGTGAAAATGCCAGCCATGAGCAGTAACCCTATTTTCACTCTAAATCCGGTCTATTTATAAACATTATTGAACCCTCCACCCATAACTGTTATAATTTTCATTATATATCGAATTTTCCGAAACAAAAATACAATCTGGAGGACACATAAGATGAGCAAACCTATTATTGGAATTCTCGGCGCACGCATGGTAAGTACCGCAGGCCCGGTGCCTGTGCAGACAGATTATGTAAACCGCGCATACTGTGCTGCGGTAGAAAAAGGAGGCGGAATCCCTCTGCTTGTGCCGGTTCCGTCAACGATCGAGGACGGTTTAGAGGCCCTGTCCCTGTGCCAGGGAATCCTTCTGCCCGGGGGCATCGATGTGGATCCCCGGTTTTATGGGGAAGATCCCCTTCCCGTTATCGGTGTGCTGGATGCGGAGGTTGACCGGTTCTGGATTGCAGCAGTCAAATTCGCGGTAGAAAAGAAAATTCCCGTCCTGGGTATCTGCCGGGGCCTCCAGCTTGCCAATGTGGCCTTAGGCGGGAGCCTGTATCAGGATATTGCCCAGAAAAATAAAGACCATTTCCTGCACACCCAGAGGCAGAATCGGGACTACCTGATGCATCAGGTATTGATCCAGAAAGAAAGCCGCCTGGCCTCGATCCTAGGCACGGAATCTATTTACACCAACACCATGCACCACCAGTGTGCGAAGGAGCCGGGCCAGGGGCTGACGGTCACCGCCTGGACGAGAGACCAGATTCCGGAAGCCATGGAATCTGATGACGGACAGATCCTCCTGGTTCAGTGGCACCCGGAGGAGCTTCTGGAAAGCGAGCCGCGGATGGTGGCCCTCTTTTCTGATCTGGTAAAGCGCGCTTTGGCTGCAAGGTGACAGACTCCGGAATCAGTCTGAAAAGCGTTCGAGACAGCTGAATACAGACTCGAGGCAATACTGCAACAGACTGAAAAGCAAGTCATGCACCCGTTCACCGATTGCAACTATTCCGCCGGGCGCTGTGGGATTCCGGCAAATCCGCAAGGAACCCGTGCCTGCTTCTGACGAATCCCTGCAAGGATTTCCACGCAGCTTCTGACGAATCCCCACAAGGATTTCCACGCAGCTTCTGACGAATCCCTGCAAGGATTTCCGCGCAGTTTCCGCAGAATTCTCACGGACCAATTTGCCCGATTCCCCACCTGGCCAGCTTTTTCCCGCCGGAATAGCCGCGATAAATACTACTAGCAAAGGAGTACTACAAATGAAAACTGCAGCACCCACAACCAAAACCTCTGCGAAGGAAAAGAAGCCTTTAAGCATGTGGATGGTCATCATGGCCGTTATCATCGTGGTTTATATTCTTTCCTTCATCATCCCCTCGGGAAGCTTTGCCCGTGAGGATGGAATTGCCATTCCCGGCTCTTATGCAACTATGGACAAAGTATACCTTATGCCCTGGGATGTGATCCTGGCCATCGGCCAGCAGACTTACTCGTCCTTCGGCGGCCTGTTTATCACCATCATGATTATGGGCGGCATGATGGGCGTGGTCAACTCTACCCGCGTCATCGACCGGTGCCTGACCAATCTGGTGGACCGGATGCGGGACAAGGCCTTCCTGATTATCCCGGCATTTATTTTTGCCATGGGATTCTTCGGATGCCTGGGCTCCATGATTTCCACCGCCATCCTCTTTATCCCTCTGGGACTTTCTCTGGCCAAGCAGATGCGGGCCAACCGGGCTTTTGCTGTGGGACTGATTATCCTTGGCTCCTACACCGGCTTTATGTCCTCCCCGGTCAACACCCTGACCACCATCTTAGGCCAGGAGATTGCCGGTCTGGTGCCCTACTCCGGCGCAGGTCTGCGTACTGTGGTGACGATCATTAACCTGGCCATCGTTTCCGTATATCTGATCTGGTACGCAAAGCGCCAGCAGAAGAATCCGGCCGCCTATGAAGAGTCCTTCGGCAGTGAGGAAGACAGCGGCGAGGTATTGAAGGCCGAGCCTCTTAAGGCAAATGAGGTTGCCATCCTCTGCCTGTTCTTCGGTTCCTTCATCTTTTTTGCCATCGGCGGCCCTGCATTTGGCTTTAATACCCTGACTTTAGGCTCCATCATGCTTCCTGTAGGATTGGTCTGCGGACTTCTGGCCCGCTATGATCTGGACACCCTGATGGGGCACTTTGTCAAGGGCGCACAGGGAATGATGAGCGTAATCGTCTTCATGATCCTGGCCAGCGTCATGAACGTGATTTTAAATAACTCCATGATTCTGGATTCGGTGGTTTACTACCTTTCCATCCCCCTGGATTACTTAAGCAATGCTATGGCGGGAGTCGGTATGTTTATCGTCAATGCCATTGTGAACATCTTCATCAATTCCGGCTCCGGCCAGACCAGCGTGATGATGCCCATTATGGCGCCGCTGGCGGACGTGCTGGGCGTAAGCCGCCAGATGGCTCTGCTGTGCCTGCAGTACGGCGACGGCTTTACCAATCTTCTGGCTCCCACCAGCGTAAACCTGCTGGCCTGCCTTGCCCTTGCCAAGGTGAGCATGAAGGAATGGTACAAGATTATCGTGCCGGTGTATTCAATTCTTTTCGTAGTTCTGTGCATTTCCATCTTTGTGGGAACGGCCATCGGCTATTAATACGCAGGACATGTTCTGCCCTGTAATCATCGAGAGAGGAGATTTACCATGGAACTGACACAACGCATTATTGCCCTTTCTGACCAGTTAGAGGAGCAGACCCTGAAGCTGCGCCATGCCATCCACTGCAATCCGGAGCTTTCCTTTAAGGAAAAGGAAACCAGCGCTCTGGTGCAGCGGGAGCTGACCCGCATCGGCATTCCCTACGAGTTAAGTCCTGTAGAGCCTGGCGTGGTGGGCATGATCGACAGCGGAAAACCGGGAAAGCTTCTGCTTCTGCGGGCGGATATGGACGCACTTCCCATTCAAGAGGCCACCGGCCTCCCCTTTGCCAGCCAGAATGAAGGAGTCATGCACGCCTGCGGACACGATGTCCATACGGCAAACCTTCTGGCCGTGGCGGAGATTCTCTGGAACACCAGGGACGCATGGAAGGGCCGGGTAAAGCTGGTCTTCCAGCCCGGCGAGGAGAACGGCGGAGGCGGACGGCAGATGATCGAGCAGGGGCTGATGGATGAGCTTCCCGATGCCTGCTTTGCCATCCATGTGATGCCCAGCACGCCGGGAATCTTTACCGTAGGCTCCGGCCCCCTCACTGCCTACTCTGACGGCTTCTGGGTTACCGTCCACGGGGAGGCGGCCCATTCCTCCACCCCGGAAAAGGGCGTGGACGCCATCCAGATCGCGGCCTCCATTATCACTAACCTGAATCTGATTACGGCCAAAAATCTAAATCCGCTGGAAAGCTCCACCTTAAATATCGGCTGCATCAAGGGTGGCGCCGCTGCCAACGTCATCGCCGACACGGTGGAATTAAATGGAATGATGCGCAATGCCACCCCCAAAGCCCGGGATACCATGTTCCGGCGCATCGAGGAAGTGGCAAAGGGCACGGCAGCCATGATGGGCGGAAGCGCGGACATCCGTTACCGCATCGGCTACGCCTCCGTGTACAATGACGAGGCTCTGGCAGGCTTTGCCTCCCGGGTATTTACTGGCCATGAAGCAGAGCTTTTCGGCGGCATCAGCCAGGAGGGAAAAGCGCCGGAGGGCTGGATGCTCACCGGGAACCAGCTTTCTCTGGGCGCGGAAGACTTTGGCTTCTATGCCCAGAAGGCCCCCAGCTGCCTGGTATGGATCGGCACCGGGGACAATGCTTCCAACCACCATCCGAATTTTATGGTGGAGGAGCCTTATATCAAGCTGTGCACCCGGGCGATGGCTTTGTTTGCGGCGGAATATCTGACGAATGGCTGACTAATAGCTGACTAATGCTTATCCAGGAAAACGCTGATGAAAGTGTTCCCCTGGAGCATATGCCCGGCTCGGACGCAATCTGGTTACCGGCTGGGCATAGTCTTCTCGACCGGAGCCAGTTCGAATATGGCCTGCCCGAACACAGTTTGCCTGAGCACAGACAGCCTGAATACAACCTACCTGAGCACAACCTGCCTGAACACGGCCCGCCACCATCCTGCCGTAGGAAAAGGAGATAAATCAATCATGAGCAATGTAGCCACACAGACAATCGTATATCTTGCATTATTATTCCTGGGATACGGGTTTAAGCAGCTTGGCATCTTCAGGACAGAGGACGCCGGATTTCTGAAATCCGTGATCCTGTATATCACCATGCCCGCTGCCGCAGTGAACGGCCTCAAAGCCCTGGAGCTGCAGCCGTCCTTTCTCTGGTGCTTCCTTATCGGCTTTGCCACATGCAGCATCCTTATGGCCGTGGGAATGTTTGCATCGCGAAAAGCCAGCGCCTCGGACAAGCTGCTGTTCCTCTTCAGCTTCAACAGCTTCAATGTAGGGAATTTCGCTATTCCCTTCTTAAACGGGCTTATCTCTGACAATGGTTTCGCGGCCCTCTGCCTTTTCGATATCTCTGTGGCTATCTTCCTGTACGGCATCGATTACAGCGTGGCCGAGAGCCGCAAAGGGCAGGGCGGGGGATTTTCCCCGAAGCTTTTGCTGAAGAAATTATTCTGCTCACCGATTACGGATGCGTATCTGATCATGCTCCTTTTGGCGGCCCTTCACCTCCGTCTTCCCAGCCCCATCCTGAAGCTTGCGGAGGTGGCAGGAAATGCCAACGCATTCCTGGCCATGCTCAGCATCGGCATCCTTTTCGAGCTGTCCTTAGATAAGAAGAGCCTGCGCACTTTGCTTAAATTCTTCTCTCTTCGCTATGTGACCGTACTTCTCATTGCCGGGGCAGTCCTGCTGTTCGTGCCATTCCCGCCGGATATCCGTCAGGCGGTGTGCGTCCTTTTGATGGCGCCGGTGGCCAGCGTCGCGCCTCTGCTTACGGTCAATGCCGGAGGCGACGGCGGAAATGCCGCCCAGGCAAACTCACTCAGTATTCTTATTGGGATTGTGATGATGACGGTTGTGTATGGGATAATTTAAGGAAATAACGGAACAGAGAGAAACAGGAAAGAAGGAAGTCCGCCAGAAGCAGCGAGAATCCATTTCAGGATTTTCCGCTGCTTCCGGCGGACTTTTTGCAAATGCCATTATTCTTTTACGCCGCCTACAGAAACTCCCTGAACAATCTGTCTTGACAATACCAGATAGACAAGGATTACCGGGAAGATCGAGAAGGCGATCGCCATATACACCTGCCCCATATCAAACTTCAGCCAGTCTGCAGCCCTGAGCTGGGCAATCAGGATGGGCAGTGTTTTCTTGCTGTCCTCATGGAGGATCAATGCCGGTGTAAAATAATTGTTCCAGCTGTTCACAAAGGTGAAGATGGCCTGTACCGCGATGGCCGGTTTCATCAGGGGAAGCACAATATGGTTAAATGTCCTGAACTCTCCGGACCCGTCAATCCGCGCCGCCTCGATCAGCGCAAGGGAAAGGGTGCTTTCCATATATTGCTTCATGTAGAAAAAGGTGACCGGAGCGGCAATCGTCGTGCCGATCAGCGGGATAAACGAGTCTTCCAGCTTCATGGACGATACAAGCTGTACAAATCCCAGGGCCGTCACCTGTGTGGGGATCATCATAATCATCAGGATAAAGGGATAGATATATTTCTTCAGCCTGAACTCATATGCATGGATCGCATAGGCCGTCATGGTGGAGAAATATACGCTAAGCACCGCGCTGGATGCCGCGATAATCAGGCTGTTTACCATCCCCCGCACCATCGGCAGGGTGCCGCCGATCAGATTCCTCCAGTTATCCAGCGCGTGGGTGCTGGGCAGGAGGGTGAATCCAGCCTGCAGCTCTCCGTTTGACCTTGTCGCATTGATGAACAATATGTAAAACCAGAACAGACAGAAGAAGCTGATCGTGATGAGCACCACATACGCCAGCCCTCTTCTTGCCCTGATTCCCATGCCTTTCTTCAGCCCGTCATTCTTCTTTCTGCCCATGCTCCTACCCCTTTCTCTTATCGTTGCCCGACACCTTAAACACG
Source organism: Lachnospiraceae bacterium (assembly GCA_017889125.1). Classification (GTDB taxonomy): domain Bacteria; phylum Bacillota; class Clostridia; order Lachnospirales; family Lachnospiraceae; genus Caccovicinus. Next base: position 9,442 of record JAGHER010000033.1, read on the forward strand.
ATAAGGCTCAGAATACCGGTCATGATGAACAGTACCACCGAAAGGGCGCCTGCCATGCCGTAATTCTTGCTGTACAGATGCTTGTTGAGGAACATAATCAGCGTCATAGTGGTACGCATGGGATCTCCGGTTCCGTTGGTCAGGATCTGCGGTACGTCAAACAGCTGCAGGCCGCCGATCAGGGAGGTAATGATCACGTATACCAGGATCGGCCGCAGAAGCGGCAGGGTGACCCGGTAAAATACCTGGGTGGACGTGGCGCCGTCTACTTCCGCCGCCTCAAAAAGATTCGTGTCAATCCCCATCATGCCTGCCATCAGGAGGATCGTCGTATTCCCAAACCACATCAGACAGTTCATAAAGGCAATCAGCCCTCTTGCGCTTCCTGTGTTGGAGAGGAACTTATACGGCGTGTCAATAAATCCCAGCTGCATCAGCAGTGAATTGATGGGCCCGCCGTCAGAAAACAGGGTAAAGAACAGCATGGCAAAGGCTGACGCCATGATTAAGTTCGGCAGATAAATCACGGTCTTAAAAAACCGCGATCCCCTCAGTCTCAGCCGCGTGTCAGAAAACCATGCCCCCAGCAGCAGCGAGAGGATAATCTGGGGAATAAAACACATGATCCAGAGTACCATCGTATTCTTTGCGTAGGTCCAGATATCCCCGCCTTCAAAAAGCTTCCGGTAATTATCAATTCCTACAAACGTCGGACCGATCTGCTTCAGCCCGGACATATAGTTTTCAAAAAAGCTGTTATAAATCGTATTCGCCAGCGGGATAAGCTGGAATACCACATATGCCAGCGTAAAAGGAATAAGGAAAATATATCCCCATTTATTATAGCCGGACACTCTGCTTTTCTTTTTCTTCATCTGATCCGTCCTCCGTTCTGGAAACGAAGGCTGCGTCCGCCTGCCTTGCGGCATGGCAGACGCAGCCCGAATTATCCTCTGCCGCACGCTGCGATATGTGCGAATGTATGCTGTAGGTTTAGTAGGTCAGCTCCGGGTATTTCTCAACAACTGCTTTGTAGAACAGGTCAAGGGCTTCTTCTTTTGTCGCATTGCCCTCGAAGTAGTTCTTCATCGCATTCTGGAATTCTTCGTTGCAGCCCTGATCGTATGGGGAAAGGTTGCTCAGATCCAGAGTCTCAACGCCTGCGCAGTAAATACCCAGGGGATTCTGCCCGCCAAGGATCGTGCTTGCGTAGCCTGTATCTTCTGCCATGGCGTTCATCACGTCCTGGTTATTGACAAAGTCATCGTCATCGACTACGATCTCCTTCATCACTGCATCGTCTGTTGTCATCGTAAGCATGATATCTTTAATCAGCTCTGCATTATCCGTTCCTTCTGCCGCACAGATCCATGTGCCGCCCCAGAAGAATCCCTGGGGGCCTTCCGTTGCTCCCCAGCCGCCCTGGTATCCGATACTTCCTTCTGTATCCGCAGCCATGGAGAAGTTTACCAGCCATGCAGGCCCAAAGTAGCAGAATACCTTTCCTTCCGGATAGAAACCCTTGCTCCAGTCATCGCTCCAGAGCTCGTATGTATTGGTCTCGCCTGCGTCCACCAGTTCCTTGGAATCATCTACCCATTTCATGATGTTTTCGTCAATGTTGATCTTGCCGTCCACAACCCACGGGGATGTTACATTGTTGGAATATACGCGGTAGGAGTCATTCACAGTAGACATGATGCTGTAGCCTGCTTCTTTCAGCACAGCTGCCGTCTCATTGAAGGTATCCCAGTCCTTTACATATTCCTGTACTTCTGCCGGGTCATCTGTTCCGAATACTTCTTTTGCCGCCTCCCGGTTATAGAAGAGAACGCCCGGGCAGCCCTGCCATGATACGCCTTTTAATACACCCGCAGAGTCGGTGACCACATCCTTGGTGTACTGGTACTGTTTTGACAGATCTGCATCGGTGATTCCCAGATCCGCAACGGCCATTGTATACTCGCTGTCGATGTATTTCAGGGCATAATCCGCTTCTACCAGGAACATGTCGATCCGGTCATCCGCAGATGCGTCCGCCTGCTTAAGAAGTGTGGCGTCAAGGTTGTTCTGATAGGCATTGTCATCATTGGGCGTGATATTCCATTTCACCGTGATATCGCCGATCTTTCCGGTGGTGGCGTCTACCTTTTCATAATCTGCATAATGGTCGGTAATCCTTGTCTTGAACTCTTCATTCCAGCAGTAGATGTTGAATACCTGTCCCTGGCCTTCCGTTCCTGCTGCTTCGCTCTCCGTATCCTCTCCTGCTGCCTCAGTCTTCGCTTCACTTTCTGCTTCACTCTTTGCTTCCGTTCCTGCCGCTTCCGTCTCCGTATTAGCTGCTGTTTCACTTCCGCCTGAACCTCCGCAGCCTGCCAGCATAGACATGGACATTGCCGTACATAACATAACGCTTGCAAGTTTCTTTTTCATCATTTCTCCTCCTTTATTTCCACTTAATTTGTTTCCGGGGAAATCATCCCGACAGACTGCCCTGCCAGCAGCTCTCCCTCTATGACAACTCTCTCCACAAGAGCCGTTTTCGGTGTTTCAATAGCCTGGATCAGCCTGCGTCCGGCTTCCCGTCCGATCCGCTCCGTATCCTGTCTGATGGTGGTCAGCTTCGGATAAAGAAGCTGTGACATCCTGATCCCATCGTACCCGGCGACGGAGATATCTTCCGGTATCATCATCCCTCTCTCCGTGATCACATTCCGCCCGCCGATTAAGGCCATGTCGTCCGGATAGATGATGCAGGTGGGAGGCTCCTTCAGGCCAAGAAGGGCTTCCGTCTCCTCCGCGGCTTTCACGGTGTCCATGTACCGGCCTTCTCTCACATAAGCTTCCGGTATCTCAAGTCCCAGCCCTTCCACCGTCCGGTAAAATGATGCAAGGCGGTCTTTGGTCACGTAGGAACCAGGCTGTCCGCTGATGTAAGCGATCCTCCGGTGGCCCCGGCTGTAAATATACCGCACCAGATCTTCCATTCCCTTGATATTATTCGACAGGACTGCCGTGCAGTTCTGATGGATATAGTCCACGGTCACTGCCGGAATGCTGCTTCTCAACAGCTCCTGCACCTGGGGCGCTTCATAGTCATCACAGCAGATCACTGCCACCCCGTCAAAATTGCGGTATCTGGCATGATCTAAGTAGGACATCCCGCTTTTCTCAAATGAGGTATTGATAAAGGTGAGATCATAATGCTGCTCCTCGATCTGAAGCTTTAGCCCGTTGAGCACACCGGAGAAATACTCATGGGTCAGTCCGCTTCCTGCCTGCTCCTCGAAAAGGACGCCGATATTGTAAGAATGATTCGTCTTTAATGCCCTGGCAGCTACATTGGGGACATAGCCCAGTTCCTTTGCCGCCTGTCTGATCCGGTTCTTGGTTTCTTCTCCGATATCTCCCCGATCGCTCAGCGCCTTGCTCACTGTAGCAACCGATACATTGCACCACTCGGCGATCATCTTCATGGATACCATTCTGCCACCCCCCCTCGCTTCCCATGCCGCAGTCAGGCATTTTCCGCGCCTTTACTCAATCGTTTTCGTAATTCAACTATAACCCCATTTCCCCGTTTTAGCAATAGTTATTTTATATTTTTGTTAATTATTCTAAGTTTTATTATTTAGTATTGTGCATTTTTTACATTTAAAATTATTATCGGCAATAATTTCATTATTAATTTTGTATTTTTACTTATTCGTTTTCGTATTTTTATTGATTTTTCAAATTTTATTCGCTATACTTTTCTTAAAAGTACTTAACTTAATCGTATTCGTAACCTATTTATTTCATTTTAGGAAACGGAGGTTCCGGTATGAAATACGGATATTTTGATGATGAACGGAAAGAGTATGTGATCACTGTCCCGCAGACGCCCCTTCCCTGGATCAATTACCTGGGATCAGAGGACTTTTTCTCCCTTATCTCGAATACCTGCGGCGGCTACAGCTTCTATAAGGATGCCCGGCTTCTGCGGCTGACGAGATACCGGTACAATAATGTCCCCTTAGACAGCAGCGGGCACTATTACTACATCAAAGACGGCGATACCGTCTGGAATCCCGGATGGATGCCCTCCAAGACCCCTCTGGACTTTTACCGCTGCCGTCACGGTCTGGGATATTCTGTCTTTGAGGGGAAAAAGGATTCTGTGGCGGCAGAGCTGACCGCCTTTGTCCCTGCCGGGGAAAACTGTGAGATTAATAAGCTGACCCTTACCAATGAAGGCTCCAGCCCGAAGGAGCTCTCCCTTTTCTCTTATGTGGAATTCTGTCTTTGGGATGCCATGGATGACATGACCAACTTTCAGCGCAATTTTTCCACAGGCGAAGTGGAGGTTCACGGATCAGCGATCTACCATAAGACCGAGTACCGGGAGCGAAGGAGACACTATGCCGTCTACGGGGTGAACGCGGCCATTGACGGCTATGACACAGACCGTGACGCCTTCCTGGGCCCTTACGGAGAAAATTCTTCCCCGGCCTGCGTGTTAAAGGGCGCGTCGAAAAACTCCATTGCCAGCGGATGGGCGCCCATCGGCTCCCACCACATCCGGCTCACCCTGGCGCCTGGAGAGTCCCGTACCTATGTGTTCCTGCTGGGCTATGTGGAGAATCCCCCGGAAGCCAAGTGGGAGGGGCGCCCGGAGGAGGGACGGATCAACCGCCGTCCCGCCGAAGAACTGCTGGCCCGGTTCGACACTGCGAAAAAGGCTGACCAGGCCCTGGAGACTCTGAAAAACTATTGGGAATCCCTCCTAAGCCGCTATACCGTATCTTCAGCAGACGAGAAGCTGAACCGGATGGTCAATGTGTGGCACCAGTATCAGTGCATGGTCACCTTCAATATGAGCCGTTCCGCCTCCTACTTTGAATCCGGAATCGGACGGGGCATGGGATTTCGGGATTCCTGCCAGGACCTGCTGGGATTCGTCCACCTGGTTCCCGACCGGGCACGGCAGCGGCTGATCGACATCGCTTCCACACAGTTTGAGGACGGAAGCGCATACCATCAGTACCAGCCCCTCACCAAGAAAGGGAACTCAGACATCGGAAGTGGTTTCAACGACGACCCCCTGTGGCTGATCGCAGCCGCAGCCGCCTACATCAAAGAAACCGGCGACGATACCATCCTCCATGAGCCTACTCCTTTTGACAACGATACGTCACGGGCGGTTCCCTTCATGGAGCATCTGCGCCGTTCCTTCCATTACACCGCCGACCATCTCGGCCCCCACAGACTGCCCTTAATCGGCCGGGCGGACTGGAATGACTGCCTGAATTTAAACTGCTTTTCCACAGAACCGGGAGAATCCTTCCAGACCTTCGGGCCCTCCGAAGGGCCCAATGCGGAATCCGTATTCATCGCAGGCATGTTTGTCCTGTATGGCAGGGACTATGCCGCTATCTGCCGCCGTCAGGGAATGGACGAAGAGGCGGCCTTCGCGGAAAACGCGGTAAAGGAGATGGAGCAGACCGTTCTGGATGCCGGATGGGACGGAGAATGGTACCTGCGGGCATATGACCATTTCAAGAATAAGGTGGGCTCCCGGGAATGCGAAGAAGGCAGGATATTCATTGAGCCCCAGGGATTCTGCTCTATGGCGGGGATCGGTCTTTCCGATGGATACTGCTTAAAAGCATTGGAGTCGGTTGAAAAATATCTGGATACCCCATACGGAATCGTCCTCCTTCAGCCGCCCTACCGCCGTTATCACACCGAGCTGGGGGAGATTTCTTCCTATCCGCCCGGATATAAAGAGAATGCAGGCATCTTCTGCCATAATAACCCCTGGATCTCCATCGCCGAGACCGTGGTGGGGCGGGGAAACCGGGCGTGGGAAGTATATACCCGCACATGCCCGGCATATATCGAAGAGATGAGCCATATCCACCGGACAGAACCCTATGTCTATTCCCAGATGATTGCCGGAAAAGATGCGCCCAATTTCGGCGAAGCGAAAAACAGCTGGCTGACGGGAACCGCAGCATGGACATTCCTGAATATTTCCCAGTATATCCTGGGAATCCGCCCGGATTATGACGGCCTTATCATCGATCCCTGCATCCCGGACTGGCTGGAAAGCTACGAAGTGACACGGTTCTTCCGCGGAATCACCTATCACATCACGGTCCAAAACCCGAACCATAAGGAAAAGGGCATCTCATCCCTAACCGTCAACGGGCAGACGATCGCCGGAAATAAAGTGGCTTTCAGCGGGGAGGAAAAGGATGTCTGTATTGTTGCTGTTATGTAGGAGGGAAGATCTCATGCAGGAAAGAAGATCAATTCCCAGACAGCAGAAAAGATCCCGGTCTGCGAAAAAAACAGGCGCAGATCCGGGATCCTTTCATACAGTTTATTCTCTCTCACCCTTTGTGCGTATTTCATATTTAATATTCTCACCAGCAAAATACCCTTCCTGCACCAGCATCTCCAGCACCCTGGCGTCCCGGTTCAGCATTTCCCTGCTGAATTCATCCACTGGGCTTTTCCTGTTTTTCTCTATGGCAAGCTGCGGCAGGATGTATTCCAGCGAAAAGCCTTCCTCTGCCTCATAATCATCCAGTTTCTGCCCCTTCGTTCCCGCTTCCACTTCACAGAAATAGTAATAATTATCCTGGACGAAAATATTTCCCTCCATGCCCTTTTGGATCCTCCGCACCTGGCCGTATTCCTTGATGGAGTTGTGGATCACCGTCAGGCCCGTTTCCTCCGAAACCTCTCTTGCCATGGCCTCCTCCGGCGATTCGCCGCCTTCTATTCCGCCGCCGGGGAATTTGTAATAATCAAACATTTGGCTGTGCACCATGGCGACTTTCTCGCCCTTTATGATAATTCCTCTGGCAGAAGGACGACGGTATACGGGGCCATCTGGGTCATAATCCTTTTTGTCGATTTCGAATAGCTTTCTCATTTGATTTCTCCATTCCTCCCGTATTTTCGAAACGCAGCAGTCCCACGTTCGCTATTCCTGCAAATACTCCACACTTTCCGCAAATGCAAGCACATCCTCCATGGTATAATTCTTTGCATTAAGGGAGATAACGTATCCTACTTCATCTCCGGGCTTTGCAAAATAAACATACCAGTAATCGCTGGTGGTGTCAATTTCCTCAATATTCACACCTGCTTCTTCTAATTCCGCCAATTCGGAGGCCGTATATAAATCGTGGCTGGCTTTCAGCAAAAATGCAGGCGCGCAGAGTCCATCCAGAAAGTTGATTTCTTCTGACGAAGTATGATTACTATATTGGTAGATATACGCAATCCTTTCCCCATTCCACGCGACCACGCCTTCTGTAAAAAAGCGTGAAACCATACCTGCCGCCTTCCATTCCGGCGGACAATCCTGTTCATTCTCATCGCCGAAAACTTCATATGCATCCGGCTGCAGTAAAACGCCTCCTGCAAATCCAAAATCTGCATGGAAATCGGTTTCCGTAAGGCCTTCAGGAAGCTGATAACGAATATCATCATGGATGTCATCGTCATAAGCGAGAAATTCCCTTATATTTTTGTTTGGTTCATATCTTGCATCACTGCTGTAAAGAAGCGCTGTCTCTCCGTTTACTTCTTTTGTAAGTCTGACTGCATCCAGGTTATCGGTGTCCTTCATGAATGATAGAGCTAATTGATATTCATGTCCTTCATATGCCAATGCAAAAGTAATTTCGTAGTTTAATGCGTCATCGCCCAAATTGTCTCTTTCTCCGTTTTCATAGGCAGAAAAATCTACCGATTGAAAACGGTTATCTTCGGTTATTCTCACTAGGTCATCCATCGACAGATACGCGGCTGGATTATTCTTTTCTTCCGCCTCTTGTGCAGCGTCAGCAGGCAGGGCTTGGGTCTGTCCTTTCACTTGTTCGTCTGCCTGCCGCTCTATTTGGCTTCCTGCTGGTTCTTTCGCTTGGTCTCCCGCCAGTTCTTCCACTTGGCCGCCTGTAAGTTCTACTGCCTGTTCCTCCGCTCCTTCTTCTGCTGTCCCATTCTCCACGGCAGCGCATCCAATCAGCGTTCCCGACATCAAGATAACACAGACAACACGTGTGTAAAACCATAAACCGTTTTTCTTTGATAACGCGGAAATTGTCTTTTTAAACCGTCTTTTCATCACTTCTTTACCTCTCGATCAACCCTCGATTCCTCAACCGCATCCACAAACGCTTTTACCAACTTCCTGCTGTTTTCATCCGTCTCATAAGAAAATTCCGGATGCCACTGGATACCGGCAATGTATTTCCGGGACGGCATATAAATGCCCTCAATCAAACCGTCCTCTGACGTGGCCATCACCGCAAAGTCCGGCGCCAGCTTTTTCACTGCCTGATGATGGTAGCTGTTTACCCCCAGCTGTTCGCATTGGAGAACAGCATAAAGGGGCGTGCCCTGATGTATGGTAACCTGGTGGGCCGTCCTGTTATAAGGCGGATTCATGTGATGTTCAACCTGGCTTCCATATTCCTGCTCCAGATCCTGATACAGCGTTCCGCCCATGCAGGCATTCATAAACTGGATTCCCCTGCAGATCCCCAGAACCGGTTTATCCAGCTCCACCGCCTTTTTCAGGATGTAGCTTTCCATCTTATCCCGCAGCTCGCAGCACTGGCCGCACCAGGGCTTTTTGTCCGCCTGATAAACGGACGGCGATACATCATGGCCGCCAGTAAGTAAAAATCCTCCGCAGGTTTCCAGAAAATAATCCAACTCCCCCGGCTCTTCGGTGAGGGGGAGCATCAGCGGTATGGCGTTTTCCGCCTCCAGCATTTTCATGTATCCGGGAAGCATCCAGTAGCTTTCTTTTTCATCATCGTAAAGGGGCATAAGGCCGATTATTTTTCTCATTGTCATTCTCCTTGTCCATGTAAAACAATGCATGCCGCCTATTCAGCGACCGGGTTTACATCGCAACAAAACAGGGCGCTTTCCCACATTCAGGAAAACACCCTCGTTTTCAGTTCTCATTATATTCCAATTCCAGCTCTTCTGCAAGATATTCGTCGCTCATGCAGTGCAGATCGGAGACACCATCCCGGACAAGGAGGTAAACCTGGGAGCGGTAAAAGAAATCCAGAGCAGCATCCAGGGAAATGTTCATTCTTTTCGCAAAGCACGCTACCACACGGGCATATTTCATTTGCAGCAAAATTGGGTTTGCATTCACAGGCGCACGCCCCTTTCCTCCATCACCTCAAGCAGTTCATTCACAATGTAATCTTTCCCCTGGGTATGAAGGGGTTCATATACCGGCACAATATAGCCGTACAGAATATCGCTTTTTTCCGTAAACGCCTTATAAACCTGCTCTGCCCCTACCCCAAGCCGGGCGGCAACATTCTCAATGCAAAATATGGCAAATTCCAATTCCCTGGCATTTTTGATTCTTCCCTCTGGCATCATCCCGCTCCTCCTCTAAGGAAACACCGTTTACATCAGTACGTCCTTAAATCAACTTTGCGCTCCCTACTCATCATACCACAGGAATCCGCAAAGTAAAACTTTCTTAAATTATATTTTATTGAGATAGTAAGAAATGAATGTTTTGGATTGGTTCCTAACATTGGATTAAACGCAGACAGTTGAATGAATGCACAGTCTTCTTTCATCAATGAAGAAAAATGGTATTATTGAACCAGATTCATCCAATCAGCAAATATCACATTGGATATTAAAATAGCAAGTTTGGATAAACCTTGTTTTAAAACAAGATTTATCCAAGGAAAGAATGACTGAAATCTCATGACGCTTGGACAAATACAAGAATTAAAACAAGGTTTAAACAAGAATTAAAACAAGAAACTCTCCGCTCCCCTCTGGCATCATCCTTCTCGCCCTCTAGGTAAACGCAGATTAAATCTGCGTTTACCTAAATCAACCTCGTACTCCTAAATCATCATACTACAGGAATCCGCAAAATAAAACTTCCTTAATCGTAAATACTCTCCCGCTCCCAGTCCAGAATCCGCCCGTCAGCTGCACTGATTTCAAACTCATATTCCGTCTCACCGTAAATAAATTCTCCCTCATAGACCGTGCGGCCATCGTCCCTGTCCTTGTGAATCCGCAGACGGGATACCTGATTTTCCTTAAGACCAGCCTTCTCCAAAGCGATTTTCTTAGCCTCATCCTGGGTAATTTCATCTGCCGAAGCTGTGGTTTCCCGCTGACTTCCGCCCTCGCTTCCCTGCTTCTTTCCGCTGTCATTCTGCCGTCTGCCGTCCCACTTTCCATTCTCCTCCGCATCAAAGTCACAGCTTACAATCCGGCCCGTCTCCGCGTCAATCTCGTAGTCATATTCCATACCGTCGCTGGTATAAAATTCCACCTCAAAGGTCTCCCGGCCATCGTTCCAGTCGCTTTCCGTCTTAAGGAAGGTCACATCCTTCTCCTTAAGCCCGGCATCTGCCAGCGCGGCAGCCTTAGCGCCCTCCAGATCAACGGCCTTCCCCCCAGCAGCCTCGCCGTACTGCCAGTATTCGGCATCATAGTCATAGCCGATTACTTTGCCATCCGCCGCAGAAATCTCGTAATCATACTCCTTGTAATCACTGGTATAAAATTCCACCTCATAAACAAGCTGCCCGTCTTCATAATCCCGCTCTGTGCGGATATGAGCCACATCCTTCTCCTTTACGCCAGCGTGCTCCATGGCAATCTCCTCTGCCTTATCTGCCGTGATTTCCGCGGCAAAGGCGGGAAGGGCGGCGGCCAGAGTAAGGGCGCCCAGAACAGCCATTGTCCCTGCGAAAGTTCCTGCTGCGATTCTATTCTTCTTCATCATATTCAATTCCTCCTCACAAAAATTGGTTTTATGCACTGTTAGGTAAACCGTGATTTATCTGGTATTTTCTTTTGTTATCCTTATCTTAGCGGCCAAATATTAAAATATTATTAGAGATTTTTATTTTTTCAATTTTTCTGTATAATGAACCTATGAATCCGAAATGTGGACTTTTGAGGCGCAATGCCAAAGGGAGGAATATACTATGCGAATACTGATTGCGGAGGATGAGCGGGACATGAACCGGCTGATCGCGGGGACGCTGGAAAAGGAGGGCTACGGGGTGGACGCCTGCTTTGACGGCCAGGAAGCCCTGGACTATCTGGAGTCGGCCCAATACGATGCCGCCATCCTGGATGTGATGATGCCAAAGCTGGACGGCTTCCAGGTATTAAAGCGTATCCGGGACAAGGGCCAGGATCTTCCGGTGCTTTTCCTTACCGCCCGGGACAGTATTTATGACCGGGTGACAGGCCTTGACCTGGGAGCTGATGACTATCTGATAAAGCCCTTTGATTTTGACGAGCTTCTGGCCAGACTCCGGGTGATGACCCGCAGGCGCAGCGGCCACCGTACCAGCGTCCTGAAAATCGGCGATCTGCAGATCGACACAGGAAGCCACGCCGTCTCCAGAAATGGCCGCGCCATCGACCTTTCCGCCAGGGAATACGCCATCCTGGAGTACATGGCTTTAAATAAGGGAAATGTCCTTTCCCGGGAACAGATCGAGACCCATGTGTGGAATTTTGATTACAGCGGCGGCTCCAATGTAGTGGATGTGTACATCAGCTACCTGCGCAAAAAGATCGACGGCGGGGAACCGGTGAAATTAATCCGCACCGTCTGGGGCGCTGGCTGGATGCTGAAGGAGGGACAATGAACGGACGACTTTCCATCAAGCTTACCCTCACCCTGTGGTTTACCGCCTTCATGGCCATTACCGCCGGGCTTTGTCTGGGGCTTATCCTGATTACCAGCGGGCAGGTAGCCCAGAAAGAGGCCGCCAGCAGATTGGACCTTACCGTCCGGGAGAGCATTTCCCAGGTGGGGATTTCTCAGGGAAACCTTTCCCTGGAGCCAGGCTTCCGCTTTTATCGGAATGAAGTGTATCTGCTCCTTTACAATAGCTCCGGCGCCATGCTTACCGGCCAGACACCGCCGGATTTTCCCGTGGACGCAGCGCTGGAAAACGGCGTGACGAAAGAAGTGTCGGGGGATGGGGAAAGCTTTTATATTTTTGACCTGTGGATTCCTTCCGGGTGGGAAGACGGGATCTGGCTCAGGGGCGTTACCCAGAGTCCCAACGGAAGCCAGATGCTGGGGCGGATTTTTACCATATTCTTTCTCATCATGCCCTTTATCATCCTCTTTGCCGCTGTGGGAGGCTACCTGATTGCCCGGCGGGCCCTGCGCCCCATCAAACAGATCACCCAGACGGCTGAAAGCATTTCCGAAGGCCGGGACTTAAGCCGAAGGCTTAGGCTTAAGGCGGGAAATGACGAGGTAGGACGGCTGGCCAATGCCTTTGACCAGATGTCCGCACGGCTGGAGCAGGCCTTCGAGACGGAAAAGCAATTTACCTCTGACGCCTCCCACGAGCTGCGCACCCCCACCGCCGTAATCCTCGCCCAATGCAGCTACATGGAAAAATATGCAGACAAACCAGAGGACTATCAGGAGGGCGTAAGCGTCATCCGCCGACAGGCAGAGAAAATGTCCCAGCTGATTAATCAGCTGTTGGATATGACCCGGCTGGATTTCGGCACGCGAAAGCTTCAGACGGAGGACATCGACTTTTCTGCCTTTCTCACCATCCTCTGCGAGGAGGAGGATACGGGACTTCGCGGCATCCGTATGGAAACCCGGATTGCCCCTGGGCTCCACGCTTCCATAGACCCGGCGCTTTTTGCCCGGGTGGTGCAGAATCTTCTGGAAAATGCCAGGAAGTACGGCAGGGAAAATGGCTGGATCCAGGTGACGCTCCGGCGGGAGGAAACCGCGCACCACCATAAGGAAGCCGCCATTCAGCGGAGCGAGGCCGCCCATCCCCAAAACAAGGCCATGCTTCGTCTGGATATCGAGGATAATGGCATCGGCATAAGCCAGGAAGATCTTTCCCGGATCTGGCAGCGGTTTTATCAGGTGAATCCATCCCGCGAATCCGGCTCTGGCCTGGGACTTGGCCTGTCCATGGTGCGGCAGATTGTACAGCTCCATGGAGGAACTGCAGAGGCGGAAAGCATCCTGGGAAGGGGAAGCTGCTTCACCATCCGCCTGCCGCTTTTGGAGAGCGGTCAGGAAAAAGCCTTTTCCGAAAAAAGTCCGCCTGCTGCACCTTTCTCATAATTTTTTCATGATTATCGAGTATGATAAATTGAACGTGTAATAAATCGAGAGTGTGATAAATCGAAAATTGGAGGATGAAATAAATGAACATGCGAAAGCTTCCCCTGCTTATGGCCTTCTGCCTGGCACTTCCCCTAAGTGCCTGCCAGAATCAGGCAAAAGAAACCACAGCTGACTACATTGGCATCGATGCCGCCAAAACTGCCGCCCTGGAAGCGGCAGATATCCCTTCTGCGGATGCCGACTTCTCCGCTGCCGGTCTTGATAACCGAAATGGAACCTTTTTTTACCAGGTCTGCTTTTCGGCAGACGGAACGGAATATGAATATGCCATCGATGCCTTTACCGGAGTGGTTATCGAAGAAATCATTGACCGTAATACAGCGGACGCGGGAATTTCTGGAGAAACCGAAGATATGGCTAATTCAGGAAACACTGACAAAACTGAAGATATAGCTAATGCGGGAAACACTGACAAAACCGACGATGCGGCCGCCATCCTTGACCAGGACACGGCCTTAAACACCGCCCTGACCCACGCCGGAATCGCCAAAGAGGCCGCCCGAAAAACGGAGGTAAAACGGGATTACGAGGACGATACCGCCATCTACAAAATCGAGTTCCGCACAGATAAGCGGGAGAAATACGAATACAAGATCAACGCCTCCACCGGCGCCATCATCAGCTATGATTATGAGCAGGATTCCGATTATCTTGCCCCCACCGATACCAGCAGTGTCATGCTTTCCGAAGTACAGGTCCGGGAAATTGTACAGAAACGGGTTCCCGGCGCACCGGCCGAGAATATTTTCCTCCACTTAGATGAGGATGACGGCCGGATGGAATACGAGGGAACCCTTCTTTACGAAAATATGGAATATGAATTTAAGGTAGACGCCTACAGCGGAAGCGTTACCGAGTGGGAGGCCGAAAGCACCGGCCGATAAGACGGATAATCTGCTCCCACAGCCACAGCGCCAGGACGCCTGCCGTCTGGTCAAAAATCACCGCAAAAATCAAGCTTAATCCCAGGGCCGCCCCCGTCTGTAAAAGAATCCCCACCGGGAGAAGGGCGGCGGGCAGCTGGCCCGGGGCAATATGGAGATGGTTTTCCACAATGACAAAAAGCATATACCAATGAATCAACAAAATCGAATAACTGTACCGCCCAATAACCTGCATTACTCCTCGCATCAGGGCAGATATGCGCTGATGCAAACTCTGGGATGAGCGCTCAGGTACGCTCCGGGATAAGTTCTGCGATGCCTTTCTTCCCAAAGCGCTTCTTTCCTTCTTCTCCTTCTGTCTCTCCTCCCCCATAACAAACCGCACAAATACCGCTGACGCCGTAAGCATCATCAAAAGCGAATCATTTGCCGCCACCGCAGCCGCATCCTGACGAAGACCAAAGAGAAGGAACACCAGCACCGCCG
>JAGHER010000239.1 GCA_017889125.1 Lachnospiraceae bacterium
CCCCTGGAATATCCTCATAGTAAACCCGGTGACGCCTGTTTTCGGACAAGGGCTTATCCGGAGGAGAAGAGGAGGACCAGGGATGAAAAAATCGGTGGAGAGAAAATGGGTGCTGTGGATGCTTTTGATGGCATGGGTCTTCATGGTCCGCTGCCTCAGCGGCTGCAGCGGAAGCAGTGGGGAGAGCGCCAAGGTGCGTGATTTGGAGTTTTCGGTGGTGGGAGAAGGAGAGGTTCCGGCAGATCTGCTGTCCACCATCCAGACAAAGCAGGCAGATCCCTTCAAGCTTACCTATTCCGATGACCAGAATCTGTACATTGTGGTGGGATACGGCCAGCAGACGGGAGGCGGCTACAGCATCAGTGTCAATTCCTTGTATCTTACGGATAATTCTATTGTCATTGACACCGAGCTTAAGGGCCCGGAGTCCGGTGAGGAAGCCGGAACCGGCACTTCCAGCCCCTATATTGTGGTCAAAACCGAGTACCTGGAAAACCCGGTGGTATTTCAGTGATATGTTTTTAATATTCCTTTTGCATCCTTCCCGCGTATGCTATAATAGGAGCACTTGAGCACTTGGCGAGAGTTTTCGAGCCTGGAAAAGGAGAGGATGAAGGATAATGATATTAAAGGATATATGGCTGGATGTGAAGGCGGTGCAGGCCAGGGACCCGGCGGCGCGGAATGCTCTGGAGGTGCTGCTCCTTTATCAGGGGGTTCACGCCCTGATCTGGCACCGGTTTGCCCACTGGTTTTACCAGCACAAGATGTTTTTTGTTGCCCGCCTGATTTCCCAGATCAGCCGGTTTTTCACGCTGATTGAGATTCACCCGGGAGCGCAGCTGGGCCATGGGATTCTCATTGACCATGGCTGCGGGGTGGTAATCGGAGAGACGGCGGTGGTGGGGGACAACTGCACCATCTACCAGGGCGTCACCCTTGGCGGCGTGGGCTTAAATAAAGGAAAGCGCCACCCCACCCTGGGGAATAATGTGACGGTGGGCTGCGGGGCGAAGATTTTGGGAGCCTTCGAGGTAGGCGACAATTGCTCCATCGCGGCCAACGCCGTGCTGCTAAAGCCCCTGGAGGACAATGTGACGGCGGTGGGCATCCCCGCCCGCCCGGTGAAAAAGGACGGCGTACGCCTGCCGCCCCAGAAAACGGTTCATTCCGAAGAGATCGAACAGCTAAATCAAAAGATTACCGCGCTGGAGCAGCAGCTGGAGGCCATGAGAAAGACGCTGGCCGCCTGCACCGGGGACGGGGAAAGCAAGGCATAAGCAAAGAGCTGCCCGCATAGACTCTTTTATAGAAAAGAGGAAGGCGGGCAGTTTTATTATGGAATTAATGAAAAAGCAGATACATATGAACCGGATCAAAGGCCGTGCGTCCACCCAGATCACCCTGGATGACGATTTCATTGTGCCGGACACCATGGACGATATGGTCCAGGTGCTTTTAAGCACCGGCGATATCCTGGTGGAGGCCTTAAAGCCCGGCACAGAGCGGGTGCAGATTAAGGGAAAGCTGGAATTTCAGGTGCTGTACCGGAAGGAGGAGGGCGGGCTGCAGACTTTGGCTGGGGCCATTCCCTTTGACGAGACGGTAAATGTCACTGGCTTAAATGACCGGGATGAGTTAAGCCTTACCTGGGAGCTGGAGGATCTAACTGCCGACATGATTCATTCCCGGAAGCTGGGGGTGAAGGCCCTGGTAAGCTTCTTTATCCAGGCGGAGTGTCTGGCAGAGGAGACGGCCGCCGTGGATGTGGACAGGAAGGAGGAGGAAGAGGTGCAGACGAAAAAATCGCCTCTTTCCCTGGCCTGCGCGGCGGCCCGGCGCAGGGATACCTTCCGCATCCAGGAGGTCTTAAGCCTTCCGGCCAATAAGCCAAATGTGGACCGGCTTCTCTGGCGGGAGATGAGCCTTCGGGGCGTCAATACCAGGCCCATGGACGGCAGCCTGTTTCTCAGCGGCGAGCTGATGATCTTCCTTCTCTATGCCGGTGAGGGGGAAAATGTCCCCGTCCAGTGGCTGGAGGAAAGCATCCCCTTCTCCGGGGAAATCCCTTTGTCCCAGGCTTTGGAGGACCAGGTTCCCATGATCCACGTGCGGCTGGCCCACAAGGAGCTGGAGGCAAAGCCCGATTACGACGGGGAAATGCGGGAATTTGGCGTGGACGCGGTGCTGGAGCTGGACATCTGCCTTTATCAGGAGGAGGAGACGGCCATTCTGGAGGATGTGTATTCCACCAGGGAAGAGCTGGAGCCCATTTACCAGGAAGCGCAGTTTCAGCAGATTCTGGCGAAAAATGTGTGCAAATGCCGGGTGGCGGAGAAGGTCTCCCTGGCAGAGCGGCGGCCGGTGCTGCAGATTCTGCGGAGCAGCGGCAGCGTAAAGCTGGATGAGATCACCCTGGAGAAGGAAGGGCTTTTGCTGGAAGGCGTTCTTTTGGTGTCCCTTCTGTACCTGACCAGCGATGACGGTGCCCCCATCCAGGCGGAGGAGGTATCCATCCCCTTTCAGTGCCACGCGGCTGCCGCCGGGGTCGATGAAAACAGCATTTATCAGGTAATCCCCGGCTTAGAGCAGCTGACGGCGGTGATGATGGGCGGAAATTCCGTGGAGGTCAAGGGCGTGGTAAGTCTGGATGTACTTGTGCAGGAGCCTTTAAGCCGCCAGGTGATGACCGGTATGGAGCGGCGGCCCCTGGATCTTCTGAAGCTTCAGAAGCTGCCGGGAATCGTGGGCTATATCGTCCAGCCGGAGGATGATCTGTGGGGGATCGCCAAAAAATTCCACACCACCATCGATACGGTGCGCCGCACCAATGAGCTGTCCGACGGCCCGGTGAAGCCGGGACAGAAACTGATTTTGGTGAAGGAGATTGGGTAACGGAGAGATGGTCAAGGAGCGGCCCAGATAAAGGCGCGGAATCATGCACAGAAAGAAGGAATTGTGATATACTAATGGTATCCCCGGAAGATTTCCGAAGCAAAACCATGGAAAAAGGCATTGCGGCGCAGCCAGTCTCTTGCCGGCTGTGCCGCATGGACCGGCAGCGGCATTCTGAGCGCGCATCCAGCTGGTGCTTTTCATAGATTCGGGCGGTTAGTTTGCCCGGGCGGCAGCGGCGTACTGCAAAACGCCGGGCCGTTACATAGGGGGTGTGAGGCTGGTTATCGGCTTGGGGAAAATAATGGAATGACGAAGGAACGAAATGGAAAAGGAAGCAGAGCAGGAAAATCGAAATTACACCTACCTGGTCCGGTGTGCAGACGGGACCTTTTACTGCGGCTGGACCAATGACCTGGACAAGCGCATAAAGGCCCACAATGAGGGCCGGGGTGCCAAATATACCCGCAGCCGCCGTCCGGTAACGCTGGTTTACTGGGAAGAATTTTCCACGAAAACAGAAGCCATGCAGCGGGAGGCAGCGGTGAAAAAGCTGACCAGGCAGCAGAAGGAACGGCTGATTGCCCGGAAGGAATGAGAAAGCCTTTCTCTCTATAATACAAAAAGCCCCTTTCAGGGAAAGGAGGATGCAGTCATCCTTTCTCAAAAGGGGCCTAAAAGTGTCCGGTGAAGAATCCCGTGCCCATCAGAGGGCCAGGCGTTTCCCGATCAGGCCACAAACTGATACATCATCATATAGTGGCAGAAGCTTCCGCCCATCACAAACAGGTGGAAGATCTCATGGGAGCCGAAATTCTTGTGCCGGGCATTAAAGAGCGGCAGCTTCAGTGCGTAAATGATCCCCCCCAGGGTGTAAATCAGCCCTCCGGCCAAAAGCCACAGGAAAGCCTCACGGGGAAGCGCCTGCACGATGCGGGTGATCGCCAGGATGCATACCCAGCCCATGGCAATGTAAAGGAGGGAGGAGAACCATTTGGGGCAGGTAATCCACAGCGCCTTGATGAGGATTCCCGCCGCGGCGATGCCCCACACCAGAGCTAAAAGGTTCCAGCCGGTGCGGTCTCCCAGGACAATCAGGCACACAGGCGTGTAGGTGCCGGCAATCAGGATGAAAATCATCATGTGATCCAGCTTGCGCAGCAGTTTATTGACCTTCGGTGAGATATCCAGGGTATGATAAATGGTGCTGGCTGCATATAATAAAATCATGCTGATAATAAACACCGCCAGAGCAGCCAGGTGAAGCCAGCCCGGCTCTGAGGATGCCTTGATTAAGAGCGGCGTGGCCGCCAGAATGGCTAAAATCATAGCAATAAAGTGGGTCAGTGCGCTTCCCGGATCCTTAACGTGAAATTTCATAAAAAAGCCTCCTTCCGAAGAATGCAGAAAAACAATTACGATAACTATTATACGTAGTTTTCAAAACTATGTGTATTCATATCTAATACTATACACCTATCCCATAGATTATGCAAGGAAATTTTTGAAATTGAAAAGAATCCTTCATAAAAATGTAATGTTGCCAGATAGGGAAAAGGGAAGAGAAAACAGCAAGACAGAAACTGCAAGTCAGAAGCAGCCAGTTTGAAGAAACAAAGTGAAGAACAGCAAAGTGAAAGCAGGGAGAAATACATATGCTGAAGATTTTATATGAAGACGATGCCATAATCGTTGCAGAAAAGCCCTCCGGCGTGGAGTCTCAGTCCGCAGGCAGCTTTCAGCCGGACATGGTGAGCATGATTCAAAATCACATCATGCAAAGCTGCAGGGCAGCAGGGAAAACCAATGGTTCCCAAAAGATATGCACAGACTTATCCACAAATTGGGGAAAACTATCCACAAAGCCGGTGGAAAAGGCGGGGAAAACCGGAGCGCCCTACGTGGGAGTTATCCACAGACTGGACAAGCCTGTCCAGGGAATCCTGGTTTACGCCAAGACAAAGGAGGCTGCTGGAGCCTTAAGCCGCCAGATTACCGAAGGAAAAGTGGAAAAAATTTATCTGGCTGTAATTTGTGGAAAACCTGTGGAAAAAGAGGGTACTTTCGTGGATTATCTGCGGAAGGAGCCCCGGGGAAATGAATCCCGCGTTGTGGATAAAGGGGAACCGGGAGGCAAGCGGGCGCAGCTTTCCTATCAGGTCTGCGGCAGCATGGAACGGGAGGGAGAAAGCCTTTCCCTGGTGCGCATCCGTCTGGGAACGGGAAGGCATCACCAGATTCGGGTGCAGTTTTCCTCACGGGGGCTGCCTCTCTGGGGGGATAACCGGTATCATCCGGACTTTCAAAGCGGGAAG
>JAGHER010000240.1 GCA_017889125.1 Lachnospiraceae bacterium
AACGTGCGCGAGAGGATTCGAACCCCCGACACCTTGGTCCGTAGCCAAGTGCTCTATCCAGCTGAGCTACGCACACGTATCACTGTCGATTTCCTCAACAGCGATAATTAGTATACATCGGAAATAAGGAAATGTCAAGCATTTTTCAAATTTTTCTTGAAAGTTTTCTTCGCAAGTTTTTCGTCCGTTCTTTGCGGAGCATCTCCCGCGTCTCTGCCTTTAATTATGGCAGATCACCGGCGTTCCTTTATCAATCAAATCGTACAAGAGCGCCGCCTTATCCGGAGGCAGGTTAATGCACCCGTGGCTCCCATTAGTTCTGTAGATAGATCCGCCGAAGCTTCCCCGCCAGTCCGCATCATGGAGGCCGATGCCGCCGTTAAAGGGCATCCAGTAATCCACATGGCTTTCATACTCGTAGGTTCCGTCCGCCTTCTTTGCGCCCCGAAGAATCCTATCCTTCTGCTTGTAGGCAATGCTGTAGATGCCCTCCGGGGTGGTGTAATCCTTGGCAAGGTTTCCGGTAACGCAGGGCGCGTCCCATACCAGGGTGTGATCCTTCACCATATACACATGCTGGCCGCCCATGTCCACCTCCACATAGGTGCCGCCCCAGTCCGCTTCTGTGCGGCTGGCTGCTGCCTGGGCGTAGATGGGCTCGCGGCTCTGGGACTGGCCGGTCTGAATCGCGCTGATCAGCGCCGCCGTCTCTGCCGCCTGGTCAATCTTCCAGCCATAAGGGCCAGTAAGCTCGGCATCCACACCGGAGGCTGTGCGGAAGATCCGCGGTGTATCTGCCGTATCATAGACGGCCGCTAACTGGGCCACATAGGCCGCCGCCTTCTCTGCATCCACGGCAATGGTGCCGTCATCAGCCTCAGCAATCCAGGAACAGATGGTCTCTCCGTCCAGCACCTGGCTGTCATTTCCAAACACATAGGTAACGCTCATCTCCCGGCACTGGTTCATCACCGCGCACTGGGCCTTAAGCTGTTCATTGTCCTCCGTCACCGTCACGGCCGCATAGCATCCGGCCGAATCCAGATTCAGCTCCTCGGCTCCGGCGCCCACCGCTTGGCGGATGGCTTCCCGGGTCTTTTCCAGATCCAGGTTGTTGCCGTAGACCTCCTTCACTATGGTAAAAGGCTCCCCCTCTGCATAAGGCGTAATGTAGGCATTAGCTGTCATCACAATCCCATCTCCGCTTACGCAGGAAAGTCCCTCAATAACGCCGTCCAGAAGGGACTCATCGTATGTATTTTCCATGGTCATGGTGTGGCTGTTATCCACACTGGGGCCGTAGCTGCGGCCGGAGGCATTCTGCTCATCCAAAATGGCCTGCAGTCCCTCAGGAACCGCCACCTTAAAGCCAATCTGGCTTCCTTTTATCTTTTCCGTCTTCCCGTCCCGCTCCGTCAATGTCAGGGTGTACCCTGCATTGTAAAAGGACTCGATCTGAGCCACGGCTTCCTCCACAGTCATCCCGCTGATACCGATTCCATTGACCTCTGTCCCCTTCACAAACCGGGTCTCATCCTCTGCAAAGGCTGTGACAGCAGATGCCGCGGCCATTACCGCCAGCGCCGCTGAAAATACCAGCGCCCTTACCGGGTTTTTCCAACGATTCATTCTCTGACCTCACTTTTTTGTGGCGGCAGGAATCTCCGCTGCTGCTGAGCTTCCGACAAATGACTTCCCAGCCGCTGACTTTTCATCAGCTGGTTTTCCACTGGCTGCATTTCCACTGGCTGCATTTTTGCCAGCTGATTTCCTGCCCGATAAACAGTTTCGCTAATACATGTACCACAAAGGTCCTGCCGCCGCAAGTGGTTTACAGAAAACGTAAGAATTGTTAAGGATTGCTGCAAAAGGATCGCGGCGAAAGCGCCTCTGCCGGGCGGCTCACCATTCCTTCACCTCCGCCAGCCGTTCCCCCGCATAGGTAAGCTTCAGAGAAAAATAATCCTCGCCGTCCATAAGCTTTTTCAGGAATATCTTATCTCCCTCCCATAGCTTCAGCTCCAGCACCTTATCCTTCTCCACCCACTGAAGCTCCCCTTCATCGCACTCCTTAAGCTGCCCGGAAAACCGATCTGCAGTGTAGAGAAACATATACTCCCCCTCCCAGCAGTCGGAGAGAAAGGTCACAATCCCCCGGAAACGCCAGCGATTGAGCGTGAGCCCTGTCTCCTCCCACACCTCCCGCAGCATGCACTCCTCCGGCGTCTCTCCCTCCAGAAACTTTCCGCCGGGGGCAATCCATTTGTCATGGTTGGCGTCATTCTCCTTCTTCGTCCGGTGAAGCATCAGGAATCGCCCGTCCTGTTCAATGTAGCAAAGGGTGGTCATCTTCATTGCCCCTTATCTCTCCTTTCCTTATCCGCATCCGCCAAAATTATCTGCAAAATTATCTGCAGACTGAAATTATCCGTTAATCCTGAGAAAACCGCACACAGAAAAACCCTCAGGCTTACGCCTGAGGGCAATCTTACGCTTGGACATATTTGCTTGCTCTGCTGATGCAGAGTCAGCCTGGCTTTACTGCCAGAATTTATCTAATTCAGATTCGATTACTCTAAGATAGAAACAACTCTACCGGAACCTACAGTTCTGCCGCCCTCACGGATAGCGAAACGTAAGCCCTGCTCCATAGCTACCGGATGGATCAGCTCTACGGTCATCTCTACGTTGTCACC
>JAGHER010000241.1 GCA_017889125.1 Lachnospiraceae bacterium
CACCTGGACTCGGCTGAGATTAGAGAGCTGGATATCCTCAATCCCATCCTTCTGGGGGAAGCTATGAATGAGAAGACCTGCATACTGGATTTATTTCTTCTGATGAATGACCACACGCGCATCAATATCGAGATGCAGGTAGCTTCCACGGACTACTATATGGACAGGGTCCTTCTCTATGCCTGCCGTGCCTATGACAATCTGGAGCGGGGAGAAAACTATCAGGAGCTGAAGCCGGTAATCCATATCAGCCTCCTTGCCGATACTCCCAGGACTGGAGAAAAGAAATTTTACTCTGAAAACCGGGTATGTGATATCCGTGACGGCAAAATTTTCTCTCGCAATTTGGGCATCATCATAGTACAATTAAAAGAGAATGAGAATGCAGACATGCCGGAGATTGAATCTGGTCTGGACAAATGGGCGCGGCTTTTCCTGGCAGACACCTGGGAGGAGCTGCAGGAGATGATAAAGGAGAGTGAGTGGATGGCAGAGACTGTATATACCCTTCGAAATTTGACTGAAGATGAAAAGATCCGTCTGGAATGTGAAGCCAGAGACCGCTACGAACATGACCGTGCCTCCTTGTATGGAAGTGGGGTACGGGAGGGAATGAGACGCGGTATGGAGGAAGGGATGAAACAGGGCGAAAAGCAAGGCCGTTTAGCTGAGCAGGCCAATACCGAGCGGGAGCGTCAGCGCGCAGAAGCAGCAGAAGCGGAGCTTGGCCGACTGAAGGCGCTTCTGAGAGAGAAGGGGATTTCGCCGGAGGGTGTTTGAGTAAGCTGGCAGGTTTTCACTTCGCTGGAGGATAAGGCTGCTCGGCAGGTCTTTATGCGTTTCTTTATTGTTACAGCAGGATTTCATTTAATCGTTTAGCTTGTTCCATACTTGTTTTGAAGTTTATTGCAACGTGAGCATCATGATAATGGTTCAGCTCAGTAAATAACTCATAAAACAGCCTTTTTTCATAAAAATTAGCGGATGAGCCCTTCTTTTGCTGATACAGCTTTAGCAGGCTAAGTCCTTTTCCATTTGCGTTGTCCAGCTGGTATAAATCATATTCATTATCTGCCCAGCAGCTGTTAAATGGATCAATCACGGCATCAGCATTTTTTTTGTCTTCTGTCAAAAAAATGTTCCAGGTATTATAATCACCATGAATTAGGCTGCTCTTTGTGATGGGTTCACAAAAAATGGCATCAAATTGCAGAAGGGATTTGTCAATGACATTAATAATATAGTCATCAATCTGCCCTGCTTCATATAATGTATGTGCTTTTTCGGCGATACTGCAGGCAATCGGATAGTAGTATTCCTGCCAGGTGCTGCATAAAAGGGCGCTATTAATTTTTCCGAATCCTTTGGGGTTTGTAGCATTGTGATATGCAAGCAAATTGTCTATAATTTGATTTGCAATTCTTTCTTTTGTTTCTTCCGGTAATAGGGAAATGTCGGTAAATCCCAGATTGATTCCCTTTAAATATTCCATTAAAACGTAATCATAGCGCCAGTTTCCTTCTTCTGCAAATCCAAGCTGAAAGATTTTCGGCATTTTAAGCAGCGCGTGTTGCGATAACAAATTGATCTGTGCTGCTTCTTCTGCTGCCAATCCTGGAAACAGGTATAATTTAGCAACTAACTGATATGGAGGAACCCTTAACGAGACGTGAAAGGCTCTGCCATAAAAACCGCCGCCTAATTTTTTTATTGCAGTTGGTTCTGCGCCGTAGCTGCTTTTTATGATTTTTGTTACTGATTCAATCATGGTTAAATACTCCTCTGTATGCAATGGCTTACAGACAGTATAACACTCTTAAAATCCCTGGTCTACACATTAATCCGCAAAACTACTGTCTTTTCCTTCTGCCATATGCTATACTGGACAGCGACACGATTCATCAGGGATGGGGAACGGGTTTGCGATGGAGGAGCGCATAGAGAATGAAGGAGAATCGGACGTTCCGGCCGGTGCCAGGGCTTGGCCGGGAGGATGAGGAAAGGCAGTTGGAAGAGATTATCGGTATTGCCCAGGAGAATCTTGAACGAACGGAAAAAAGGGGAAAGGATCTGCAGGAGGAGCTGCATGATCTGATGGAAACCTATGGGTCCAAGGATAAGGAAGCACTGGCATTATTCCATAATACTCAGACCCAGATGCTGGAGAACAAGAGGGATCTGGTGCGCTGCAGGAAGGCCAGAAATAAGCCTTATTTTGGGCGGATAGATTTCCGGGACGCAAAGCTTCCGCAGGATGAATCTTATTACGTGGGCCGTGTAGGAATTGCAAAGGCCGGATCGGAACCGGTGGTGATTGACTGGAGAGCGCCGTTAGCTGCCGTTTATTACGAAAATTCCATTGGCCCCTGCCGCTACACGGTGCGGAACGAAGGCAGCTACGAGATTGACCTGAAGCGGAAGCGCACTTATGAAATCGAGAATGATCGGCTGAAGGATTTCTTTGATTCGGATGTGGTGGCTAATGATGAGCTTTTAACCCGGTATCTGGCCAGAAATAAAAAGGCAGTTCTGGGAGAGATCATTGCTACCATTCAGAAGGAGCAGAATGCGATTATTCGAAAATCACCGAAGGTTAATTTGATCGTACAGGGTGTGGCTGGCTCTGGAAAGACGACGGTAGCCATGCACCGGATTTCTTACATTCTGTATAATTATGAAGAATCATTCCGGCCGGAGGATTTTTATATCATCGGCAGCAATCGGATTCTGCTGAATTATATTACCAGTGTACTGCCGGATCTGGATGTTTACGGGGTGTCCCAGATGACCATGGAGCAGCTGTTTGTGCGGCTTCTGTACGAAGACTGGGATCCTCGGTTCTGCCGGATACGCCAGGCAGAGGAAAAGGGAGAGGCCATTGCCCGAAAGGGAAGCTTTGGCTGGTTTCAGGATTTAATGGCCTTTTGTGCAGCTTACGAACGGAAGATGATTCCGGCAGAGAATGTGTGCCTGGAGGACGGTACCCTGCTGCTTTCTGCAGATACCGTCAGCCGCTATCTGGAACAGAATACCCAGCTTTCCATGCAGAGCAAGATTAATACGCTGAATGAAATTCTTATGGGAAAGCTGGAAAATGAGCTTGTAGGAAAATATGTGGTCTGCACGGCAGATGAGAAGAAAGAATTGCGGCGCTTCTGCCGGCAGTACTTTGGAAAAAATGTCTGGAAAGGATCTGTTTTTGCTTTATATCAGGAATTTCTCCAGGAGCAGGCGGGAAAGGGAAAGGCAGTACCCTTTGCAGAAGGGGAATATGATGTCTATGATCTGGCAGCTTTGGCCTATCTTTATAAGCGGATAAAGGAGACGGACGGCATCCGGGAGGCAAGCCACGTGATTATCGATGAGGCACA
Source organism: Lachnospiraceae bacterium (assembly GCA_017889125.1). GTDB lineage: Bacteria > Bacillota > Clostridia > Lachnospirales > Lachnospiraceae > Caccovicinus. Next base: position 3,372 of record JAGHER010000241.1, read on the forward strand.
GGATTTCGGCATGATGGCTTACGGGGCGCTGGAATACTGTCTGCGGGGCTGTACCTACACCATTATGGGCGATGTGTCTCAGAATATCCATTACGGATGCGGACTTAATGACTGGCAGGAGTTAAGAAGCCTGATTTTAAAGGGCGATTACGATACCTTCGGCCTTCTGAAAAAAAGCTACCGGAATACAGTGGAAATTTCTAAATTTGCTACGGAGATTCTGCGCCACGGAAATTTTGCTGTCTATCCGGTGGAGCCCATCAACCGGCACGGAAATCCAGTGCAGGTTGCAGTGTGCCGGGATGAGGAAGAGATGCTTCTGGAGACAGAGAAGGCCATAAAGGCCTGGCAGGAAGCCGGTTACGAGACCATCGCGGTCATCTGCCGGGATGAAGAGGAAGCCCGGCAGGTCAGTGCCTGGCTTGGCCAGCGGCTCCCTCTCGGGGAAGAAAATCTGGAGACAGCAGAATTTGGAAACGGGGTCATGGTGCTTCCTGTGGAATATACAAAAGGCCTGGAGTTTGATGCGGTGGTTCTTTATCATCCATCAGAGGAGCATTATCCTACAGAGGATGGATGTGTGAAGCTTCTGTACGTGGCGGCTACCCGGGCTCTCCATGAGCTGACAGTAGTTCATCAGGGGGATCTTACCGATCTGATCGGCACGCCTGCGCCGAAGGAGAAGCAGATGGAGTCCCTGGAAAAATTGGTGCCAGCCACAGTGAAAGCAGACAAAACCGTTCCGCCCGACAAAATCGCTAAGGCAGTTCAATGCGGCAAAGCAGCGAAAACCGTCCAAACTGGCAGAAATGATCCTTCCGAAATGACCAAGCCTGCCAAAATACCGGGTGCAGTCAGCGTCCGGGAAGGCAGTGTTAAAGAGAAAAAACTTTCCATCATCCGGATAAGCAGTGCAGGAGAAGGCATTGGCATCGCTGACGCCCCCATAAACCGTTCTCCGCATCCTTTCTTATCCATTCCGGACATCAGCCTTCTTAAGCCTGAGTCTCTGCCGGGGCGAGAGCAGGCGATCATTCGGATTGAGAAGACAAAAAAGTATCTTGATTTAATCAGCCAGGATGGGCGTATGCGCCTGACGCCTCTTGGCAAGGGCATGATCCGTGTGCAGCATAAGCTGGGCACGGAGGGGAAGTTTGCTCCGGGATACTGGGATTTTGGACCGGGAGAACCGGTAGACTGGAGTGCCCGGGCAGGGAAGACGCTGGCGGAGCTTTCCACAGGGCATGTGACGGTGCGGATAAACCGGCGTACTGGCGCACTCACGTTTTTTGACCGGACGGGGAGGCGGCTTCTTGCAGAGAGGGCGGCTGCCCCGCGGCAGATCAGAGAGGGAGCCAGCTGGCAGACCTGGACGTATTTTGACTGGCAGAAGGATGAAGCCATATCCGCAAAGGGCACCATAGACAGCCAGCTGGAGAGGATGAGCCAGAAGGCGCGGTATATCAGCTTTGGCGGCAAGCGCCTTCGGATGCCCCTTCTGGTTTCCTGGTATGGCTATGGTCTGGGGATTTCGGCGGAGCAGAGCGTCATCTGCTGCGGCATTCCCATGTACGGCACCTACGTCTACACGAAAGGCGTCCCTCAGATTGATTATTATTTCCTTTACGGTGATGGAAGCTATGAGAGCATGCTGGAGCTGTACCGGCTGCTGAACTGAGCAAACCATCTTGACATTTCCAGGAAATACGTATAAAATATGTTTCAGGTTTGAAAAGGCGATGAAGATGTAAGTAGGTATTTGCTTCCCGCCAGAGAGGGAAGGCCGCTGGCTGAAAGCTTTCCCAGGTTCCTGCAAGTACCGAAATTCCCATTGGAGCCGCACGGCTGAAGGGCCCAGAGGGCAGGTAGGCGGTGACGTTACGCGCACGTTACGCGCAGGATAAGTGCCTGCTTGAAGGCGTGAAAGCCCATATTGCGGCTTTGCCGGACGGCAGGAATCAGGGTGGTACCGCGGGAATCGATCCCGTCCCTTTTTGCAGCGGATGCTGTGAAGGGGACGGGATTTTTTATTTAAGAGAAAACTGCGTTTCCTTCTAAATAAAAATGCTCCGCAGGAATGCGCACTCCGCGCAAAGGAATATGGCTGCTGACGCAGCCGCGCTCCGGCGCGAGTGTGCGCCAAGCGCACACTTTTTGTTTCCTAGCAGCATCCGCAGGCATCCCCCGCAAACAGGAAAACAATTTTAAGGAGAGAAGACATGAAAGACCAGTTGGAAAAGATTAAAAGAGAAGCGCTGGAAAAGATTGACGCTTCCGATGCGCTGGATAAGCTGAATGATATCCGCGTGGCTTACCTTGGAAAGAAGGGCGAGCTTACCCAGGTGCTGAAAAGCATGAAGGATGTGGCGCCGGAGGACCGCCCCAGAGTGGGACAGATGGTTAACGATGTGCGTACGCTGATTGAGGAAAAGCTGGAGAATACCCGTAAGGAATTAGCCAGAAAGGCCAGAGAGGAGCAGTTAAAACGCGAGGTAATCGACGTTACCCTTCCTGCCAAGAAAAACAGCGTAGGCCACAGCCATCCCAATGAAATCGCCCTGAATGAAGTAGAGCAGATCTTCGTGGGCATGGGCTACGAGGTCATCGAAGGCCCGGAGGTGGAGTACGATGAGTACAATTTCGAGAAGCTGAACATCCCGGCCAACCATCCGGCCAAGGATGAGCAGGATACCTTCTACATCACCAAGGACATTGTTCTGCGGACCCAGACCTCTCCGGTACAGGCCCGTGTAATGGAAAAGGGAAAGCTTCCTATCCGCATGATTTCTCCCGGCCGCGTGTTCCGTTCTGATGAGGTGGACGCTACCCATTCTCCCTCTTTCCATCAGGTGGAGGGTCTGGTTATTGACAAGCATATCACCTTTGCTGATCTTAAGGGAACTCTGGCGGAGTTTGCCAGAGAGATGTTCGGTGAGGAGACCAAGGTAAAATTCCGTCCCCATCACTTCCCCTTCACAGAGCCCAGTGCCGAGATGGACGTAACCTGCTTCAAGTGCGGCGGCAAGGGCTGCCGGTTCTGCAAGGGCTCAGGCTGGATTGAGATTTTAGGCTGCGGCATGGTACATCCCCATGTTCTGGAGATGTGCGGAATTGACTCAGAAGAGTACAGCGGCTTTGCTTTCGGCGTAGGCTTAGAGCGTATTGCCCTGTTAAAATATGAGATTGACGATATGAGACTGCTGTATGAGAACGATGTCCGTTTCCTGAAGCAGTTCTAAGGAAACGATGATTTAATCAGCGTTCCCCTAAGGAAAGGAAATGCAGAACATTTTTAGTAAGCAGAGATAGAGGAGAATATCATGAATACATCAATTGCGTGGATTAAAGCATACGTTCCGGATCTGAACGTGACGGCCCAGGAATACACCGACGCCTTAACTCTTTCCGGAACGAAGGTAGAGAATTATACATGCCTGGACAAGAATCTGGAGAAAATCGTGGTAGGTGAGATTTTATCCATCGAGCGTCATCCCGACGCAGATAAGCTGATTATCTGTCAGGTAAATGTGGGAAGTGAGACGGTGCAGATCGTTACCGGCGCCCCCAATGTAAAGGTGGGCGACAAGGTTCCGGTGGTTTTGGACGGCGGCAAGGTAGCCGGAGGCCATGACGGAGGCCCTCTTCCTGAGGAGGGAATCCGTATTAAGAAAGGAAAGCTTCGGGGCGTGGAGTCCTGCGGCATGATGTGCTCCATCGAGGAGCTGGGCTCTAACCGGGAGATGTATCCTGATGCACCGGAAAGCGGCATTTACATCCTTCCTGCAGACAGCGTGCCGGGTGCGGACGCCGTGGAGCTTTTAGGCCTTCACGATGTGGTGCACGAGTATGAGATTACCTCCAACCGTGTGGACTGCTACAGCGTAATCGGCATTGCCAGAGAGGCAGCAGCTACCTTCCGTCTGCCCTTCTATCCGCCGGTGGTGAAGGAGACGGGAAACAGCGAGGACATTCATGACTACCTGAAGGTGCGGGTAGAGGATGAGGATCTTTGCCCCCGGTACTGCGCGCGCATGGTAAAGAATATCAAGCTGGCTCCCTCCCCGGAGTGGATGAAGCGCCGCCTGGCTGCCTGCGGCATCCGCCCCATCAATAACCTGGTGGATATCACCAACTACGTGATGGAGGAGTACGGACAGCCCATGCACGCTTTTGACTATGACACCCTGGCAGGACATGAGATCGTGGTAAAGCGGGCCAAGGATGGCGACCAGTTCCAGACTCTGGACGGACAGATGCGTGCCCTGGATCACGATGTGCTGATGATTAATGACGGCGAGAAGGAAGTGGGTATTGCCGGAATCATGGGCGGTGAGAACAGCAAGATCACCGATGACGTAAAGACCATGGTATTTGAGGCAGCCTGCTTTGACGGAACCAATATCCGCCTTTCCGCTAAGCGTCTCGGCCTGCGCACCGATGCTTCTGGAAAGTTTGAGAAGGGGCTGGATCCCAACAATGCTGAGGCGGCCATTAACCGGGCCTGCCAGCTGATCGAGGAGCTGGGCGCCGGCGAGGTAGTCGGCGGCATGATCGACTGCTATCCGGTGAAAAAGACAGAAAAGCGCATTCCCTTCAGCGCCGAAAAGATCAACCGGCTTCTGGGAACGGACATTGATGCGGGGACCATGAAGGATTACTTTAAGATGCTGGATCTGGGCTTTGACGAAGAGACCCAGGAGGTGATTGCGCCTACCTGGAGACAGGATCTGGAGCGTCTGGCTGACATTGCCGAGGAGGTGGCACGGTTCTTTGGCTACGATAAGATTCCGACTACCCTTCCTTCCGGCGAGGCCACCACAGGAAAGCTCTCCTTTAAACTGCGGGTGGAGGGCGTTGCCCGGGAAATCGCGGAATTCTGCGGCTTCTCCCAGGGAATGACCTACTCCTTTGAGAGCCCCAAGGCCTTCGATAAGCTGCTGCTTCCGGAGGATTCCCCCCTGCGCAAGGCCATCACCATCATGAATCCCCTGGGCGAGGATTTCAGCATTATGCGCACTACGCCGTTAAACGGCATGCTTACCTCCCTTGCCTTAAATTACAGCCGCAGAAATAAGAATGTAAGGCTCTATGAGCTTGCCAATGTTTACCTTCCCAAGGCCCTGCCCTTAACCGAGCTTCCCGATGAGCGGATGCAGTTTACCCTGGGCATGTACGGGGAGGGTGACTTCTTCTCCATGAAGGGTGTGGTAGAGGAATTCTTTGACAAGATCGGCATGACGGGAAAGGTACATTACAATCCCGACTGCAGTCATCCCTATCTGCATCCAGGCAGAAAGGCTGAGATCATCTATGACGGGGTGACCGTGGGCTATCTTGGGGAGCTTCACCCCGACTGTGCTGACAATTATAAGATCGGCGAGAAGGTATATCTGGCCGTGCTGGATATGCCCAATGTGGAGAAATTTGCTACCTTCGATCGGAAGTACACCGGTATTGCCAAGCATCCGGCCGTGACCCGGGACATCAGTATGGTTGTACCCAAGAATGTGCTTGTGGGCCAGATTGAAGATGTGATTGCCCAGAGAGGCGGAAAGATTCTGGAGAGCTATCAGCTGTTTGATATTTATGAGGGCAGCCAGATTGTGGCCGGCTTCAAGTCCGTGGCCTACTCCATCACCTTCCGGGCAAAGGACAGAACCCTTACTGACGAGGATGTAAATGCCTCCATGAAGAAGATCCTCAACGGATTAAAGGATCTGGGCATCGAGCTGCGTGCCTGAACGAAGACGAAGCGCCGGGCGGCCCTGCATGCAAAGTATGTAGGCCGCCGCCTTTCTGCTTTGGTAAAAGGCCGTGGAATAAAAAGAGAAAAATAAGCCATCCTTACCATAGAAAACAATATGGCAAGGAGGCTTATTTTTATGGATGAACGATTTGAGATTGCGTCAGTTCACGCCCGGGAAATCCTGGATTCCCGGGGAAATCCCACAGTGGAAGCAGAGGTTACCTTAGAGTGCGGAGCCAAAGGCCGGGCGGCGGTGCCCTCCGGCGCCTCCACCGGGCAGTATGAGGCGGTGGAGCTGCGGGACGGCGAGCTGCGCTATCAGGGAAAGGGCGTTCTGCGGGCGGTAAACGGAGTGAATACCATACTGGCGGAGGCGCTGATGTTTGAGGACGCCAGGGAGCAGAGGCACATTGACCAGCTTCTGCGAGAGGCTGACGGCACAGAAAACAAAGGAAAAATGGGTGCCAACGGCATCCTGGGCCTGTCATTGGCCTGTGCCAGAGCCGCGGCGGCAGGCTGCGGCATGCCCTTGTACCGGTATGTGGGAGGGATTTACGGGAACAAGCTTCCCATGCCCATGATGAACATTTTAAATGGCGGCGCTCACTCGGACAATTCGGTGGATATTCAGGAATTTATGATTCTTCCCATGGGAGCGTCCTCCTTTAAGGAAGGCTTACGCTGGTGCGCGGAGGTTTACCATACCTTAAAGCGGCTGTTAAAGGAGAAAAAGCTTTCCACAGCTGTAGGCGACGAAGGCGGCTTTGCCCCGGATCTTTCTACAGGAGAGGAGGCCATTGAGCTGATTTTGGAGGCGGTGAAGCTGGCCGGATTCCGGGAGCGGACGGACTTTATGATCTCTCTGGATGCGGCGGCCAGCGAGTGGAAGAATACAGAGCTTGGCCCTGGATTCTACAGCCTTCCAAAGGCGGCAAAGACCTATCAGCGGGAGCAGCTTTTAGAATACTGGGTGAAACTGGCGGATACCTATCCCATTTACTCCATTGAAGATCCTATGGATGAGGAGGACTGGGAGGGCTGGCGGCTGATTACCGAGCGCATCGGCGGCCGCGTGCGCCTGGTAGGCGACGATCTTTTTGTCACCAATGTAAACCGCCTGCAGAAGGGTATCACCGGCCACTGCGCCAATTCCATTCTTATCAAGCCAAACCAGATCGGTACCCTGACGGAGACCATGGATGCCATCCAGCTGGCCCGGATTAACGGCTATACCACCATCATGTCCCACCGTTCCGGCGAGACCGAGGACGCGGCTATCGCAGACCTGGCTGTAGGCATGGGAACCGAGTTCATCAAAACCGGAGCCCCCTGCCGCGGCGAGCGGACGGCAAAGTACAATCAGCTTCTGCGGATTGAGGAGGAAATCGAGGGGATTTGAAGCAGGAAAGCCGGAGAGCCAGGAAAAAACAGAAAACAGAGGCAGAAACCCCAGGAAGATAAAGCGAAAAATGGTTGTATTTGCAGGTAAAGTGTGCTATGATATCCAAGTATGATTACGAAAGGTTTTAGCTGGGAGGTGGAATCATGACCGCGTTAAAGATTATTATTTCGATTATTTTCGTGCTGGTATGCATTGCTTTATCTGCAATTATCCTGATGCAGGAGGGTAAGTCCAATGGCCTCGGCGCAGTAGCTGGTGTGGCGGACACCTATTGGGGAAAGAATAAAGGACGTTCGATGGAAGGCGCACTGGTAAAATTCACCAAGTTTGCCGCAGTTGCATTTATGCTGCTGGCCATCGTGCTGAATGTGTTAAACTAACTTTAAGCAGAGAAAGCTGCCGAAGGATATGCGGCTGGCACATCCCCTTATTTTGCCTGGATGCAATGGCGGAGAGCAAGATATGGGGATGGGCCAGCCGCTGTTTTTCTGTTTGGGTATTCCGGGCGGAATAGAACTTTCGGAACAAGGATAGATTGCGGAAAAGAAAGAGAGAACATGAAGGAAGAGACAAGACAGAAGGATTTTATTGAAGCAGAGCCGGAGACGGAAAAGGACACTTTCGAGATGGGCAGGGACACCCTTGAGACGGAGAAGGATTCGCTCGAAAGAGAGCAGCTTGCCCGGCGCAAGGAGATGCTTGCTAAGCTGGTGCGCGACCCGGCCTATGTCCCCATGAAGGCGAAGGAGATTGCCGCTCTGCTAAACATTCCCAGGGAGCAGCGGGGAGAGTTAGAACAGGTGCTGGAGGCCATGGTGGAGGAGGGAAGCCTGGCCCTCAGCAAGAGAGGGCGCTACGCGCGGCCGGAGATTTTTTCCGTCACCGGCATTTTTTCCGGCCACCCCAAGGGCTTCGGCTTTGTCACGGTAGAGGGAATGGAGCAGGATGTGTTTATTCCTGCGGAAAAGACGGCCGGAGCCATGCACGGCGATACGGTACGGCTGGTGGTGCAGCAGCACCAGAGAGGCCCCCGGGCGGAGGGCTCCATTATCAAGATTCTGGAGCACGCCAACCGGGAGATCGTGGGCTATTACCAGAAAAGCAAGAATTTTGGCTTTGTGGTGCCGGATAATCCAAAGCTTGGCCGGGATCTTTTCATCCCCCAGGGCAAGGACATGGGGGCGGTCACCGGACATAAGGTGGCGGCAAGGATCACCGATTACGGCACAGCGGCAAAGAACCCGGAGGGGGAGATTACCGAGATTCTGGGCCATGTCAATGACCCGGGCACCGATATCCTTTCCATCATCCGGGCGTACGGGCTTCCAGAGGAATTTCCCGAAGAGGTGATGGCGCAGGCCGCACGGATGCCGGAACGGCTTTCGGAGGAAGTTTCCCTGGAGGAGGCGTATCCGGGGCGGCTGGATCTGCGCAGCCTTCCCACCGTCACTATTGACGGGGAGGATGCCAAGGATCTGGATGACGCTGTCACCCTTTCGAAGGAAGGAGATATTTACCATCTGGGTGTGCACATTGCGGATGTGACCCATTACGTGCAGGAGGGAAGCCCACTGGATGCGGAGGCATTTAAGCGGGGCACCAGCGTGTATCTGGTGGACCGGGTTATCCCTATGCTTCCCCACCGCCTGTCTAATGGCATCTGCTCCCTGAACGCAGGGGAGGACCGCTTGGCCCTAAGTTGCCTGATGGATATTGACCAGAGGGGCGTTGTGGTGGGGCACCAGATCGCCGAGACGGTGATTTGCGTTGACCGGCGGATGACCTACACGGCGGTGAATGCCATTCTCACGAATCCGGAGGCCAAGGAACGGAAGACGTATGAGGAGCTTGTGCCTCTTTTTGAGCAGATGCTGGAGCTGTCCCTGCTTATCCGAAAGAGAAGGGGAGCCAGAGGTGCTGTGAACTTTGATTTCCCGGAAAGCAAGATTATCCTGGATGAAAAAGGGCGGGCCGTAAGCATAAAGCCCTACGAGCGAAACTGCGCTACGCGGCTTATTGAGGATTTCATGCTGACGGCCAATGAGACGGTGGCAGAGGATTATTACTGGCAGCAGCTTCCCTTCCTGTACCGGACCCACGAAAATCCAGATCCCGATAAGATGAAGCAGCTGATTACCTTCCTCCACAATTTTGGCTATTCCATAAAAAGCCAGCAGGGGGAGGTTCACCCCAAGGAAATCCAGAAGCTTTTAGACAAGGCCGAGGGAACCACGGAGGAGGCATTGATCAGCCGCCTCACCCTGCGCTCCATGAAGCAGGCCAAATACACTACCGCCTGCAGCGGCCATTTTGGCCTGGCGGCAAAATATTACTGCCATTTTACTTCGCCCATCCGGCGCTATCCCGACCTGCAGATCCACCGGATCATTAAGGAAAATCTCCATGGCGGCCTTTCGGAAAAGCGGATAGGCCACTACCAGCACCTTCTTCCCCAGGTGGCGGTGCAGACCTCCACACTGGAGCGGCGGGCTGATGAGGCAGAGCGGGAGACAGACAAGCTGAAAAAATGCGAATACATGTCACGCTTTATCGGTGAGGAGTTTGACGGTGTGATTTCTGGCGTTACCAGCTGGGGCTTTTACGTAGAGCTTCCGAATACGGTGGAGGGCATGGTGCGGATTAACCAGCTTACAGATGATTACTATGTATTTGATGAACAGGCCTTCCAGCTTATTGGCGAGATGAGCCGGAAGACCTATAAGCTGGGCCAGCGGATTAAGGTAGTCGTCACAGGCACAGACCGATTCTTAAAAACCATTGATTTCCGGCCGGTGGCCATGCTGGGAGAAGAAAGCTAGAGGCAGGCCGCGAAGCAAAAATCCGGGCGCAGATAGCGCCCGGGACCGGCCTGACAGATAAATAAAGGGGAGGTTTCCGATTTTGAAAAGTGCCATGAAACTGATCGCCAACAACAAAAAGGCGTTTCATGATTATTTTATTGATGAAAAGTATGAGTGCGGTATTCAGCTGTTCGGAACGGAAGTGAAATCCGTCCGTATGGGCAAATGCAGCATCAAGGAGGCCTTTGTCCGCATCGACCACAACAACGAGGTGTGGATTTACGGCATGCACATTAATCCCTACGAAAAGGGGAATATTTTTAACAAAGACCCGCTGCGGGTCAGAAAGCTTCTGATGCACAAGACGGAGATCATCAAGCTGGCTTCCAAGATTGCAGAAAAGGGCTACACACTGGTGCCCCTGCAGGTGTATTTTAAAAGCGGCCTGGTCAAAGTGGAAATCGGCCTGGCCCGAGGCAAGAAGCTTTATGACAAGCGGGCGGATATTGCCAAAAAGGACCAGCGCCGAGAGCTGGAGCGGGAATTTAAGGTGAAGAATCTGTATTAGGGCAGCTGAGTGGGATTTTTCCGTGTCTTTTCGTAATCCCTCAGCGCCCTTATGGCCTCGCCTGCCATGGGAAACAGCGCGGTCATATTAAAGATGGTCATTAATCCCACGCCCAGATCGCCCAGATCCCACACGAAGGTATAGGCAGCCAGTCCTCCGACAAAGAGCATGG
>JAGHER010000242.1 GCA_017889125.1 Lachnospiraceae bacterium
ACAGGCCAAGAGATTGGCCTTCCTTAATACTTGAAATGAAACATGTTTCAAAGATGGAGGAGGAAGCACATGAAAAGAGCGGCGAAGTATATGTTTCTGGCGGTGCTGGCGGCTGTTTCTGCCGCAGGGGCGGCTGGCTGCGGAGAGGTTCAGAAGGATTATGATGTGTATTTTTTCAATCAGAAATCCGAAATTGCGGAGAGCCTGGAGGAACTGGCGGACCGGTATCAGGAGGAGACGGGAAAGAAGGTAAAGGTCTTTACGGTAGGGACTACCGAGGGCTCAGAGACCATGCGCTCAGAGCTAAAATCAAAGGAGTATCCCACGCTGTTTTCCTCAAACGCCATTGCCTTCGAGGAGTGGAAATCGGCAGGCTACGCCACAGGCGCGGAGGAGATCCAGAATCCGGAGCTAAAGGCGCTGTACGAGAGTGTGCCGGATGCCCTGCGGCTTCAGTTTGAGGGGGAAGGGAATTATGGGGTTCCCTACAATATCGAAGGCTACGGCCTGATTGTGGATGAACAGCTGCTTAAGGAGCTGTTGGATGTGGAAGACCTGAGCGGCTTTTATGCGGATTACAAGGCGGCTGGATACGGAGAATTCCAGAATATGGTCATTGCCATGGACGCCTTTATTAAAGAAGGGGGCAGGCAGCACTTTACTCTCAATGGCACAGACTATGCCACAGCAGACGGAAAGACGGAAGCCACAGAGAAGCTCAACGGTGTCTTTGCCGTGGCAGGAGCGGAAAAGTGGACCTATGGAAATCATTTCGGGAATTATCCCATCAGTGCCGTTTATGAAAGCATTTATGACGTAAGAGAAGCGGAGCCGGAGAAGGCGGAGGGCCTTCGGACGCCTCTGATCCGTTCCCTTCAGGAGCTGGATTTCCTTACCGGATACACAGCGGGACCTGAGGGGGCCATGGAGAGAGGGCCACAGTACATTAATTCCACAGTAAACGGCTATGACCAGGCGGTGCAGACTTTTGCCGAGGGAAAGGCAGTCTTTATTAAAAACGGTAACTGGATCTACAGCAATGTGGCAAAGGTGGCGCCGGATACGGCTAAGCGGCTTACCATGCTTCCCATGAAGCTGAATTTCCAGGATGAGGATATCCTGGTGGAGGGGCTTACCGCGGAGAAGATGAACCGTTCCATACCGGAGTTTGTGTCCCAGTATTACATTATCAATGCAAAGGCCACGGAGGAGGAGAAGAAAGAAGCAGAGGACTTCCTGCTTTGGCTGAATACTTCAGAGACGGGGCAGGATTACATCGTGAATCAGTTTGCTTTTGTGCCCTTCCACGCAGACGAGAATACTGTCCTGGAAAATCCGCTGTCCAATGCGCTGATTTCTTACAAGGTCTCCAATGATCTTCTGGCAAATCCCTTTGACGCGGTGCCCTCTGCCTGGGGAACGGAGTGCTACGGAAAATACATTATGGAAGAGTTGTTTATCAATCCGGAGCCATGGAGTGAGGAGGAGCTTGAGCGGATTGCAGATGAATGCATTACCTACTGGAAGTCAGGAATGGAAGAATGGTAAAGGGGGAGAAAAGGAATGGAAAAATATTATAAGAAGTGGTTTAAAATCCTGTGTCTGCCGGCAGTGATTTTGTTTGTGGGTGTGATCCTGCTGCCCTTTATTATGGGCGTAGTGTATTCCTTTACCGCGTGGCGGGGGTCTTACTTTAAAGGCTCGGAGCACTGGTACGGCGCTTTGGTGGGACTGAGCAATTACGCGAAGGTTTTCCGCTCACAGAAATTTATCTCCGCCCTGATTTACACCGTGGAATTTACGGTTGTGGCAGCAGTGATTAAAAATGTGGTCAGCCTTGGCCTGGCCCTTATGGTGCGCCGGGTAGAGAAGGGAAAAGGGTTGTTTCGAACTATCTTTTTCTTCCCCAATCTTCTGGGCGGACTGGCCATGGGTTTTGTGTGGAGCTTTATCTTCCAGAATGTGTTTTCCCTGATGCTGTTTTCGGAGGATTCCTTTCTGTCGGTTCCCTTTTTGTGCAACATGCTCCAGGATTCGAGAAAGGCGATTTTCGCCATGGCTATCATGGCCACCTGGCAGACAGCGGGATATCTGATGCTGATTTACCTAAACGGATTAAACAATATCCCGGAGGATCTGTATGAAGCGGCGTCCATTGACGGGGCTACGGCGATGCAGAAATTCCGCCATATTACGGTTCCCATGCTGATGCCTGCCTTTACCATCGTCTTTTTCATGACGCTTTCCAGCAGCTTTAAGATGCTGGATGAGAACCTGGCGCTGACAAACGGAGATTTCGGCACGCGGATGCTGTCCCTGCAGATTCTTTTGACCACAAGAGAGAACACGCCGCCCAACTACGGCATGGCCCAGGCTCAGGCGGTGGTCTTCTTCATTCTGATTGCGGTGGTTTCCATTGCCCAGGTAATGATCACGAAGAGAAAGGAGATTGAGGCATAATGAAAGACCATATGAGCTTGAACAAAAAGATCCGGCAGGGAATCCTTTACGTGGTGCTGACGCTGGTATCGTTATACACCTTGTTCCCGATATATTTCCTGTTTGTAAATTCCTTTAAAAGCCAGAAGGAGATTGTGGCCTCGCCGATCTCTCTTCCGGAAAGCTGGCAGCTTACTTATCTGAAAAGCGCGGCGGAGCAGATCCGGCTTGGGGAATCTGTGGCCAATACGCTGATCATCACCCTGGTATCGGTGGCCCTGATTGTGGTGATCTCTTCGGTGACCGCATGGATGATGGTGCGCAGCAAGACAAAGGGGAGCAGCTTCCTGTTTCTCTGCTTTACCGCGGCTATGCTGATTCCCTTCCAGTCGGTAATGTATCCCCTGGTCAGCCTGATGGAGGGAATCGGGCTTAAGAATACCTTTGGCCTGATCTTGATGTACGGCGGCTTCGGTCTTAGCATGACGGTCTTTTTGTACCATGGATTTTTTAAGGGAGTGCCGCTGTCCCTGGAGGAAGCGGCGGTGATTGACGGCGCAAATATTTTTCAGCTGTTTTTCCATGTGGTCTTTCCGCTGGTGAAGCCTATCACGGCCACTGTGGTGATTACCAACGCCATGTGGATTTGGAATGATTATCTTCTTCCCTTCCTGATTATCGGAAATAATGACAGCAGGACATTAACATTAAGCCTTTACTATGCTAAGAGCCTGTCCGGGCAGTACGGAAATCCCTGGGAACTGATTTTCCCGGCGGTGCTGATCTGTGCGGTGCCCATCCTGGTTGTGTTTATTTTCCTTCAGCGGAATATTATCGAGGGAATCGCGGCAGGGGCTGTAAAGGGCTGACAAGGAGGAGCAATATGGAGAGAGCTTGGTGGAAAGAAGCCATCGGATACGAGATATATCCGAAAAGTTTTAAGGATACGAATGGAGACGGCATCGGGGATTTAAAAGGCATCATGGAAAAGCTTCCGTATTTAAAGGAACTGGGGATAGACTTTTTGTGGATTTGTCCTTTTTATCGCTCTCCTATGCATGATAATGGCTATGATGTGGCGGATTATTATGCCATCGACCCGCAGTTTGGGGACATGGAGGATATGGATGCCCTCTTGGAAAAGGCGAAGGCTATGGGAATCCGGGTGATTATTGACATGGTGCTTAACCACACCTCTTACCAGCATAAGTGGTTTCAGGAGGCTCTTAAGGATCCCCAGAGCAAATACCGGGAATACTACATATTTAAAGAAAGCAGGGAACGGCCTTCCAATGCCAGAAGCTGCTTTGGAGGATCGGTGTGGGAACCAGTGGAGGAAGGAATGTGGTATTACCACACCTTTGACCGGAGTCAGCCGGATCTTAACTGGGAATGCCCGGCTCTTCGAACAGAGATCTATAAGATATTGAATTACTGGCTGGATAAAGGGGTCAGTGGATTCCGGATGGATGCCATTACCTATATTAAAAAGGGCGCCTCCCTTCGTGACGCTGAGCCTCAGGGGGAAGATGGCCTTCATGATGTGGCGGATATCGGATTAAACCAGCCGGGAATCGGGGAGTTTCTCCTGGAAATGCGCCGGGAGTGCCTGGATGGGAGAGATGCTATGACGGTGGCGGAGGCGCCGGGGGTTCCTTATGAGCAGCTGGATGAGTATATTGGGGAAGACGGATATTTCTCCATGGTCTTTGATTTCAGCTATGCGGACATTGACCTGGCGCCGGGAGGAAACTGGTACAATCAGGCAGACTGGAGCTTTGGCGAGCTGAAGCGCCTGATTTTCCGCAGCCAGGAAAGCGTGCAGCAGCAGGGCTGGGGCGCGGTCTATCTGGAAAATCATGACCAGTCCCGCTCCCTGAATAAATACTTCCGGGATAAGGCGGCTGCAGCAGGGGACCTCCGCACGAGATTTCTCCAGAGTACGGCTTTGGGAACTCTGCTCTTTGGCCTGCGGGGAACGGTCTTCTTGTACCAGGGAGAGGAACTGGGGATGCGAAACTGTCCCTTTGCCTCCTGCCAGGAGCTGGACGATGTGAATTCTCTGGATCAGTACCGGCGGGCCATAGAGGCAGGCTGCACCGAAGCGGAGGCCATGAAGTTTGTCAACGACCGGAGCAGGGACAACAGCAGGACGCCTTTCCCGTGGACGGGAGAGAAAAATGCCGGATTCAGCGAACACCGGCCATGGCTGAAGGTGAATCCAGATTACGAAGAAAATAACGCTGAGAAACAGCAGAAGGAAACGGATTCGATCCTTCACTATTACCAGAAGCTGATCCGTCTCAGGAAGGAAAACAAGGAAAGCTTGGTTTACGGCAGGATCGAGGAAAATGAGATGGGAGAGGAGACAGTGATCTCCTTTTTCCGAAGGCCGGAGGAAGGCCCGGACATTGCGGTTTATGTTAATCTTGGAGACCAGAGCTGCCTGGTTCAGGCGGAAAAAGGGCGCTGCCTGTGCGGAAATTACGGGGAAGCGCGCTGGGAGAAGGAGAAGCTTGTGCTGCGGCCTTATGAGGCGGTGATGGTGGAAATGTGACGGCAGACATCTGCGGGCG
>JAGHER010000243.1 GCA_017889125.1 Lachnospiraceae bacterium
ACGGCGGCTTTGTGATCCGCAGCGGACGGACAGGCTGGGATCTGGAGAATAAGCACGTGATCGAGTACAGCTTAAAGCTGGATTCCAATCCGGAATTTACCTCTTCTGTGATCGTGGCATGCGCCCGAGCCGCTTACCGGATGGCAAATGAGGGCCAGACCGGCTGCCGCACCATCCTTGATATCCCGCCTGCATACCTTTCGGCAAAGAGCGGCGAGGAACTGCGCAAGGAGCTGCTGTAAAGAAATTTCTGCCAAAACCCTGGAGACGTATCCAGGGTTTTCTTTTATGCCAGCGGAATCCACACTTCATAAATCCGCCGTTCCGTTCCGCGATCATATTCTACATTCAGAACCTTCCCAATAATCTCTCCGGCCGGATGGAAATTATGCACCTGCATCCATGCAAGGATCGGTTCCACATGCCGGTAAGCGAGTATGCCTTCCACGCTGACCACGGTGCTGACACAGCTTCGGGAGGGAAGGAGTTCTGCCGGTTTCTCCTGGTGAAATCCATACTGCTTTCCAGCCGCCAGTGGGATGGAGAGACCAAAATCATAGGATTTGTCCGGCTGTTCCAGCTCATCTGGGGCTTTAGACAGAAATCGGACAGTACATTTAAACAGATTCTGGAGATTCATAATCCGCTCATAGATGGGATGGGTTGTCACTTCTTCATTTAAATCATTCCCCAGGCCGTACCAGTAGCAGAGATCCTCTGAGGACGGCATAACAGAATAGGAACCAGCCAGAGCAAGATAGCGCTCTTTAGCGGACATGTTCAGATGGAGACGTTTCAGAGCGATGTTGAGGCTTTCAATCTGGGCAAGAAGCTCTTTTTCTTTCTTCTGATAGGCCTGAGCCATCCTCTCAGGAGTGCCTTCCTTCATCAGCTGCCCGATTTCTTCCAGAGAAAAACCAATGTTTTTCAGGTTACGGCAGTCATTTAAGGTGCGGATTTCGTCCAGGGTAAATTCACGGTAATTATTCTCTTCACTGCGCTTAGGGTTAATAATCTTTTGTTTTTCATAAAAGCGGATGGCGTCAGGCGTCATTTTCACCAGCTTCGCCACAGTATTGATCTTCAAGGTTTTCATGATACTGCCTCCGATAGGAAAAATATCTGTTTCCTACGATTATATCTGCTTTTTCTTGCCGATTCCAGTTTTATTTCCGCTGTGTTTAAAATAATTGTCTCTTCCTGGGTTGACTTTAGAGTCGCTCCATAGGATACGGTTAATTTATCGAAGAAAAATTGGTTAAAGATATGAGGAGGTTACCCATGAAATTTGAATACTTATCTAAGCCCGGATGGATCGGGAAAATGTGGCTGCGGAACAGGATGATTATGCCGGCAATGGAAACGTGGACAGCCACCCAGGATGGTTCAGCCACCGATGCTACAGTTGCCCACTACGCCAGAAGGGCAAACGGCGGCGTAGGGCTGATTATCACGGAAATGACAAACCCCACGCCCGGCTGCGTTACCTTTCCGGGAGAGCTTGATATTAGTGAAGACCGGTTTATGCCGGGAATGAGCCGTGTGGCGGACGCCATTCACGCAGGCGGCGCAAAGGCATGCCTCCAGCTCTGTCACGGAGGAGTGTTTGCCCACGGCGGCACTTCCTCTGAGCCAGCTTTTACTCCTTCCGGCATCGGCACCACCACGCTGCCGGGAGAAAAGCTTAAGGTGATGACGAAAGCGGATATCGATAAGGTGGTGGATGATTTCGGACGGGCAGCTCTTCGTGCTAAGGCCATCGGCTTTGACAGCGTGGAACTCCACTGCGGCCATGGCTATCTTCAGGTGGAATTTCTCTCGCCCTTTTACAACAAGCGTACGGATGAATATGGCGGCAGTGTCTACAACCGCCTGCGCTTTTCTCTGGAAATCATTGCAAAGATCCAGGAATACTGCGGAAAGGATTTCCCCATTCTCTTTAAGCTGTCGGCAGAGGATTACGTGGAAGACGGCATTACGCTGGAGCAGTCCATTGAAATCTGCAAATACCTGGAAGAGGCCGGCGTGGCTGCCGTTACCATCTCCGGCGGAACCCTGGACTCCCGGTGGCAGGATTATGAAGATGTGATGACCGGGAAAAAAGAAATCGATGAGGAGAAGATGCATCTGACAAGAGGAATCGTCAACTCCTGCTGGATCCCCTCCGTGTACTGTCCCCGGGGAATGTACACCAAAAACGCTGCGGAAATCAAGAAGCATGTAAATATGCCGGTGATTACCATTGGTGCGGTAACACCGGAAATGGCAGAAGAGATGATCGGAAAGGGTGAGGCAGATTACGCAGCCATCGGAAGGCAGATCTTTGCCGACCCGGATTATCCTCAGAAAGTGATGGAAAACCGGATTGAGGATATGCGTCAATGCCTGCGCTGTAATGAATGTCAGGGGGCAGGAAACAAGAACCGCACCCTTCACTGCGCCGTGAATCCCAATCTGGGCAATGACGGCCAGATCGAGACGATCATTTTCCCAGCCCGAAAGAAAAAGCGGGTGGCCATCGTGGGCTCCGGTCCGGCAGGATTAAATGCCGCCATCTCTGCGGCCGAAAGAGGCCATGAGGTCACGCTCTATGAGAAACAAAACCGTCTGGGCGGGCTGATGCATTATGTAGCCGCGCCGGAATTTAAGTCCGACTACCAGAAATATACGGATTATCTGATCCGTACAGTAAAGAAGCTTGGCGTGCGTATCCTGCTGAATACCGAGTTTACGGAAAAAACAGCTGCGTCCGAACAGTATGACAAGATCCTTGTGGCCACAGGCTCCGAGCTTCTTGTTCCGAAAATCCAGGGAATGGATGGGGAAGGAATCCTGACCCCTTGGCAGGTGCTGGACAATGAATACCCGGATGTAGAGCATTTTCTTGTATGCGGCGCAGGCCTTGTGGGCTGTGAGGTGGCCATGCACCTGGCTGAGCACGGGAAAAAGGTGACGATGATCGACATTGTTCCCAACCTGGCCCCGGCTAATCTCTACGGCGTGGATTTCAGCCTGAATGCAAAGCTGATGGCCGATCATGTAGATATCCAGCTGAATAAGCGGATAAAAAAGGTAACGCCCACGGAAGTAACGGCAGAAACAAAGAAAGTGAATCCGCCCTTAAATTTAAATACCGGAAAGGGTACAGAGAAACCCTATGACCTGTCCGGCCCCTATGACGGCGGGGATCAGGTATTCCGCGGAGATGCCGTGGTGTGTGCTCTTGGCATGAGGCCGGTATCCGGGCTTTTAAATACCCTTGCCCAAAAGGGCTATCCCATCGAAGCCATAGGAGACTGTATGGGGGCGAGAAAAATACTGGATGCAGTACATGAAGGGTATCACGCAGGAAGAAGGATATAGAAAAGGGAGGGAGCGGTAGGGACTTTGAAAAGCTTGCCGACATTATTTTAAAAGGCGTAGGCAGTGAGGAAAATATCGCTGGTTTCACCCACTGCGCAACCCATTTGCGGTTTACGCGCAAAGATCAGACAAAGGCAGACGAAGATTGCCCTGGAAAAACAGGAGTCCTCCCACAGTCGAAAGGGAAAATAATCGTAAGCCCGGTGCGTGGAAAGATCGTGCCTCTTTCCGAAGTACCGGATCCTACCTTTGCCGGAGAGATATTTGGAAAAGAAATTGCCATTAAGAGATACTGATCCATATTGGAATGGATACCGTACAGCTGGAAGGAAAGTATTTTACCGCCCACGTAAAGGACGGGCAGAAAGTAAAGAAAGGCGATTTGCTAATTCTATTGAATTTATCTCGTAAATCCGATATGATGAGATTATCAATAAGCGGAAAGGGGAATTATGGAACTTCGGGTTTTGCACTATTTTTTAACGGTTGCCCGAGAGGAAAACATCACAAAGGCAGCAGCGCTCCTTCACATCACCCAGCCCACCTTATCCAGGCAGATAATCCAGCTG
>JAGHER010000034.1 GCA_017889125.1 Lachnospiraceae bacterium
GCTATTCGCTGCGCATTCCGCTGAACAGGGAGCACGATGTTGTACTGAAAACCCTTGGCGTACCGCAGGGGTGGATGACCCCGTGCTTCATCGGGGTAGGATATCCGAAAGAGGATGAGCTGGTTTTAGAGCAATACAGCAGCAATCCAGACGGACATATTCACATGGGAGGGTGGTAAAGCATGAAAATCACGTAGGCTTCTACGGCGATGGCTGCGATGTGCAGATCGCCAGTCTGGCGGCTGAAGCTATGGGAAAGGAGCCTGCGTTTGTAAAGTGGAGTTCTTATCCCGTCATATGCTGTAAATAAGAGCTGGCAGGAAATGCCGGTTTCGCTGAAAAATGAAAAGAGGGTGCTGCAAAATCATTATGGCTGATGGTTTTGCAGCACCCTTTCGCATTGCTGATGGGGGCGGCTCTGCCGTCCTCCGCCTATTTATTTTTCAAATGAATCCGTATCGCATCCCGATACCCCTTTGGCGACTGCCCCAAAAGCTTTTTAAAGGTCCTGGCATAGTAATTGGAATCGGCAAAGCCGCACTGCACGGCGATCTCCTGGATGGAGAGGGTGGTGGTGTTTAAGAGGATCAGGGACTGGTGGATGCGGGTGCTGTTTATGTAGTCCGTCACCGTCATGAATACTTCCTTCTTAAATAAAGCGGACAGATAGCTGTTGGTAACTGAGCACATCCGCGCCAGGGAGTCCAGGGACAGGTTTTCCGCATAGTGGAAGTCGATATAATCCAGGCAGGTCTGCACCAGGAAGGAATAGCTGCGGCGGGAATAGTTCTTTACCAGCAGGCAGTATTTGCGGACAATGCTGGGGGTGAATGCGTCCAGGGCGGAGAGGCTGGTCATAGATTCCAGCTGTGTGGCAATCTGTGTGGACAGGCTGTCGATATGCAGCGGATGAACCAGGCCTCTTTGGGCGGCCTTCCGGCACAGCGTGCTCAGGACGATCAGGATATTCTTCTTGTTTCGAATAGGGTCCGCAGTCCGGGGCAGCAGCTTATACTGGTGAAACTGGATCAGCAGGGAAAGGGCTGCCTCGGTGTTGCCCACCGATACGGCATTCATCAGCTCTTCCTCGATACGGTAGCGTTCCTCAATGGCTTTTATGGCCAGATTGGATTTGGTGGGAACGGTGTAGTTAACAGAAAGATGCTGATAAAGGTGTGCGTAAAAAGGCAGGTCCTTATACCTCATCGCAATGGAATCCAGCGGATACCCTGCGATTTTGGAAAAGAAAAAGGTTGCGGTGGCTGACCAGGTATCAAAGGAGCCTGGAATGGGAACCCGGTTATAAAATTCCTGCATATCGGACTGAAGTTCCGGGGAAATTTTAAAATCCTCAATGAGGGAAAGGAAGTCGCCCATGCGCATGGGATGGAAGATGACCGGGCCTGTGTACAGCAGGGAGACTCCAAGCTTTGACTGCAGGCTTTGCGGAAGTTGCAGTACTGCGTAGTGCAGATGGAATTCATCCTCCAGAAGATAAAGCGTGCCTTCCTTCAGGTATTTTTCAAAAGCTGTGTACAAGCTATGGTAGTCGAAATCCGGAAAGAGCTGTTCACGAAGCCGGTAATCCAGCTGTTCTAAATGCGGGGAGGACCCAGATTCAGAGAAGGCAAGAAACTGTACCCCCAGAGACTGAAAATATTCTTTCGCAATGGACAGCATATCCATAAATCACAAACCTCCTGCGTTTCTTGAGTTGATTTTGGAAATATAGCACAATTTTATGGTAAAAGGTGCTAATTTTTTGCTAAAATTGATGGTAACACAAAATCGTGCGGAAATCAAGAAAAATAGTTCTATAGAAGTGGGCGAAAACCCGTTATAGTTAGAGCACAAAGGAGGAAAGTGCGGAATGAAATCTTTAGATGCGTTTGTAAAAAGCAAAGATTACCTGATCTGTGTGGATTCCGATGGCTGCGCCATGGATACCATGGATATCAAGCACATCCGCTGTTTTGGCCCCTGTATGGTAACGGAGTGGAATCTGGGCCAGTGGGAGGAGCAGATTCTGGACCGCTGGAACGAGATCAACCTCTATTCCATGACCAGGGGAATCAACCGTTTTCTGGCACTGGCCATGGCGCTGGAGGAGGTCAGCGAGGCCATGACGCCTATAGAGGGCGTGGAAGCGCTGTCTGCGTGGGTTAAGCAGGCGGACGAGCTTTCTAATGCTTCTGTGCAGAAACAGGCGGAAGAGAGCGGACAGGAAGTCTTTCGCAAGGCGCTTGCGTGGTCCAAGGCAGTGAACCAGTCCATCAGCCAGCTGCCGGAGGAAACTAAGAAGCCTTTTGCGGGAGTGAAGGAGGGGCTGGAAGCAGCTCATGAGAAGGCGGATGTAGCCATCGTATCCTCAGCGAATCTGGAAGCCGTGGTGGAAGAGTGGGAGAAGCATGGCCTCATGGACAGCGTGGATGTATGTCTGACCCAGAACGTGGGCAGCAAGGCATACTGTATCGGAAAGATGCTGGAGCAGGGCTTTGCGAAGGAGCGTGTACTGATGGTGGGCGATGCCCCCGGTGATTTAAGCGCTGCAGAGAAAAACGGCGTGCTGTACTACCCGATCCTGGTGAAGCACGAGAAAGAATCCTGGGAGAATTTTGTTAAGAAAGGGCTGCCCAGATTCCTGGAGGGAAGCTACGCGGGAGAGTATCAGCAGCAGCAGATTGAGGCGTTCCGCAGAAATCTTTCTTAAACATGCGGATGAAGGCTTTCGCAGACATCCACGGGAGGCTTTGCGGAAGCAGGACGGAAGAACCTGGAATTAGAAATCCAGGGACAGGCATTGTGCCTTCCCTGTAAATAAAAAGAAAGGGGCAAGAGAAACATATGGTAGATTTAAAAGCAAAACCGTATTATCTGTCGGACGAACAGATTCAGTGGGTGGAGGATACCATTGCTTCTATGACCATTGAAGAGAAGATCGGACAGCTGTTCGTAAACATGGTAACGGACCGCGACCCCGAAGAGCTTAAGCGCGTGATTAATACCTATCATCCCGGCGCTATCCGCTATCACAACACCAATGCGGAGGCACTTTATGAGCAGAACAAGACGCTGCAGGAGGCATCACGGATTCCGCTTCTGATTGCTTCCAACTGTGAGGCCGGCGGAAACGGCGGCGTAGGCGGCGGCACGGCCATGGCCAACGGAGCAGCTGTGGCAGCCACAGGAAGCGAAGAAGTTGCTTACGAGATGGCCCGGGTAGGCGCGGCAGAGGGCTGTGCCGTAGGCTGCAACTGGAACTTTGCACCCATTGTAGATCTGACCTACAACTGGAGAAATACCATCGTGCAGACCCGTGCTTTCAATGACAATCCGGAGGATGTTATCCGCTTTGCAAAGGCCTTCTTCAAGGGCACCAAGACCCAGAATATGGCCACCTGCATGAAGCACTTCCCCGGCGACGGCACCGAGGAGAATGACCAGCATCTGATCATGGGCATTAATGAGATGTCCTGTGAGGAGTGGGATGAGACCTTTGGAAAGGTTTACAAAGAGCTGATTGATGAGGGCGTGATGACCATTATGGCCGGCCACATTGCTCTGCCCGCATACTCCAAGAAGCTGCGCCCCGGCATCCAGGATACGGAGATCCGCCCGGCTACCCTGGCGCCTGAGCTGATTACCGACCTGTTAAAGGGCCAGTTAGGCTTCAACGGCCTGGTTGTTACAGATGCTTCCCATATGATCGGTATGTTCGGCGCCACGATCCCCAGAAGCCAGCAGGTTCCCGGCGCAATCGCCGCAGGGTGCGACCTGTATCTGTTCTTCAATGACCGGGATGAGGATTTCGGCTACATGATGGAAGGCTATAAGAACGGCACCATCACCGAGGAGCGCTTAAATGATGCCCTTCACCGGATCCTTGGCATCAAGGCTGCCCTGAACCTGCACATCCTGCAGAAGGAAGGGAAGCTTTTGCCGCCGAAGGAGAATCTGTCGGTAGTGGGCTGCCAGGAGCACCATGACCTGTCTGCCAAGATGGCTGACCAGTATGTGACCCTGGTTAAAGACCGCGAGGGATATCTGCCCATGACTACGGAACGCTACAAGAACCTGAAGCTGATCTTCATCGGCGGCGAGGGACGTGTAGTAGCCGGAAAGCTTACTAAGGGCAATGACGAGGAGATCAAGGCCGACGTCATCCGTCAGTTAGAGGAAGCCGGCTTCTGCGTAGATGCCTCCGATATGGAAGTAAAGGGCAAGATGGAGGATTTCAAGAAGAAGTACGATGCAGTAGTCCTGATCCTCAATGTAGAAGGCTTTGCCCAGTACAATACCATGCGCGTGAAGTGGGCTCTTCCCACCCAGCAGCCCTGGTACATGAGCGAGGTGCCCACCATCGTGGTATCCCTCACCTATCCCAACATGCTCATCGACGTACCCATGGCAAGATGCTATGTGAATGGCTTTATGAATCATCCGGAGGCTGTCCATGCAGTCATCGAAAAGCTGATGGGCAAGTCCGAATTCAAGGGAAAATACAACGATAACGTATTCTGTGATCGTTGGGAGACCCGGTTCTAAAGAAATGCTTTAGTCAGCGTTTCTCTAAGGAAATGCTTTAGTCCGCGCAGGAGGGGACTCCTGCGCAAAACTAGGAGGAAAATGAAATGGCAGAGAAAACAAAAGCTTCAAGCGGTATGCACCGTGCAAAACTTTGGGAAATCGGCATGTATGCGCTGAATAATACGTCTACCAACCTGTATATGACTCTGGTCGGTTATATTTCCTATTATCTGGTTGGTATTATCGGCGTTACCGTTGTGTTTGCCGGATCCTTTGTTACCATAATGCGTGTTTGGGACGGTGTTACTGATCCCTTCGTAGGAATGATGGTGGATAAGACCAACACAAAATTCGGTAAAAACAGGCCCTTTATTGTCATCGGCAACATTACCTTGTTTGTGACGACCTGGCTGATGTTCCACTTCGTAACAGAACTGGGAAGCGGCATCCGCCTGATTGCCTTTATTATCATTTACTTGATTTACATTCTGGGTTACACGGCACAGTGCGTGGTTACCAAGTCTGCACAGACCTGTCTGACCAATGACCCCAAGCAGCGTCCGATTTTCGCAATGTTTGACACGGTGTACAACCTGCTGTCCATGAGCGTAATCATTCCGATCTATGTATCCGGAACCCTGATTCCCCAGTACACCATTACCAGTGCAACTGCTGAGGGCGCAGCCCAGATCGAAGCGCTGGTAGCCAAGTTCCCCGGCATCGGCGATTCTCTGACGGTAGCCGATGGCATTACTACTCTGTCCGGCTTCTACAATCCCGACATGTTCCGGCACCTGCACCTGGTACTGGGCGGTATCGCGGCAGTATTCGCTGTATGCGGCATCATCGGTCTGTGGAGAAAGGATCGTCTGGAGTACTTTGGAACTGGTAAAGTACAGAAGGTTACCTTCCGCGATTATGCAGATGTGCTTGCCCACAACCGCGGCATCCAGATGCTGGTTGTAGCAGCCTCTTCCGATAAGCTGAGTCTGACCATGCAGACCAATGCCACCATCATGGTTTGTATTTTCGGTGTTATCTGCGGAAACTATACGTTCTTCGGCTCCCAGTCGGCCATCAGCGCCATTCCGGTGGCAGTTGTATCCCTGGTCGGTATGGGTTATGTAGCAAGAAACTTAGGACAGAAGAAGGCCCTGGTATTTGGTACGCTGGGCGCTATGGCATCGGCAATCCTGATGCTTTGCCTGTTCCTGTTTGGCAATCCCACTTCCATGTCCCTGCCAATCGTAAGCTTAACCAAGCCCTCTACCTGGGGCCAGCTGTTTATCGGCTCTAACTGGAGCTTCTTTGGTGTAGCTTACATCCTGCTGTGGTGCTTGATGAAGGGCTTCTCCGGCATTGCCAGCTCCATCGTTATCCCCATGACGGCAGACTGTGCCGACTATGAGGTTTACCGCTCCGGCAGATATGTGCCTGGACTGATGGGAACTCTGTTCAGCTTTGTAGATAAGATTATCTCTTCCTTTGCAACAACCTTCGTTTCCGTGATGTTTGCCGCCATCGGCTTTACGGCTGTGCTGCCCACACCGGAGACGCCTTACAGCACTGGTATTTTCTGGGTATCCATGGCATGCCTCATCGGCGCTCCCATGATTGGCTGGATTCTGAACGTAGTTGCCATGAAGTTCTATCCGCTGA
>JAGHER010000244.1 GCA_017889125.1 Lachnospiraceae bacterium
AATCAGTCCGATATTCATACTCTGCTCCTCCTTAATTGTGAGTGTTTTTTCTCTGTAGTCCGACATTTAATACAAGCCCGATGCCCACAAACATACTGAGCAGGGAGCTGACACCGTAGCTGACAAAGGGAAGCGGCAGCCCGGTGTTGGGAAACAGCTTGGTGGCGACGGCAATATTCGAAAAGCTCTGGAAACCAATCAGGGCCGCCACGCCTGTGCAGATAATCTTTCCACTTAAATCCTTAGCCTGCCTGGCCATCCAGAGGCATTCGTACACAATAAGCAGGAACAGCCCGATGGTGACCATAGAACCGGCAAAGCCAAGCTCCTCGCCGATAATGGCAAAAATGAAATCCGTCGATTCCTCAGAAAGGAAATTTCCATTCTTCACGGAAGCGATGGTGGTGTTGTTTAATCCTTTTCCCCAGAGCTGACCGGAGCCAATGGCCATAACGGAATTATCCTGCTGACGGTTGGCATCCTGGTACTGTCCAGGATTGATAAAGCTCAAAATCCGCTGAGCCTGGTATCCCCGCAGAAAGGGAATCATCTCATACTGGAGAAGATAAATAAAAATCCCCGCTAACGGCGTAAGCACCGCCAGAACACCGAAGATCCACTTGTAGCTTAAGCCTGCCGCAAAAATCATGGCGGCAAACATCATGATGATAATCAAGCTGGTGGAAAGGTTCGGCTCTGCCAGGATTAAGAGAATGGGTACGCCGAAAAGCACGGCAGCCATCCCCAGAACCGGGAGCCGGTTAATCTGCTCCTGGTATTTGTCAAAAAACCAGGCGAAAAAGATAATCAGCCCGATTTTGGTAAACTCGGAGGGCTGTACCTGGCCGATTACCGGCAGAACCACCCATCTGGTGGCCCCGCCCCGCAGCACGCCGTTCATCAGCACCCAAGCCAGAAGTCCCACGCATCCCAGATAAATCACAACGGAAAAATTTAAAATCCGGTGGTAATCAATCAGGGAAAGGATCAGGGCAGCCAATGTGCCCACGCCGATTCCCGCCATCTGACGGATAACCCGGGAGTCCTCCATGGAGCCGGCGGCAGCGCTGCGGATGACCAGTACGCCGATCACACATAAAGCCAGTACATAAATCAACAGCCGTATATTAAAATTTCGTAGCTTGTAATCAAACAGCATATTCAACAGATCCCCTTATTCGGTATGTCTAAAATCGGAAATGCGGCGTAAAGGGCTGTCTGCGGGCGGCCATTTACGATGCGAATCTCAATGCCCTCCCGATCAATCGTCATGTATTTCGATATGGCACGAATCATGTCATCCTTCATCCTGTCAATCAATTCCGGTGAACAGTCCACCTTGTCCGTCACCAGCACTACCTTCAGCCGCTTCTTTGCAAGGCTGCCGGAATGATTCCTGGTGATCCCCTGAAATACATGCCAAACCATCTGATTCCTCCCTAAGCTTTGCGCAGAATTCTGGACAGCCGTGTAATCAGCTTCGGCTGTACATCCAGGCTCAGGAAGGGAACCTGCTCTCCCATAATGCGGCGGCAGATATTTAAAAATGCCTGTCCTGCAAGGGAACCCATTCCCACCAGAGGCTCTCCCTGATTGGTGGAGATAACGATGGACTCATCGTCAGGCACCACGCCAATCACATTTACCGCAAGGATGTCCATCACATCTTCCATGGACATCATGTCCCCCCGGCGGACCATATCCATGCGGATACGGTTTACAATCAAATCAATCATACCCATATCGGCAGCCTCCAAAAGGCCGATGATGCGGTCTGCATCCCGGATGGCGGACACCTCCGGCGTGGTTACCACCAGCGCCCGGTCTGCCCCGGCAATGGCATTCTGAAAGCCCCGTTCAATACCGGCCGGACAATCTAACAGTATGTAATCGAACTCATCCCGCAGATCGTCTACCAGCTTTTTCATCTGCTCTGGGCTGACCGCGGTCTTGTCCCGGGTCTGCGCAGAGGGAAGCAAATACAGGTTCGGATATCTTTTGTCTCTTATGAGGGCCTGCTTCATTCTGCAGTTTCCTTCTACCACGTCCACCAGATTGTAGACAATCCGGTTCTCCAACCCCATGACCACATCCAGGTTCCGCAGACCGATGTCCGTATCAATCAGGACAGTGCGCTTCCCCAGAATGGCAAGTCCGGTGCCGATATTGGCAGAAGTAGTGGTCTTGCCGACGCCTCCTTTTCCGGAAGTAATAACAATGACTTCACTCATAATTATATCCTCCTGCGAAAAATTCTATTTTATTGTACAACAAATCCGAATGTATTTCCAGTATTTAATTAAAATTTAGCAGATTCAAAAAATTCTTTTTCAACGGACGGGTACGCAGCTCCTGATCCTCCACGGAGGCGATCATGGGGCCTCTTCCCAGGCGGCGGCCCTTCTCACCGATACGGCTGGAAACGTCCCCGATACGGATCTGCACCGGAGACATTTCCAGAGCCACCACCACAGCATCGTGATTTCCTGCAGCGCCGGCAAAGACTGAGCCGCGAAGCTCGCCTAAGATCACCACATTTCCCTTGGCGATAATCCGGGCGCCGTGGTGTACGTCACCGATAACCACCACGCTGCTCTCCGACTCCAGGCAGTCGCCCCGGTGCAGGTCGCCTTTGTAAAACTGCCCTGTCTGAGCGCTTAACTCCATAAGCTTTTCATTGAGGGCCTTTTCGCACCGGCGTATCCGCTCACCGTCCTGGTCAATCAGGCAGAGAATCTCCACCTGGGAGCTTCCCATGATGGCATTGACCACCTGGTATTCCTCCGCCGCCGAGAGCCTGCGGCCCTCGATGGAGAGAGCCATCTGCACACTGCCCCAGAATTTGGCGCTCTCCCGAAATTTTTTCTCCACATCCGCCAGCACCTGCGAAAAAGGCGCCTGGGGATCCAGATATACGCTCATACCGGAGCGGTTTCCTTTAATCACCACTGTACTGCGCATACAACATCACCTCAGCTCCTACATTCATTCCCATTCCTTAATCCCCGATGGTTACGTTGGAAGCGCCGATGGCTCCCGAGTTGAGGACTTCATCTAATGTGGTATATCCATAATACAGCTCATATACGTGTCTTGCCAGCGAAGCCGCGTTGGAGGAAGAATATCCATAAGGGATATTTACCGTAACGCAGATCTCCGGATTGGTATAAGGTCCATAGGAAATGAACCAGGCATGGTTTCCTCTGGTGGTGGACTCCTCCGCCGTACCAGTCTTTCCGGCAATCTCCACAGGGAAATCCTTAAAAATCGCCGTGTTGGTAATCACGCCCCGCATACCCTGAGCCACTGCATCCCAGGTGGAATCCTGAATCTGGATCTGGGAACTGATCTCAGGGGTATAATCCTCGATCAGATTTCCGTCGGAATCCGTCAGCTTGTCCAAGAGGCTTAACTCAAATACCGTTCCCCTGTTTGCCAGGGCTGCCACATACCGGGACAGCTGTACATTGGTAAAGCTGTTGGTTCCCTGGCCCATGGAGGTACGCTCCGGGTCAATGTCAGAAATCTGCGGATCTCTCTCGGTGATCTCCACACCGGAAGTGTGATCCAGTCCGAACATCGTGGCATATCTGCGCAGCGTCTCAAGGCCCTTTTCCGTATTATAAACACCGTTTTCATCCATGGACAGCCGGTGGGCCACCTCGTTCATAAAGTAGTTGCAGGAATTGGTCAGACCGCCGATTACATCCAGAGGGCCGTGACGGCCGGGACTGATCCAGCACTTGATGGGCTGAGCCACTTCCTTATATATACCGGTACAATTTATGGTCTCTCCCAGGCTGATCACGCCTTCCTCCAGGCCGGCGATGGCGGTAATGGGCTTAAAGGTAGAGCCCGGCGCCTTCTGCGCCTGAGTGGCATTGTTGTAAAGGGGCTGGGACAGGTCGCTGCGCAGCTTTGCAAAGTAGGCCGCATCCACCGTGCCGGACATCATGTTGTTGTCATAGCTTGGGTAGGTGACCAGAGCCAGCACCTCGCCGGTTTTCACATTCGTGATGACGCAGGAGCCGCTGCAGGGATCCAGAGCCAGCTGCGCCGGTGTAATCTGGATCTTGGAAATCTTGTCCACCAGGAAGCTGTAGGCATATGCCTCTCCATTCGCCTGAAGAGCGGCGATCTGATCCGGTTCATTTTCCAGGACCCCCTGATCATAGAGCGCCAGGCACAGCTGCTTTCCGGTAATGACGTTATTGTTAATCAGGAAGCGGTAAATCAGCTTGGTAAAGCTGGTGTCATTCATCAGCTGCTCCAGACAGTAGTCCACCAGCTGATTGTAGATATCATCGGCGCTGGAGTACTTGCTTTCCGCATTGAGCTTGGTGGTATCTACCCAGCTGTCGGCAATGCCTGCATACAGGTAATCCCGCAGGCTGATCTCATCCGCCTTCCAGTCCAGATACGCCTGACTGGAGGTATCGATCTTCTTCTCATCAATCACCCCTACCTCCGAAGAGGACAGGTAGGAATAGATATAAACCATGTAATTGGCCATATCCTTGGGAAGATCCTTCATCAGGGTGGCGTTCTCGCTCATTAACTCCGCCCGCAGACGGGCCATGATCTGATCTCTGGAGGACTCAAAGGTGCTTTGAATCTGCCGCTCTGTGGCGGACGCATCCTCCTCTTCAAATTCGCTGAGGGATAGGACATTATTATTAATCAGCTGATAGTAAGCGTCCTTAATGGGAATCAGCAGCTTACTGGAGGCCGTGTTCTCACTGTTGGGATTATCCTCCATAACCAGCTTGGAAACCAGGATACCGGCCAGCTGCTGCTCAATCAGATGATAAATTCCCTTCTGCAGGTCGCCATCGATGGTCAGATAAACATCATCTCCCGCTACCGGCTCCACATTTTCAAGCTCCTCCTGGACCCGGCCGCGGATGTCCACGCTGACCACCCGGCGGCCCTTTTTCCCCTGAAGATCCAGCTCCATGGAGGACTCGATGCCGATCAGGCCTACCGTATCATTAATGTCATAATCGGGATTGGACTTCTTAAGCTCCTCCAGCCGGTCGGTCTGCATCTTTCCGGTGTAGCCGATAATGGGAGCGAAATAAACGCTGTCATTGTACACCCGGACAGAGGATTCTTCGATATTCACGCCCTGAAGGTCTGCCGTATTCTCCATAACCTCCGCCACAGTCTCATCATCCACATAGGTGGCTACTGTGGTGGACAGGTATTTCTGGAAGGAGGTGAGGGACATGGTGTAGCGGATATTCACAATGTCAAGAGCAGTCTGATCGTCCAGCATCAGGGCATTGCCCTTCTCATCGGTCAGCTTATTCAGGCCGTAATCCTCCTTCTTTTTCTCAAAAAGCTCCCTGGCGGTTACCTCGGAAGCGTATTTTCCCAGATCATCGTCAAATTCTTCCTTCAGATCATCAATATAGCGAAGGCCGTAGACATCCCGCAAAAATCCCAGACGGCTTGTCTCGCTGTAGGAGGTGTAAAACATCTGGCCGTTTTCGTCTATTCCCACCTCAAACTTGCCTTCCACATCGGTCTCGTGCTTGTGCAGGATCTTCACCAGGCGCAGAAGCATGGAATTCATCTGCTGATCGCCGCTGTAGGCTCCCGTATCCTGAACGGTTACCGAATAGGCAAGCTCATTGTAGGCCAGAACTTTCCCCTTCCGGTCATAGATATTTCCTCTGGTCCCCGGGGTGTAGATGACCTCCTCCGTCAGCTGGATGTAGTCATTGAGCATCTCCTCCCCATGGATGATCTGCAGGTTAAACAGGTGCACAGTCAGCACACCGAACATGCAGGTAAACACAACTGCCAGGAAAAAAAGCCGTGACCCGGCTACCTTGTGCAAAAATTCCTTAAGTATCTCTCGCAGGTCTTCAAACAATGGTCGTATCTCTCCTTTTTTCCATCTCTTCCAGACGGCGGCTGGTAAATAAGAACAGCCGGTAAATGAACAGGGTCATAACAACGCTGAAAATGATTTCCGGGAGCATAATGCTGCGGAAATAGTAAAGCAGGTTCAGCCTTCCGCGGATCAGGAAGCGGAATACGTACATGTACATATTGTATGCCAGCTCGTTCACCACACAGAGAACCAGCGGCAGAGTAATGTAATCCTCGTAGTAGTATTTGGTGCAGATTCCATTTACATAGCCGATGTAAATGAAAATCAGCATGTAAAAGCCAAAGGGGCCGCTGTAGAAAAGATCCGACAGCAGGCCGGCGAAGAGGCCGTAAAGCATACCGGCCCGGCTTCCGTGTATGAAGCCGAAGGAAAAGGTAAGAATCAGCAGCAGGTTCGGCGAAGCAGACAGGAAGGGGATCATGGGAAAAATACAGGTCTGCACCGTAAATGCCAGAACCATCAGAAGGAGATTGATCAGAATCCTTCTCATGAGCCGGCCCCCTCTCCAAGCTGATCTTCACCGGTATCCTTGGTGCCGGTAATGATCAGAACCTCCTGAAGATTGTCAAAATCCGCCACGGGAAGCAGATAGCCGGACTTGGTCAGGCGCTCCGGATCCACCGTGATATCGGCGGCGTAGCCCACCAGGATTCCCGGCATGAATTTGGAGCTGATATTAGAGGTAACTATCGGATCTCCGTCCTTTATATCGCCCTCGCGGCTGATATTGGTAATCCGCAGGCGGCCCTCCTCAAAAAGAGTTAAGTCGCCTGCCACAATGCAGTTGTCCCCGGACTGAAGGGCCATGGCGCTGACCCGGCTGGAATCATCAATGATGGAGCGGACGGTGGCGTAATTGGCTCCCACATCGGTGACAATGCCCACCAGGCCGCCTCCGGCGATCACATTATTGTCCACCTCAACGCCGTCAGCAGAGCCCTTGTTCACCCGGAATACCTGAAACCAGTCTCCGGAATCCTTTGCAATAATCCGTGCGCCGATCTTTTCGTAATTCATATACTCCTGATCCAGTTCATACAGATCCCGCAGGCGGGAAAGCTCAAACTGATTGGCCTGAAGACGGTTATTCTCCTCCGTCAGCCGGGCTACCTCGTCCTTTAACTGGGCATTTTCCTCCAGGGCGTCCTTTAACTGGCTGTAATCCCGGATTCCGTTGTAGATTCCCCGGCCTACAGCGTTGACCCCTGTCTGCAGGGGGACCAGCACGTAGCCCACACCGGTGCGCAGGGGCTCCAAAACCCCGTCTTTAATTGAAGTAATTCCGATCAGCAGGATACAGATAACCGTAAGACCGATTAACAGATATTTGCTGCGTTTTCTTTCCATCTATAATATTCCTCGTTCCCGTAAGCTTATATACGTAGTATCGCCAATTATCACGTGATCTAACAGGGCAATTCCGATAATCTTCCCTGCTTCCTCCACCCGCCTGGTGAGAAGCTCGTCCTCCCGGCTGGGGGAGGGGTCTCCACTGGGGTGATTGTGCACCAGAATCAGGGACACCGCGCCGCAGCGCAGGCCCTCAATGTAAATCTCCCGCGGCGAAATCACCGAGGCATTCACCGTGCCCTTGGCCAGAGTCACATCCCGAAGAAGCTTCTGCTTGGTGTCAAAGAACAGGGCGCGAACCTGCTCCTGCTCCAGATGGCGCATATCCTCCATGCAGTAGACTGCCACCGCCTTCGGGTCGCGAAAATCCGGCGAGGAAATCTTTGCTCCCTGCTTCCAGATCCGTCTGGAAAGCTCGCCGATGCACAGAAGCTGGATGGCCTTCACCCGGCCGATGCCCTTGATCCTCATAAATTCCGGCAGAGAAAGATGCAAAAGCCCTAAAATACCCCCGTTCGGATAATTTAAGGCTAGTATCTTCTCCGCCAGTTCCAGCGACGTCTCTTCTCTTGAACCGGTGCGGATGATTACCGCCAAAAGCTCCGCATCGGTCAAATGCTCCGGCCCCATCTCCAGGCAGCGCTCATAGGGGCGCTGTCCGGCCGGGAGATCCTTCATCTTCTTTCGATTGGTTTGATTCGTATCTTTGCTCATCTGCTTCCTCCTGTATTCCACTCTCCAAGTACGAATGCCCGGGGGACAGATGTCTTTTTCTGAATGATAAGGAAATGCCGGTTAAGGCAATTCCTCAGAGAAACGCTTTAATCAGCGTTTCCTTAGAGCCAGCGGTAGACCAGCAGAGCCAGAATAATGCCGATGATGCCGGCCATGGTAATCTTTATGGACAGGCCAAAGGTGATGACCAGAATCCCCAGATCCAGCACTAACGGCGTATTCAGCCCAAAGGATTCGCCGAAGCTCAGCCAGGACAAAAAGGATATCCCTTCGGTAACGTGACCGACGAATCCCCCCAGCACCACTCCGGTCAGTAATAAAATCAGCAGAACCCAAACGTTTTTATTTCTCATCCTCTCTCCGCTCCCACAAATCGCTCGTCCTTCATTTTATCATAATTTTCCATGTCTGTATATCATTTGTAAAAATTTCATAATTCCGTAATATTTCGCTCCACAAGCTTCTGCAGGGACATCATAATGCCCAGCTTAGCGTGATACCAGGTAAGGCCGCCCTGGAAATACACGGCATAAGGAGGCTTGATGGGGCCGTCGGCACTAAGCTCAATGGAAGAGCCCTGGACGAAGGCGCCTGCGGCCATGATGACCGGCGCATCGTATCCGGGCATATCCCAGGGCTCGGGGCTTACGTAACTGTCCACCGGTGCCGCCGCCTGGATACCCTGGCAGAAGGCAATGACGCCCTCAGCACTTCCTAAGGTGATGGCCTGGATGATGTCATAGCGCTCCTCGCTCCCATTGGGAACTACGGAAAATCCAAGCTTCTCATAGACGTTTGCGGCAAAAATCGCGCCTTTGAGGGCACCGGCCACCACTGTAGGAGCCAGGAAAAGGCCCTGGTAGAAGGAAGTGTTTAAGCCAAGGCTTGCGCCTACCTCCTTGCCCAGACCAGGGGCGCTTAAGCGGTAGGATGCCCGGTCAATACATTCCTTCTTTCCGGCAATATAGCCGCCGATGGGAGCCAGGCCGCCGCCGGGATTCTTAATCAGGGAGCCCACCACCATGTCGGCGCCCACATCTGTAGGCTCGATGGTCTCCACAAACTCGCCGTAGCAATTGTCCACCATACAGATTACCTCCGGCTTGATGGACTTGACGAAGGAAATCAGTTCGCCAATCTGCTCCACCGAAAAGGTAGGCCGGGTATCGTACCCCTTGGACCGCTGGATGGTTACTAACTTCGTCCGTTCATTGATGGCCGCCCGGATGCCCTCGTAATCGAATTTCCCGCCCGGAAGGAGATCCACCTGCCGGTAGCTTACTCCGTATTCCTTCAGGGAGCCGCAGGATTCCCGGATGCCGATGACCTCCTCTAAGGTGTCATAGGGCTTTCCCACCGGGGACAGCAGCTCGTCGCCGGGACGCAGATTCCCGGAAAGGGCCACGTGGAGGGCGTGGGTGCCGCTGATGAGATTTGGCCGCACCAGCGCCGCTTCTGTGTGAAAAATGCTGGCGTACACATCCTCCAGGGTATCCCGCCCCAGATCATTGTAGCCGTATCCGGTGGTGGCCGCAAAATGCATATCGCTGACCCGATTCTCCTGCATGGCCTTGATGACCTTCATCTGGTTGTATTCAGCGGTTTCGTCAATCCGGGCAAACCGCTCCTTTAAGCTCTCCTCAATCTCCCGGCAGAATGAAAGCACCGGGGCGGAGATGCCAAGCTCTCTGTAAATGGTATCTGTATTCATCACTAACGCTTCCTTTATATTTTTTGCCTGTTTTGTTCTGTTCTCTTTTGGTTTTTATTCTAATTGCCTTTGCTTGTCATTTGGCTTCTCTCTGGCATTTTCCGCATTTCCTCAAGCCCTATAGTTCATTCAAGCGTTCAATAAACCTGCGGCGTCCTGAAGGATATAGGTCAGCATTTTTTCCTGGTCAAAGGAAAACTGCTCCCAGGGAAGCCACCGCACGTCCCGCTCCCGCTTAAACCAGGTAAGCTGCCGTTTTGCAAAGTGGCGGGTGTCCCGCTTTAACGTATAGACAGCCTCCTCAAGCGTGCAGGCGCCGTTTAAATAATCCAGGATTTCCTTGTAGCCAAGGCCCTGCATGGAAACCATGCCTCTTTTGCAGCCCATTTGCTGAAGGGCTTTCACCTCATCCACAAGACCTTCCTTTAGCATTAAGTCTACCCGCTGGTCGATCCGCTGGTAGAGGCGGCTCCGCTCCATATTGATGACGTAGTAGCGGAAATCGTAGGGGGATTCCTTCTGCTGCTCTCTGGCATTGTGGACGGAAATCTTCTCCCCTGTCTGCCGGTAATACTCCAGGGCGCGGATCACCCGCTTCACATTGTGGGCGTGGATGGCCTCAGCTGACTCCGGGTCAACCTCCTTAAGGAGGCTGTGGAGATGCTCCGGCCCCTGCTCACTGGCCAGGGCCTCCAGCTCCCTGCGGATGGCCCCGCCCTCGGGATTTTCCTTAAAGTCAAT
>JAGHER010000245.1 GCA_017889125.1 Lachnospiraceae bacterium
ATGATGATATTCAGCTCGCTGGAGCCCTGGTCGATCATCTTTACATTTACCCTGGCATGGGCCAGTGCGGAGAAAATCCGGCCAGCCGTCCCTCTGGAGGCCTTCATTCCTCTCCCAACCACAGCAATCAGCGCCAGGTCTGCCTCCATCTCCACGCAGTCCGGCTCCACAGCCCGGTGAATGCCCGCAACCACCGACTGCTCAAATTCCTCAAATTCTGACTGATGCACCAGCACCGTCATGGTATCAATGCCGGAGGGCATGTGCTCGAAGGAGATTCCGTAGCGCTCAAAGACCTCCAGAACCTTTCTCCCAAACCCAACTTCTGCATTCATCATGGCCTTCTCAATATTGATGGAGCAGAAGCCTTTCTTTCCGGCAATTCCGGTGATGGTATAGCGTGGCTTGCGGCAAGTACTTTCCACAATCAGCGTTCCCTTGTCCTCCGGGCGGTTGGTATTGCGGATATTGATGGGGATGCCTTCCTTGCGCACAGGGAAGATCGCATCCTCGTGAAGAACGCTTGCGCCCATATAGGCCAGCTCCCGCAGCTCCTTGTAGGTAATGGTCTCGATCACCTGAGGATTCTTCACAATCCGGGGATCTGCCACCAGGAAGCCGGATACGTCGGTCCAGTTCTCGTACATATCGGCGTGAATGGCCTTTGCCACGATGGAGCCGGTCACATCGGATCCGCCCCGGGAGAAGGTCTTGATGGAGCCGTCATGCTTTGCACCGTAGAAGCCGGGAATTACCGCCCGCTCGATGTGCTCTAAGCGCTCCCCAAGCTCTCTGTCCGTGGCCTCCGCATCGAAATTGCCCTGATCATCGAAGAATACCACCTCAGCGGCATCCACAAACTCATAGCCAAGATAAGCAGCCATAATCAGGCCGTTTAAATACTCGCCCCGGGAGGCGGCGTAATCCCGACCTGCCTTCTTTAAGAAATTCTCCTCAATGCGGTCAAACTCAAAATCCAGGTTCAAATCAAGGCCCAGGCCCTCAATGATTTCCTCATACCGGGTCTTGATCTTCTCCAGGATCTTTTTGTAGCTGCGCTCCTCAGAAGCCGCGTCATAGCACTGATATAAAAGATCCGTCACCTTCTCATCCTTGTCATTGCGCTTTCCCGGCGCAGAAGGAACCACGTATCTTCTGGATTTATCTGCACGAATGATGTCCCCTACCTTCTTAAACTGTCTGGCACTGGCTAAGGAACTGCCGCCAAATTTCACAACCTTTTTCATCACTGCTTATCTCCTCGTTTTATGCTGTAATTTTGCGGCTTTCCGCTGCACCAAATGCCAGACGAGTACGTATCACAGACGAGTGCTTTCCCCGCCTGCTTTTCGTCCGCTTCACGCGAACCTTTGTCCGATTAGCGCATACATTTACCGCTTTTTAGCGAAAATCATACCCCAATTTCCGCCGTCTGTCAAGTATCAATTTCCAGGCCGCCCCGGCATACTTCCCCTCCCGCCTGCATAAATTCTATCAATTCCCCTTTTTGAAAGGGATTGCCATGAGTCTTTTTCTGTCCTTCTCCGGAAATATCACTGCCGTCTCGCCGGTTCCCTCGGGAAACGGCCCCTCTCCCTGCCAGGCCATGTATTCCATGTTCACCGCCTCCGGCCCGGTAGAATTCCGTGCTGACTCCGGGACCTACGTGCTGGATGCTGCCGCCCTGGCCCCCGGCGACCAGGTCACCGTCTTTACCCCCGCCGATGCCGCCGTTCCCCTGATCTACCCGCCCAGATATTATGCCTCCGCCATGGCAAAGCTTCCAGAGGGCACCCAGGCGGTTCTGGACCGGTTTGACTCCAGTCTCACAAGCTCTGACGGAAGCCTGCGGCTGAATCTGTCGCCGGACACCCGCATCATGATGCCCAACGGCCTGGTGTATTTCGGAAATCTGGCCGGACGCCTGATGATGGCAGTCTACTCGGCCTCCACCCGCTCCATCCCCGCCATAGCCACCCCGGAAACTCTGGTGGTCTTCTGCGAAAATTGAACACATAAAAAACGCAGAAGAATAATGCAGGGAATAATGCAAGTGCAGAAAAAGCAGAGCCGCCAGGCACAAACGCTCCTGACCGCTCTGCTTTGTTTGATTACTTAAAGTACTTCACGCCTGCCTCAAAGATCTTCATATCCTGCTCACCGTAAATATTTACGGCAACAGACTGGCCGCGGCGCTCGGAGTGGGCCATCTTGCCTAAGATCCGTCCGTCAGGGCTGGTAATGCCCTCGATGGCCATGTAGGAGCCATTGGGATTCCAGAACTCATCCATGGTAGGCTGTCCCTTATCATCCACGTACTGGGTCGCTACCTGGCCGTTGGCAAAGAGCCGGCTGATCCACTCACTATCAGCCACGAACCGTCCCTCGCCGTGGGAAGCGGGATTGCAGTACACGCCGCCTAATTCCGCCAGGGAAAGCCAGGGGGATTTATTGGAAACCACCTTGGTGTAAACCATCTTGGAAATATGCCGTCCGATGGTATTCATGGCCAGGGTAGGCGAATCTGCCCGCTGCTCACCGATGGCGCCCTCGGGCACCAGACCAAGCTTGATTAATGCCTGGAAGCCGTTGCAGATACCAAGCATCAGGCCGTCCCGCTCGTTTAAGAGCTTTTCCACCGCCTCCTTGATGGCGCTGTTGCGGAACACGGCCGCGAAGAATTTGGCCGAGCCCTCCGGCTCATCGCCAGCGGAGAAGCCGCCGGGGAACATGACGATCTGAGCCTGCTCGATTTCCTTCCGGTAGCATTCCGCCGAATCCCGGATATCCTGGGCAGAAAGGTTCTTAAATACCTTCGTAGAAACCACAGCTCCGGCCCGCTCAAAGGCTCTGGTGCTGTCATACTCGCAGTTGGTTCCCGGGAATACAGGGATAAATACTCTGGGCCGTGCCAGCTTGTGGCCGCACACATAAATGCTTTCCGGCTCTGCCTTAAAGATTTCCTGGGTCACCGCCGTCTGCTCCACACCGGACTTGGTGGGGAATACCGGCTCCAGGGTCTTGGTCCAGGCATCCAGGGCCTCATCCATGGAGATGGATACGGGGCCGTACTCCAGCACGCCGCTGTCCGTCACCTGGCCGATGAGGGTATAGGAAATGGAAAGCTCGCCCACCTTGCCGTCTGCCACCTCGCAGAGGATGGAGCCCCAGTCGGGAGCAAAGAAATCCCGTGGATCCACATTGTGCTCTACCCGCACGCCCAGCTTGTTGCCGAAGGCCATCTTGCTGACCGCCTCTGCCAGACCGTTTCCTTCTACGGCGTAAGCGGACAGGATACGGCCTGCTTTGATATCCTCATGGAGCTTCATGTAGCCGTCCATCAGCCGGCCGTAATCCGGCAGATCGTATTCGTTGCGCTGAATCTTAAAGACCACCAGCTTGCTGCCGGGACGCTTTAATTCCGGGGTGATGATGGTCTTGTCGCTGGCCACATCCACCGCGAAGGATACCAGGGTAGGCGGAACATTGATCTCTCCGTGGGCCGCGTCGTCGAAGGTTCCGGACATGGAGTCCTTACCGCCGATGGAGGGAAGGCCGAAGCCTAACTGTGCCTGGTATGCGCCTAAAAGGGCGCTGAAGGGCTGGCTCCACCGTGCCGGGTCTTCGGTCATCCGCTGGAAGTATTCCTGGAAGGTAAAGCGGATCTTGGAGAAATCTCCGCCTGCCGCCACGATCTTTGCCACAGAGGATACCACCGCGTAGATGGCTCCGTGATAGGGACTCCAGCTAGATAAACAGGGATCAAAGCCGTAGCTCATCATAGTTACTGTATCGGTAGTGCCCTCCAGCACCGGAAGCTTGGCCACCATGGACTGGGTCTCCGTCAGCTGGTACTTGCCGCCGTAGGGCATGTAAACGCTTCCTGCACCGATGGAGCCGTCAAACATCTCCACCAGGCCCTTCTGGGAGCATACATTTAAGGAAGAAAGCAAGGACAGCCATGCCTCACGCACATCGCCAACCTCTTTACGCACAAAAGGATTTCCCTCCTTCGTGGGAATGGTAATGGCCACATCGGCCTCCTGATGAGCGCCGTTGGTATCCAGGAAGGCCCGGCTTAAATCCACGATGGTCTTTCCTCTCCAGTGCATCACCAGACGGGGGCTCTCCGTCACCACGGCAACGGGCACTGCCTCCAGGTTCTCCTCTGCTGCATAGGCCAGGAACTTCTCCGCATCCTTGGGATCCACAACCACAGCCATACGCTCCTGGGACTCGGAAATAGCAATCTCCGTGCCGTCCAGACCAGCGTACTTCTTGGGCACCTTGTCCAGATCGATATCCAGACCGGCAGCCAGCTCGCCGATGGCTACGGACACGCCGCCTGCGCCGAAGTCATTGCACTTCTTGATGATGCTGGATACCTCAGGGCGGCGGAACATGCGCTGGATCTTCCGCTCTGTGGGCGCATTTCCCTTCTGCACCTCGGCGCCGCAGACCTCAATGGAAGCCTCCGTATGCACCTTAGAGGAGCCGGTGGCGCCGCCGATGCCGTCACGGCCGGTGCGACCGCCAAGAAGGATAATCACATCGCCGGGATCCGAGGTCTCCCGAATCACATTTTTCCGGGGCGCCGCGCCCATAACGGCGCCGATCTCCATACGCTTTGCCGCGTAGCCGGGATGATAGATTTCCTTTACATAGCCGGTGGCTAGGCCGATCTGATTGCCGTAGGAGCTGTAGCCGTGGGCCGCCTCGGTGACAATCTTCTTCTGGGGAAGCTTGCCGTGAAGGGTCTCACTTAAGGGACAGGTGGGATCAGCCGCGCCGGTCACCCGCATGGCCTGGTACACGTAGGTACGGCCGGAAAGGGGATCGCGGATGGCGCCGCCCAGACAGGTGGCTGCGCCGCCGAAGGGCTCGATCTCGGTGGGATGATTGTGGGTCTCATTCTTGAAATTCACCAGCCACTCCTCGATCTTGCCGTCGATGGTCACCGGCACCACGATGGAGCAGGCATTGATCTCCTCAGAAACCTCCATATCCTCAAGCTTTCCTTCTGCCCGAAGCTTCTTCATGGCCAGAAGAGCCAGATCCATCAGGCAGACAAATTTGTCGTCTCTTCCTTTATAAAGAACCTCCCGGTCAGCCAGGTACTGCTTATAGGTGCCTTCGATGGGGGCACGGTAATCGCCCTCGCCAAAGGTTACATTCTTAAGCTCTGTAGAGAAGGTGGTGTGGCGGCAGTGGTCGGACCAGTAGGTATCCAGCACACGGATCTCCGTCACGGAAGGATCACGCTTCTCCTCTTCGGTATAATACTTCCGGATGTGCAGGAAATCCTTGTAGGTCATGGCCAGATTCAGAGACTGGTACAGGGCCTTAAATTCCTCCTCCGGCATCTCACAAAATCCAACAAAAAGAGCCACATCCTCCGGCTGCTGAAACTCCGTCACTAAGGTCTTCGGCTTCTCCTCTCCTGCCTCCCGGGAATCCACTGGGTTAATGCAGAAGGACTTGATGGCCCCGAGCTCCTCGGCGGATGCCTGTCCGGAAATCACGTAGGTGGTGGCAGAGCGGATCACCGGCTCCTCCTCCTCATTTAACAGCTTCACACACTGCTCGGCAGAATCTGCCCGCTGGTCAAACTGTCCCGGCAGATACTCTACGGAGAAGACCTGGTCTCCCTCCTGCACCGGAAATTCCTCTACATAAACAAAATCCACCGGCGGCTCGGAAAAAACCGTAACCAGGGAACGGCGGAAGGTTTCCTCTGAAATATTCTCCACATCATAGCGGATCAGAACCCGCACGCCGGAAACCGTATTGATCCCCAGATAATTCCGGATTTCTTCCTTAAGCTCTTTTGCCTTTACCGCAAAATCCGGCTTCTTTTCCACAAAAATCCGCTGAACGCTCATAAGCATTTCCTCCTTTTCTCAAAGCACGCCCGCCTTTTAAAACGGGACATGCCAGACAATCAATCAGATAGGGCATGATAAACTCCCTATTCGATTCCCGCGATACG
>JAGHER010000246.1 GCA_017889125.1 Lachnospiraceae bacterium
GGAATTCGATTCCGGAAACGCTGGAGGAAACCATCTCTGCATTGCACTGTGCGTACAGCGGATAAATCACAGCCTCGTCCATGACGATCTTCTCCGCGTCATACAGTCTTGCCCAGCGTCCTTCTGCATCGGTACACAGATCGCCGGTAGTGCACTCATCAATGATGGCATCATACTCAGCATTGCTCCATAAACCGTAGTTGTTGGAGTTTC
Source organism: Lachnospiraceae bacterium (assembly GCA_017889125.1). GTDB lineage: Bacteria > Bacillota > Clostridia > Lachnospirales > Lachnospiraceae > Caccovicinus. The sequence continues at coordinate 214 of JAGHER010000246.1, forward strand.
CAGTGATCCACATACCCAGATAAGTCATGGGATCTGCATAATCCGGGCCCCAGCGGGTCAGACCCAGCTGGAAGTTGCCGTTCTGCATATCCTCAACACGCTGCTTCTTGGGCTCGATCACCAGGTTCACGGTCAGGCCGGGAAGGGTGGTCTCCCACTGCTCCTTTAATACCTGGGCAACCTTCTGGGGAGCATCGTCAGCGTCTACAACCATATCCAGGGTCAGCTCGGAAATTCCCAGCTCGCTTAATCCCTGATTCCAGTACTCTAAAGCCTTATCGGCATCGTAGGCACACACATCGGCGTAACGGGTCTGGTCGGCTGCATAGTCGGAGCCGTCTGGACCGGTGGCAAACTGCGGCGGAACCGCGGTGTAGGCCGGTGTGGAACCATCCTTTAATACATCCTGGGTAATGGCATCCCGGTCAATGGCGAAGGTCATAGCCAGGCGGACATTTAAGTTGGCAAGCTCCGGAACAGCATCCATGTTGGGGCTTACGTACCACAGATAGCCTGCGCCTACGGTGGTAAATTCCGGATCATCCTTTACCTGGTCTACCTGCTCGCCGTTTACCAGGGTGATATCCAAATCGCCGGTCTGGTAGCTCATCAGAGCCTGCTGGGAATCCTGGATTACCTGATAATTCAGGCCTGCCAGCTGTACGCTGTCGGCATTGTAATAGTCCGCATTCTTGGTCAGATGGAAGGCGGTGGCTGCCGGCTCATAGCTGTCCAGAACGAAGGCGCCGTTGGAAAGGGTGGTCTCCGGGCTGGTGGCGAAGGTATCTCCCACAGACTCATAGAAAGCCTGGTTCACCGGATAATAGGTGGGGAAATACATCAGGGACAGGAAATAGCTTACGGGAACGTTTAAGGTTACCTCTAAGGTGTGGTCATCCACAGCCTTTACGCCCAGCTCGCTCTTATCCATCTCTCCTGCAATAATCTCAGCCGCGTTCTTTACCTGGCCGATATCGCTGAGCATGTATGCATACTCGGAAGCAATGGCCGGATCTACGGCTCTCTGCCATCCAAACACAAAGTCATTTGCGGTTACCGGCTCGCCATTGCTCCATACGGCATCCTCACGCAGGTGGAAGGTGTAAACCGTTCCGTCCTCAGACAGATCATAGCTCTCGGCAATAGCCGGAACTGCCTGTCCGTCGGCGTCCATCTGCATTAAGCCGTCGGTGTAGCAGGCGATTACTTCAAAGGATGTACCGTCCGTAGCCTGCTGGGGATCCAGAGACTGAACCGGGGTTTCCAGCATGATGTTTAAGTCGGATCCGCTTACTGCTGCTTCCTCGCCGGACTCAGCGGAAGCATCGCCGGACTGAGTGGCATCACCGGATGCCGCAGTCGTCGCCGCGGTGGTGTTCTCGGAAGTCGAGGAACCGCCGCAGCCAGCCATGCTGAAAACCATTGCCGCAGCTGTCAGGACAGCTAATGCTGCTCTCGTTTTTTTCATTGTTTCTTCCTCCTCTTTTCTTTTTGGAAATCTTCCTCGCAGAAGCTTTCCTGCTTTTATTTAACAGGAAACGCAGTTTCCGGTTAAATAAAAAAAGGCGCACTGGGACTCTGGTCATCTTCCAGCCGCCCCGTTGCGCCATGTTTAGCAGTATAGCACACTATCACGCTAAAATCCAGTATGATTTGTCGCCTTTAAGAATTTTGAGCAATCTTGTATAAAACTTATCAATTTCTTATCTGTTTTTTGTTAATTTTATAACTCTATGGTCCCAAGATCATTTTATCGCAGAATCTGGGAAGGCAGGAACAATATCCCATCTGCCCTCTCCTGGCCGCAGAAGGAAACCACATACTCCTCCTCCCAGATGGTCTGAGCGAAATGCCACTCCCTCTGGCAATTTCCTTCCTTATGGAGGAATCGAACGCGAATATCCTCATCCTGAAGAATCCGGCATTTTCCCTCAGTCTCCGGCTCCCAGGGTGTCAGAAGAAATTCCACCTGGCGAAAATCCAGACCCAGCCCTAAGCCCATAGCCTTGGCTAGGCTTTCCTTCAAGGTCCAGATGCGGAAAAATTCCCTGTCCCGGCCGCTCTCGCTGCACCCCTCCAGATATGCCTGCTCTCCGGCAGTCAGCATCCGCCCGCTGTAGGAAAGGCGGAAGGGCCGAAGCTTCTCCACATCAATCCCCACCGGTGCTCTTCCCAGGGCGCAGGCCGCCGCATCCTCACTGTGACTGAGGTTAAAATGCACCTTGGGAAACTCCGGAAAATACGGCTTTCCCCCTGGTTTTTTCTGTATCTTTTTCTCCAGCTCCTCCACCGTAAGGCCCGACAGCCCCTTTCTTGCGCAGAGCGCCTGGGAAAGCA
>JAGHER010000035.1 GCA_017889125.1 Lachnospiraceae bacterium
ATGAATGCTCGAAACTAATAAAATTTCGCTTGCTCCAAATATTAGTGCTGCCAAGACTTCTTTTTCAAAAACATTTTTGGAGTAAGAAAGGCCTATTCCACCTATTCAAAACATTATTAAATATCAAACGCTCTTTTCTCACTCAATCTTTACCGTTCCAGTTACATGCACATCATTTTGTCCACTTGTTTCTCTTATAAAAATACCGTATTCTCCGGAATCCGGTATTGTGTATGTAACATATATATCTCCATTTTGAGATAGATATCGGTTCCCATTTCCTGAGGGATCTGTGATAGTTATGGAAAACTGGTCGCTGCTGCTATCCGCAGTCAAATACACTTTCATCAACTGTCCTTTCGATAAAGAGGAAAATATCAGTTTTATCATCTCTCCTGCCGAGACAGTTTCATCAATCTCATTGGTTCCTCTGGTAACCATGCGGATTGCTTTTTCTGCGTTCTCTGCCATATCTACCTTTACAGCTTCTCCGTCTAATCCCCCCCAGTCTTTGACAGCGAAATAGGATTTATTATACAAATCGACTAATTCGCTCTGACTTTTTACCACGCCATACGCAGATGCGTACACGGTTACCGGGCACATGGCCAATATGACAGCAACTGCTGCGGCTACTTTTCTACTCTGTTTCTTTTTTTCATGCTGCATAATGTGAGATATCCTCCTTTTCATCACTTTTATTTCACTGCTTATGAGTGGCATAGATGGTTCGTAAACCCGTTTTTTCCCTGCCAGGGATATAATCAAACGCGCGTATTGCTCCAGTTCCGCTTTATTGCATATTTTTATTACGCTTTCATCACATGCATATTCACAATACTCGTATACTTTATTAAGATATAGGTATACAATTGGATTGAACCAATGAAAACACTGTACAACTGAAGCGAAACTCTTAAACAGGACATCCTGGTTTCTTAAATGCATCAGTTCATGCGTCAGAATCATTTCCAGTTCCTTATCTGAAAAATGCCGGTCTGGAATTACAATTTTCGGACGCAGAATTCCTGTCAGAAAAGGGGAACTGATTTCTCTGCTCTTCAACAGCTCCACAGATTTGTTAATTTTATATTGAAACAGCAATTTATTTTTCCATGCGGCTTCGCGCTTACCTGCCAATGTACATTTTGATAACAGTCTCTTTAAAAGATAACCTGTCCTGATAAACTGCAGGAATAGGAATATGCATACACCACACAGCCACAGAAATAATAGTTTCATAAGCAGCGACTGAACCCTTGGGAAATCGCTAAAAAAGATTTCTCCTCGGACAATCCACTTAAGTTCATCCATGCTAATCGGAACAACTTCCCTGTTTGAAGCCGAATAAAAGACCATGCAGGAAACAACAAATGCCGGTAGCAAGAAAAATCCGGTTACTATTTTCATACAGGCAAAAAGCAGATGATGATACTCCCCTTTCAGGAACCGCTCTATCACCATCACCTCCAAAAATATCAAACTGGCAGAGATGGACAACGGCAACACAACCCAAAGGAGACTACTCATGCTCTTCATTCCTCACTTTTTCCAGGAACTTATAGAGTTCTTCTGTCTGTTTTTCTGTAAGTTTTTCTTTTCCACAAAGGGATGCTACCAGCGCTCCCAGTGATGCGACACCGATTGTATCCTGGATTTTTTCTTCCATGACCGCTTTATCATAGTCGGCTTTGTTTATGAGTGCGGTATAAAGTCTCTGTTTCCCAAGCCGATCCACTTTAACATACCCTTTTTTCTTTATATTGTGTAAAATAACTCCCTTTGTACTTTCTGCCTGCGGAAAATGTTTACATATTTCCTGGCTTATTATGCCATCTGGATTCTTCCAGATATACTCCATGAACTGATATTCTGTTTCTGATAATTTCTTTTTAATTGTCATACTCTTCTTCCTTTCACGTTTTACACACCTGACATATTGGGGAGATGTACTACTCCGAAGCGGAAAATAGTGCAAACCCATTTTTATACTTTATGTAAATCGAATTGGGTTCCGATTCAAGCGCATATATTTCCTGCTCAAGATCTACCCTGGAACCACTAAAATTTTTTTGAGGCGGCTCTATATTATCAACGCTTGTAACTGAGCCAACCTGCTCATAATTTTCCGGAAGTTCTTCTTCAAATCCTGTCCAATTATAATAATATATGATATTTTCATACATCACTTGCGGTTGATCGATTTCCCCAGGAGGATATCCTGTTGGCGTTACAGAGTGTTTTTCATCTCGGCATCCTGTTAATAATAAAAGGCACAGGATCATGCCAAAGAAATAACGTAGTTTCAATAATCTCCCTCCTTAAAAAGTCAACATTTCGACAAAAAGCTTGAGCCATCTCCTGTATCTAATTTATTTTTTTATATATGTCATAATATCATAAATATATTAAAATTTCAATCCTTTTCACTTTTAACAAAGTTCCAGTTGCTCTCCCTCCCCGTAAAATGAGTGGATCGGAACGCGGGCTCAAAACCCGTCATACTTGGCTGCGCCTCAAAACACCGGCTTTCTCTTTAATGTTTCATTTAAAAATAAAGCCTCTCCCCTGCGGAAAAGGCTTAATGAACTCTCGTTCAATAGCTATATGATTACTATGTTAATTATACAGGCCAATCAGTTAGGGTTCCTCCAAGCCCCCGCCTTTAGGCGTCGGGTTACCGACACTTTTAATCTCCTCTCTCTTTGGATGTGTATTCTACCTGTCCGCATATCCTCAGTGATTAGTTTATACTGGTATTTTATCACTGTTCTGGTATAGAAAGTTCCGTTAGCTCCCCTCCTTGCTTACTTTATATTAGGATATATTTAGTCTGATTTTGCTTTCATTATCGCCTTCAGAATACAAACACCCATAGCTAATATTGGAAAAAGCACTCGAAGATACAGAAAACCGATAGGTTCAAATCGGATATTTGCATCTAAAATCAATCCAATAAACCATGCACATAAGGTTGCGATAACGGCACTCAAGTAGGAAGAAAGTTTACCTTTTATGTTGGAAATCAGGAGAACCATCAGACCAACAAAAACTAAAAACAAAAGCACAACAAATATAAATCCATCCATTTGTGTCACCTCTCAAATTCTACTTTTTCGTTTTGTCATTTTCATTCTAGCGATAAATTTATTTCGTATATAATTATGGTCAAAAATTTCTAATTTTTAGTATTACCCGTGATCATTCAAACTCCTTGTATTTTCAGCAACAAAAATAAACCCCTTCTCTTAGCAAGGCGTTTCACATACCATCTGCCTTACATCTGAGAAAGGGCTTATTCCATTCCGTTTCGACCATTTTCCAAAATCACGCATTTGCATAGCAGTTAAATGACTGCCTATTTCGGAATTAAAAACTATCTAACGGTACACAACAGTAATTCCCTTAAATAGGAATTTTTTCGTCCCTCCAGAACCCTATAATTCCCTTATCTTCCAGGCCTTTATAATTCCCTTATCAATGGGATAAATTAGCCGATCTAATTCCTTTATAAATAGGACTCAACAATATTACTCCACCCCGCCCCCCGCGCTCCACCCGGTAGACCAGGCAATCTGCAGGTTATATCCGCCGGTAACGCCGTCTAAATCCAGCACCTCCCCGGCAAAGGACAGGCCCTTCACCCGCTTGGACTCCATCGTAGAAGGATTGATCTCCTTCACCGACACCCCGCCCTGGGTAATGATAGCCTCCTTAAAATCCCGAAGCCCGGTAAGGGTCAGGGTAAAGTCTTTAAGCAGGCTTACAAGGCGCTGGCGCTCTTCTCTGGTGATCTGGTTTACCGGCTTATCAGGATTAATCCCGCTTCTTGTCAGGATTACCGGAATCAGCTTGGCGGGAAGGAGCTTTGACAGGGAATTTTTAAACTGCCGGTTCTGCTCTGCGGCAAAATCCCTGAGGATCCGCTCATCTAACTGCTCTGCGGTAAGGGCCGGTTTTAAGTCAATGGAAAGAGACAGAGGATTGCGGCGGAGCTCTTTGCCCACAAAGCTGCTGGCAGAGAGGATTACCGGACCGCTGACACCGAAATGGGTAAACAGCATCTCCCCAAATTCCTCATAGAGGACCTTTTTCTCCTTCCGGATGGTGATCTGGATATTTTTCAGCGACAGGCCCTGGAGGGCTTTGGCCTCCTCCTCCCTGACGTTAAAGGGCACCAGGGCAGGCCGAAGCTCCGTCACCTTATGGCCGCTTTTCTCTGCCCATCCATAGCCGTCGCCGGTGGAGCCGGTAGCCGGGTAAGAAAGGCCGCCGGTGGCCACGATCACATGGTCGGCAAAGACCTCCCCGGCCACAGCCGTATTCCTGCCCTCTCTGCCATCCCGACCAACTCTGCTCTCCTGACCTTTCAAGCGAACGCCCACGCACCGCCCATCCTCAATCAAAAGCCCTTCCACCTCTGCATGAAGATGCACTTTCACCCCGGCCTCTTTTAAAGCCCGGGTCATGGCGGCAATCACATCGGAGGACTTATCCGAGACGGGGAACACCCGGTTTCCCCGCTCGGTTTTCAGGCGGCAGCCATAGCGCTCTAAAAAGTCCATCATATCTACATTGGTAAATCCATAAAAGCTGCTGAAGAGAAACTTCCTGTTGGTGACGATTCCGTTAAACAGCTCTTCCATATCGCAGGCGTTGGTCACATTGCACCGGCCCTTTCCGGTGATATAGACCTTCTTGCCCAGCTTTTCATTTTTCTCATACAGGGCCACATCGTGGCCAGACATTCCGGCGGCGGCTGCAGCCATCATGCCAGCCGCGCCGCCTCCGATTACAATTACCTTACTCATTTGTTTTATCTTTCTGTTTTTCTGCTTTTTTCACTTCTTTTATCTTCTTTTCAATGGCATCCACCACAGTCTTTAATACCTTCACCCGGGCGTAGCGCTTGTCATTTCCTTCTACCACAATCCACGGGGCGTAGGTGGTGGAGGTGCGCACCAGCATCTCATTTACCGCTTCCTCGTAAAGATCCCATTTGGCCCGGTTGCGCCAGTCCTCATCGGTGATCTTCCACTGCTTGGCGGGATTTTCCATCCGCTCCTTAAAGCGGCGCTCCTGCTCGTCCTTATCGATATGCAGCCAGAATTTCAGCACCACCGCGCCGGAGTTTGCCATGTGGGCCTCCATCTCGTTAATCTCCTGATAGGCCCGCTTCCACTCTGCCTCGGTACAAAAGCCCTCGATGCGCTCTACCATCACCCGGCCGTACCAGGTCCGGTCAAAGATGGCGATATGTCCGGCCTTGGGCACATTGTTCCAGAAGCGCCACAGATAATGGTGTACCTTCTCAATGTCATTGGGCGAGGCGGTGGGATTTACCTGGTAGCCTCTGGGATCCAGATGGCTGGTGAGGCGCTTGATGGCGCCGCCCTTTCCTCCGGCGTCCCAGCCCTCAAAGCCGATGACTACAGGAATCCGCAGCCGGTAAATCTCGCTGTGGAGTACCTCCAGCTTTTTCTGCAGCTGATCTAACTGCTCCTTATACTGCTTCTCCGTCAGATGCTTCGTCAGATCTACGCCGGATAATACACCGTTTTTGTATTTTTCCACCGGGACGGTCTCTGCTCCGGCATCCTTTTTCGCCTTCTTCTGCTCCTGGCGCTTCTTTAATTCGTACTCCAGGCGGTCAGTCACCGTGGCCATGATCTTTAATGCCGCGTAGTTCCGGTCGGTGGCTTCAATGATGGTCCACGGGGCGTATTCCGTGTCCGTCCGCTCCAGCATCTCTTCATTGATGTGCAGATACCGGCTGTATTCCTTATTGCGCTCCCAGTCCTCATCGCTTACCCGCCAGGCCGTTTCCTTGGAGCGGGCCAGCTTTTTGAACCGCTTCTTCTGCTCCTCCTGGGAAATATAGAGGAACAGCTTGATAATCACCGTGCCGTCATCCGTCAGCTGCTTTTCAAAGGACAGGATGTCCTGAAACGCCCCCAGAATATCGCTCTCCTTAGTAATCCCGTCAAAGCGGTCTGCCTGCACGCTCTGATACCAGCTCCGGTCAAAGATGGCGATCCTTCCTCTGGGCGGCGTCTTCGTCCAGTACCGCCACAGGAATGGGCGCATCCGCTCCTCCTCCGTGGGACGGCTGCTGGCGAATACGGAAAATCCTCTGGGATCCAGCGCCTGAATCAGGCGGTTGATCTGGGTTCCCTTGCCAGCGGCTCCCATGCCCTCAAAAAGAATCATCACGGGGATTCCCGCTGCCTTAAGATTCCTCTGCAGCACGCCCAGCCGCTCCCCCATCTCGTCCACGGCAGCCTTGTAGACTTCCTTTTCCACGGTGACGGACAAATCAATTTTTTCCAGCATACCATTCTCCTCCTTGCCTGTTTTCCCTCTATAAAGGGTAGTTTTTCCCAAATATCACGCTTCTACTATATTTCTTCCATGATACCATAAAATGCCCAAAAATGGGAGAAAACTGGGAGAATCTCAGAAAAAATTTCGTAAAAATTCCTCAGTTAAAAATCCAGGGGCCGCAAGTGTAAAACTCACAGCCCCGGCAATCTTAAATTTATGCCAGCCTGTTCCAAATGAAAGACTCTGGCAAATTTAAATTTCCGTCGTCACAAAAATGTCGTAAATAGCCTTGATCGCCGTCTCGAAGTCCGCATCCTTCACCCCGATGATGATATTCAGCTCGCTGGAGCCCTGGTCGATCATCTTTACATTTACCCTGGCATGGGCCAGTGCGGAGAAAATCCGGCCAGCCGTCCCTCTGGAGGCCTTCATTCCTCTCCCAACCACAGCAA
>JAGHER010000036.1 GCA_017889125.1 Lachnospiraceae bacterium
ATTCTGCGCAGAAAGGAGGATGAGGTCTCCTGAAGCGCATGAAAATTTTAAATACCTCAAAATAAGAAAAGAAAGGAAGTATGAAAACAATGAAAGCAACCAAAAAACTTCTGGCCATGATTCTCTCTATGATTATGGTTCTGGCGATGGCGGCTCCGGCGTTTGCGGCTGAGGGCAACTACAGTATCACCATCACCAATGACGCAAGCGGCCACACCTACGAGGCCTATCAGGTGTTTGCCGGTGACCTGTCTGGCGAGACCCTGTCCAATGTTACCTGGGGCGACGGTGTGAACGGCGATGCCCTGCTCACCGCTTTGAAAGCCGATGATACCATCGGCACCAGTTTTGCAGATTGCAAGGATGCTGCCGATGTGGCCGAGGTTCTGGCGACCTTCTCGGACGACAGTGTCAACTTGGACGCCTTTGCCGCTGTAGTTGGCGATAGTCTGAGTGACACCAAAGGCACCAGCACTGAGGGGAGTGGTTCTTATACCATTTCCGGCCTGGCTGCTGGCTACTACTTCGTGAAGGACGCAGACGACTCTGTTACTGGCAACGACGCCTACACCAAGTTCATGCTGAAAGTGGTGAAGGACACCACCGTTACCCCCAAATCCGACGTGCCAGAATCTGAAAAGAAGGTAAAGGACACCAATGACACCGACGGCACCACCACCGGTTGGCAGGATTCCGCCGACTGGGATATCGGCGACAAGGTTCCTTTCCAGCTGAAAGGTACTGTGGCCAGTAACTACGCTGACTACGATAGCTATACGTTCATTTTCCACGATAAGGAGAGCGCTGGCCTGACCTTTGACCCAGATTCTGTTGTGGTCAAGGTGGATGGCGTAGAGATCGAATCTGGTTATGAAGTGAAGAGCTCCGACTTGGATGACGACTGCACCTTCGAAGTAGTATTCGATGACCTGAAAGACATCGAATCCGTCCATGCCGGTTCCGTCATCACCGTGGAGTATGAGTCCGAGCTGAACACCAACGCCGTCATCGGCTCCGCCGGCAACCCCAACACCATGCGCCTGGAGTTCTCCAACAACCCTAACGATGACCAGGAAGGCACCCCTTCCACCGGCAAAACCCCGGAGGATACCGTCATCGTATTTACATACAAGACTGTCATCAACAAGATAGACGGCGAGAACAAACCCCTGACCGGCGCGGAGTTCACCCTGCAGAAGAAGGTCAAGGACGAAGAAGCCGAGGGTGGCTACCGCTGGGAGGACATCACGGTTGTCAAGAATGAGGAAGGCACCACCTTCACCTTCTCCGGCCTGGACGACGGCGACTACCGCCTGACCGAGACCAAGACCCCGGACGGCTACAACACTATCGACCCCATCGAGTTCACCATCACGGCAGAGCATGATATTCTCTCCGCCAACCCCGCTCTGACGGAGCTCAACGGCAATAAAGTCACCGGCGAGATCACCTTCACCTCCAACACCGGCGAAGGCTCCCTGACCGCCGACGTAGTCAACCAGTCCGGCGCCACTCTCCCCGAGACCGGTGGTATTGGTACGACCATCTTCTACATCGTTGGCGGCATTCTGGTAGTTACCGCAGGCATTCTGCTGATTACCAAAAAGCGCATGAGCATTAACGAAGAAAAGTAAACCACTAATCTAAATTTCTGCTGCTGCCGGGAGGTTAATTCCTCCCTGGCTGCAGCGGCAGGGAGAGTCCTATATGAAAAGCAAAAAATCAACCATACTACTCCTGCTTATCTTACTGATAGGGTTGTCCCTGCTGCTGTATCCTACAGTCAGCAATTTCTGGAATTCCTTTCATCAGTCTATGGCCATCGCCAGCTATTCGGAAGCGGTGGCGGAGCTGGATGAGATATCTTACGAACAGTTATGGGCAGAGGCTGAGGCTTACAATGGAAGCCTGTCAAATGGCGGGAGCCGTTTGCAGCCCACCCCGGAGAAACATGCCTGGTATGAAAGCCTGTTAAATGTTACCGGCAACGGCATCATGGGGTATATCGAGATCCCCTCCATCGGGGTATCCCTTCCCGTTTATCACGGCGTGGAGGACACGGTGCTGCAGATTGCCATCGGCCATATTGAGGGCACATCTCTTCCCACGGGAGGCCCCAGTACTCACTGTGTGGTTTCCGGTCACAGAGGTCTTCCTTCGGCCAAGCTGTTTACCGATTTGGATAAGCTGATGGAGGGAGATATTTTCCTTCTGCGGGTGCTGGATGAGGTACTGACCTATGAGGTGGATCAGATTCACATTGTGGAGCCTCAGGAAGTGGGATTTCTGGATATTGAAGAAGGGAAGGATCTTTGTACCATGGTCACCTGCACGCCCTACGGGGTCAATTCCCACCGCCTTCTGGTGCGTGGCCACCGCATCGAAAATCAGAAAGATGCTTCCAATATCCGTGTAACAGCCGACGCTATACAGATTGAGCCAGTGCTGGTGGCTCCGGCAGTGGCAGCGCCCATGCTGCTGCTTCTGATGATTGGTCTCATGGTCAGCGGTCGCAAAAATACAAAAAGCAAAAAGATTCCCCGGGACAGGGCAAAGAAAAAAGACAAAAAAGAAGACAGGAAAGAAAGCAAGAAGAACGAGAATAAGAAGGAAGACAAAGAAGAAATGAACCATAATGAGAAAGAAAAGGACAAGGGAAAGGAATGAGAGAAATGCCTGGGAAAATAAGAAGATTTTGGAATGCATTGGCAGTATGCCTTTCGCTGTCGCTGTTTCTTCCGTCCGTCGGCAGCTCCCCGGTCTGGGCCGCGGAGCAGACTGGCGGGGAAGCCGGGGTTTTCCGCGAGGACACTGGCAATTCCAACAGTAAAGCCAGTGATTCTGGCAGCGAAGCCATTGACCTTCACAGAGAGTCATCTCTGACCGTTTTCTTTGGCCGGGATGGGGCAGGATTTGCCGGGACGGAATTCCGCCTTTACCAGGTAGGGGAAGTGTCAGCGGCAGGAAATCATACCCTGACTGGTGATTTCGCCAATTACCCCGTGTCCCTGGAAGGCCTGGACAGCTCCGGCTGGCGTGCCCTGGCCCAGACACTGGAGGCGTATATTGCCAGGGATGATTTGTCTCCCCTGATGAGCGCCCAGACAGGACAGGACGGCCTGGCAGCATTTCATCCACTGACTCCCGGGCTGTATCTGGTAGAAGGAGATCGTTTCGATCAGGAAAACAGCACCTATACGCCTGAGCCTTTCCTCGTCAGTCTCCCTGGAATGGGGGCGGAAGAGGAGCAGTGGATTTATGATATGTCAGTTTCCTGCAAATATGACAGCATTGGGAATCCGCCCGGCGGCGACGATGACGACAGTGACGATGACGGCGGTGATGACAATGACGACGATGGCGGAGACGACGGCGGAGGCAATGGCGGCGGAAGCAGCACCGATGAGGAGCCGATAACCCGCAAGGTGCTCAAGGTCTGGAGAGATGAGGGCAGCGAGGCGCAGCGCCCGGAGGAAATCTTCGTGGAGCTTTTGCAGGACGGCGAAGTCTATGAGACCATAGCATTAAATGCAGAAAATAACTGGCGCTACACCTGGACCGATCTGGACAGCCGTTCACGGTGGCAGGTGACTGAGGAGGATACGCCAGAGGATTACACCGTTTCCGTCAGCCGCGAAGGCGTCACCTTTGTCATGACCAATACCCGCAGAATTACCACAGATATCGAGGACGGCCCTGTGCCGGAAGGCGGTTTCCCCGGAGCACCCGGGATGGAAATCGCCGATATGCCGGTTCCACGAAGCGGCCTGCTGCCGGGAGAAAAGCTTCCGCAGACAGGAATGCTCTGGTGGCCGGTGCCTGTTCTGGCCTGCACGGGAATGTTTTTGTTTTTGATCGGATGGGGGAGGAGCCGCCATGAAGAGGAATAAAGACGATCACAGACGAAAATCCGGGAAAAGGATGATGACAGGAGGGCTGCTGCTGATTGCGGCAGCCTTTTTTCTGACCGGCTTCAATCTGTGGGATGAATGGCGGGCCGGAAAGGCAGCCGGGCAGGTGGCTGAGGAGCTGGCACATCAGAAGGAAATGGAGAGCTCCCTTCAGGTGGGAGAAAAGGCAGACAGCCGGGTACAATGGAAGCCCGGCATGGAGACAGGAGGCTGGAGCGAAGTGGAGATTCCCGATTATATTCTGAATCCAGATATGGAAATGCCGGTGACCGAAATCGATGGAAATGATTACATCGGCGTGTTGGAGATCCCTTCATTGGAGCTTTCTCTTCCCGTCATCAGCCAGTGGAGCTATCCCAGGCTGCGGATAGCTCCATGCCGCTACACCGGATCGGCCTACAAAGGAAATCTGGTCATCGCGGCGCCCAATTACAGCCGCCATTTCGGGCGCATCGGAACCCTGTCCCCAGGCGAGCAGGTGTCCTTCACCGATGTGGACGGAAATTATTTTGCCTATCAGGTGGTGGAAACACAGATGCTGGAGCCTGAGGATATAGAGGATATGATCGAGGAAGAATGGGATCTGACGCTCTTTACCTGCACCATTGGTGGGAAAACAAGGGTAACTGTGCGGTGCGAGGCCATTGAATAGGAGACAGCGGCCCTAGAGCTGCAGGTCTTTCGCATAGGCAAAGGAAATCACACTTTTGAGTGGGGTTTCCTTGTAAGCCTGTTCTTTGTGCATATAAGTAATGATTTGGTCTTTGGTCATTCGGCCAAGCTTTTCAATAACAATATCCAGAAAATATTTGTCTGCATCTGAAAGCGCCGGGAAGGAAGCTGCTTCTTTTAAGGAAAAATGGTATGCGCTGCTTTCTCCCATATCGATTTCTTCGCAGGGAACCCCACTTAAATCAATAATGGAATTGTGGCCTACAGGCACTGCTCCCATAGGCAAAGCCTGGTAGACCAGGCCGGTTATCGCAAAACCTCTGTGCTTGTAGGAGAGGGCATCGGCATACCACATCAGCTTCATCAGCTTAACTTTATAAAGGCTGGTTACCTGTGGGGAAGCTGCAAAATAGCGGATCACATCCACAACCTTATCCAAGGACAGCACCGTATTTCCATCAAGCAATGGATTCCCACGAAATTTGGCATAGCTGGCTTCAATAGCTTTGCGCAGATAAGAATCCTGATCCTGTTCATATAGAATTGTGGCGGTATCAAAATATTTTCGGTAAGAATCCGGCGGCAGGCTTCCTTTGGCATCACGAAGCAATGACAGGAACCATTTACTTTGTCAATGAAAGTGAAGGTCATGGAGGATATCTAAGGAAACGCTGATTAAACAAACGTTTCCTTAGAACCTCCGGTGGATGTGCACGGATTTGCAAGGGAAATTGCTGCTTCGCAGCGCAAATCCGGCACGGGAAACGCTTTAATCAGCGTTTCTCTAATGCAGATAAATATTTCTTTGCCATCCCTCATTTTCATTGCTATAATAAAAGAAGCATCTGAAAATTTACCCAGCCTGGAAGAAAAATACCAACAAAAGGAGCTCATCTCCAAGCCTTCGTCCAGGCAGAAGAGGAGGCACGAACAATGATCTACAGAACGTTTCAGAATTTACAGTTATCCGGCCTTGGCCTCGGCATGATGCGCCTGCCGGTAGTGGACGGAAAGGACGGCCAGATTGACGAAAAGGCCGCAGCGGAAATGATCGATTACGCTTACCAGAACGGCATCAATTATTTTGACACTGCCTGGGGCTACCATGACGGCCATTCCGAGCTTACGGCAGGAAAATATTTAAGCCGCTATCCCCGGGAAAGCTACATGCTGGCCACCAAATTCCCCGGTTATGACAATTCCAATATGGGCAAGGTAAAGGAGATTTTCGAAAAGCAGCTGGAAAAATGCCAGACAGAATACTTTGACTTTTACCTGTTTCATAATGTATACGAGGGAAATATTGACGATTATCTGAATCCGGAATTCGGGATTATGGACTATCTGCTGGAGCAGAAGAAGAATGGCCGCATCCGCCATCTGGGCTTTTCTGCCCACGGAAGCAAGGCGGTAATCAGGCGTTTCCTGGAGGCATACGGCGAACATATGGAATTCTGCCAGCTGCAGCTTAACTATATGGACTGGCATTTCCAGGACGCTAAGGAAAAGGCTGAGCTGGTGAGCGAGGCTGGTCTGCCCATCTGGGTTATGGAGCCTCTCCGCGGCGGCAAGCTTGCCAATCTGCCGGAGGAGGCCGCAAACGAGCTGAGATCCATGCGTCCCGCAGAAAGCATCCCCGCCTGGGCCTTCCGCTTCCTGCAGACCATTCCCGGCGTCACCATGGTGCTGTCCGGCATGTCCAATATGGAGCAGCTGAAGGAAAATATCGCCGTATGGGAGAAGGATGCGCCCTTAACCCAGAAAGAATTTGACCGGCTGATTGAAATTGCTGATGAAGAGACCAGGAAAGGCGGACTTCCCTGTACAGCCTGTCATTACTGCACCAGCCATTGTCCAAAGGAGCTGCCCATCCCGGAGCTGATCGCCCTGTACAATGAGCACAAGATCACCGGCGGAGGCTTCATTGCCCCCATGGCGGTAGGAAGCATGCCCGAAAGCAGCCGTCCCGCCAACTGTATCGGCTGCAGAAGCTGCGAGCAGGTATGTCCCCAACAGATAAAGATTTCCGAGATGATGAGCGAATTTTCTGCGATGATTGGGATGTAGGAGGAGAAAATGAAATCAATATTATGTTACGGTGATTCAAATACATTTGGCAGCAATCCAGCAGGTCTCCCCGTGCGCCATCCCTACTCTGTGCGGTGGCCGGGCCGACTTCAGGCTCTTCTGGGAGAAGAATTTCTGGTGATTGAAGAAGGCATGGGCGGCCGGACAACTGTCTGGGATGATCCGCTGGAGCCGGGAAGGCGCGGGCTGGATTTTCTGCCGGTAGCCCTCCAGAGTCACCGTCCCCTGGATTTGGTGATCCTTTCTCTGGGAACCAATGACTGCAAGACGATTTTTCATGCCTCCCCCCGCGCCATCACCCGGGGAATGCAGTGCCTTATGGACACGGTACGGCGCTTTTCCTATGGACCCGGTGTCCCGGTGCCCGAGATTTTAATCATTTCCCCCATCCATATGGGGCCGAAGGTGGCGGACAGCGTGTTCGGTGTATTTGACGAGGAATCCGCCAGGAAAGCCGAACAGCTGGCGCCCCTTTATGAGCAGCTGGCCAGACAGTACTGCTGCGGCTTCCTGGACGGGGCCAAGTACGGCTTCCCCGGCCCCGACCAGCTTCACATGACTGCCGAAGGCCATAAAGCGTTGGCAGAGGCTGTGGCGGGGAAGGTGAAGGAGATGTTGGGGGAAAGAAAGAGTTAAGTGTCTGCAAGGCAGGTGACAGACCCGAAAGAGATTAAGGCCCTGATGATGAAGGCAAAAGAAAAACGTAAACAAATCTGAAAACAAAAAACAGCTGCTGCAGAATCTGCAACAGCTGTTATGACCTGTCCGGGAATCGAACCCGGGTTTACGCCGTGAGAGGGCGTCGTCTTGACCGCTTGACCAACAGGCCTTGTCGAATGCTTGATTATAATAGCATAGAAATTTTGGTTTGTCTAGTGTTTTTTTGAAAAAAATAAAAAAAATTTGCGAGGTCTAAAATTCCTAATTTATGGGTGATAAAATCAATGGATGGATAACGTATGGACAATATTTCCCATCATCTTGATTTTCCCCATATTTACAGCAAATTTTCAATGTCCTTTTGGGCTTTTTTTGTGGATTGTAGCAAGCGGTGTTTCGTGTTACAATAAATTTCAAACGAATTAGGACCGGATAAAAACTTTATTATCCTTGTTTATCAGAGATGACCTGACGGCGACGAAAAACAAGAAACGAGGTAAGGAGAATTCTTAATGGGAGAAATGATAACTAATTCCGATATGGGCCTTCTGGCACAACGCATAGAGAACCTTGTAGAAGAAGCGAGAAAAAACGTGCTTAGTCATGTAAATACTGTAATGGTTCAGACTTATTTTGAAATAGGTCGCACCATTGTGGAAAATGAGCAGCAAGGCGATATCCGTGCCGCTTATGGCAAAAGCGTGTTAAAAGAATTGTCAAAACGATTAAATGCAAAATTCGGAAAAGGCTTCTCCGTTGATAATCTTGAAAATATGCGCCGCTTTTACCTGACATATAGTTCTGCAATTTCCGAAACATCGTCTCAGAAATTGGAAGGCGAAAAATCCGAGACAGTGTCTCGGAAATCTACGGATTTTGTTCTCAGCTGGTCGCACTATATATTTTTGACAAAAATTAACAATCCTGACGAACGGAATTTTTATGAAAAAGAAGCCGTCCAAGAGGGGTGGAGTTTACGGGAACTGAAACGCCAATTCGATTCGGCTCTGTATGAGCGGCTGTCACTTAGTAAAGACAAACTGGCGATTGCTGAATTGTCCAGGCAGGGGATCATCATAGAAAAGCCAGAGGATATAGTCAAAGATCCATATATACTTGAATTTCTCGGACTGCCGGAGGAAAGCCGGTATTCGGAATCTGTACTTGAACAAAAAATTATAGACAAGTTGCAGGGGTTCTTATTGGAACTGGGCAAAGGATATACATTTGTCGGAAGGCAGGTGCGTCTTACTTTTGATGAGAAACATTTTTATGTCGACCTTGTCTTTTTTAACCGCATGCTGCAGTGTTTTGTATTGATTGATTTGAAAATCGGTGAAATCACACATCAGGATTTGGGACAGATGCAGATGTATGTACATTACTATGACCGCAAGGTGAAGCTTCCGACGGAGAATCCTACCGTTGGGATTGTACTTTGCAAAAAGAAAGATGATACACTCGTTGAACTGACCCTGCCGGAGGATAATACCCAGATTTTTGCCAGCAAATACCAGACTGTCCTTCCAAACAAGGAGGAATTTGCAAAAATACTGGAAGAAAAGTTAGATGCAGAGTGAATACGGGAATCGGCAGAGGAAATGGTGAGTAAAGGGGTTTCCCGTATTTCCCTGCTATGAAGTTTTGTTCCGCTTCCGTTTCTTTGCAGGCTGATTCTCCATATATTCCTGCAGCTTTTTCTGTATTGAGCGAAGAGCCATCATATAGTGGATTCGCATATATTCTATGGCAAGCTCTCTGTCTCGGGACTCCAGCGCGTTTATGATATTTTCATGCTCAGTATACGTATGCGGGGCCCGGGTGTCACGGATGGGGAGAATGCTTTCAAAAAGCACATCATTTTTGGACTGCAGCTTGAAATGCTCGGAAAGGGGAGCATTGTTGGCACGCTCCAGAATAAGGGAATGAAACTTGTGATCCAACTTGTTTCGCTCCTCGTTTTTATCCGTGTCCAGAAGCATTCGATTGATTTCCCGAAGGGATTCAATGTCTTCGGGAGTAATATTCTCTATGGCTCCGTTTACGGCCAGACAGTTCAGTTCTCGGGCAATCTCTATGGATTTCACGGAATCCTCTACGGAGATAGAGGCCACACGTACGCCGCTGTTGTGGGTATAAACCAGAAACCCCTCATTCTCCAGGAGACGGAAGGCCTCGCGGATGGGCGTTCGGCTTACTTGATAAAATTTACACAGTGCAGTTTCTGTAAGCCGTTCATTTGCGGAAAATTCCTGGCTTCGTATTTTATTTTTGATATCCTCAGCAATCTCCGCTACGGAATAGCGATCCTCTGTTATTTTTGTTTTTGCCATAAAAATATTCCCCCTGCCTTCTTATGTAAAAGGACGTCACCGATGGATGATGACGTCCTTAATTTTACCATTTATCTCATTCTGCCGCAAGTCATTGGTTTAAGGCGGACAGCAGTTCTTCCTTTTTCTCCTGGGAATCGGCAGGCATATTCAGGATGAGGGCATGGAGCGGAACATCTCTGGCTATCCGCAGAGCAGCCTCGTTGAAATTCGGGAGATAGGAGAGGAGAACTGCCAGTTTTTTGCGGTCATAGATGATCTCCCGAAGACGAGAATACTCGGAGATGATTCCTGGTTTCGCAGCAGGCATGGGTTCATTTTCTGTATCCGGATCGTACAGGTAGGCCTTGACATTGAAATAGTTCCCATGTCCGGGGATGATGATGTCTGCTGCCGCTGCCGCTTTTTCGATGGATTCACAGGAGAGGGTATATTCTGCGGACCAGAAATATCCCCGTTTTGCATGGAAGTATTCATAGCCCATACAGGCGTCACCGGTAGCCAGAATCCTTCCCTCCGGGCCTTCAAACAACAGGCCGTGAAGTCCGAGGGAGTGTCCAGGAAGGGGAACCAGCTGAAAGCCGGGCACCAGCTGGCCGCTTATGCCAATCATGCGGTCAATTTCCTTTCCGCGCACACCGTCATAAAGGGCGCGGTCTTCCTTTAGATAGGCCAGTTCCTTCGCTGGCATGCAGAGCTTTGCGTTTTTAAAGGCCTCTGTGCCTGTCCAGTGATCCAGATGACAGTGGGTACTGTAGGTGTAGGCGATATCCTCCGCCTTGATCCCTGTCTGGTCATAAAGCTCCTTTGCCAGAGCTTCGCCGGGAAGTGAAGGGTCAATGAGGATATTCCCGTATTCGCTTTCCACTACCGTGCAGGTGGCGATGCAGGGATGAAGCACGCGGCGGTTATCCTCACCCCAGTAAATATTTCGGGTAAGATGACCGATGGTAACAATATGCCATTTGTTTTTCATATGACTCCTTTCCGCAAAAGCAGCTTATGCTTTTGCCTTTCTGCGTTCTGCCAGGTCGGCCATGATCTGTTCATATTTTCCATCCAGATTATACAGGAATCCCAGGACAATAAGCCCTGCGGAAAACGCCAGGGGGATCCAGACCAGGCAGGTGTTGATTGCGCTCAGGGCGGATGCAGGCTGGGCGGCAAGAAGGCCGTCAAAGCCTGCCGCATCCATGATGATACCGGCAAGGCCGGGGCCGAAGCCTACACCAATCTTGGCGCCCAGGGAACAGGCCGACATCATGGTGCCCTCGACACGGATGCCGGTTTTCCATTCGCCGTATTCCATGGCATCAGGAACCATGGCGTACATAGTCGCATAATGGAAGCCGCGTCCAAAGGCCTCGATAACCCGAGAGGCTACTGCCACAGATGCCGATGCCGGCAGGACACCCATAAGCAAAATGCCTGCAAACTTAATTATGGAACCCAGGATAAATAATTTTCCTTTACCGAATTTTTTCACAAAAGGCGTTGCACCGAAAAGAACGATAACCAGTGCTGCCGTTATGTAAAGGTTTGCTTTTGAGATAATGGTAGCGTCTCCCAAAATGTACTGGCTGTAATAAGTAGAAACTGCGTTGGCAAAATTGTTGCTCATCGCATCGAAAATGAAAATCAGCAGAATCATGATCCAGTATTTGTTGTGGATAAGTGCTCCGAACATTTTTCCGAAGGGGATTTTTTCTGCCTGGCTTTCCTTTTCTGAAACCTTATCATCGACTCGCTCTCTGGCAAAGATTGCACAGATGCCCATGGCGATAACACCGATCACTGCATAAAGACGCATTGCTGATACCCATGCGGCCTGGGTATTTCCATTGGCCACGATCTGCGGGAACAGGATCATGGAAAAGGGAAGGCCGGAAAGCATGGCGAAGATCTGATTAATGTTGGTTATCTGGGCGCGCTCACCCTGGTCTCTGGTCATACGGGCTGGCAGCGTCATGTGGGGAACGTACCAGGTGGTGCCCAGGATGGAGGTACAGAGATTGTAGGTAATAATGATGTAAATCAGCTGAGCCGCAGGCCCCCAGCTCTGCGGGATGGTAAACATCAGATAGGTTCCGATGCCGAAGGGGACACAGGTCCACAAAAGCCAGATTCTCGCTTTACCAAACCGGCTTTTTGTTTTGTCTACCAGAGCACCGACCAGAAAATCGGTGAAGCTGTCGAAGAAGCGGGAGAGCATAAATACCATGCCCACCACAGCTGCTGACATGCCCAGTGAATTGGTATAGAAATAATTTAATTGTCCCATGGCTATGGCATTGAACATTCCTCGTCCAAAACCGCCAAATCCGTAAGCCACCATTTCAAACAGGCTTACCTTTTCTTTATTTTGCGTCTGCCCCATAATTTTTTCCTTTCGAATTGTAAGACCGAAACTGTTTGCTTCACAGGCTAGTACCGGATGCGGTATGCCTTATGCAGTCCGCATTGGCGGACGGTAAATGTATTATCGGAAAACTCGACTTTCTGAATGCCCTCTGAGGACAATTCCTCGATTTCGGCTGGTGTTCTTTGCAGAGATATCCGGATGTCCTTCTGGATTACCGGCTGGCCTACGGTTACGCCGTTAAATCCGCTGAGATTGATCAGCTGCAGCAGATCCGCATCTTCGTCAATATGGCTGTACAGGATTTCCATGCTTTCATGGGCATCTGTAGTAAATGGCACAAGAGAAGAGATTCCCTGGATATGCTCCACAAGATCCAGAAGGATCTGCTTAAACGCCTCGAAGCCCTGAACGTAATACAAAGCACCGATCTCCCAGTTGATGCTAACTCCGCGTGGGCCGATGACAGCACCAGGGATATCCGAGGTCCTATGGCCGTAGCACCGTTCAGGAGGTCCAAACCATGCTGGTGAGATGTAAGGAAGGAGTGCAGAGCCGTGTTCTTTTTCCCTGATGCCTTCACAAAATTCAGCCTTCCACCAGGCCCTGTCCTGATAGACCCAGTCCTGTTTGGGAAAGGAAGAGAAGACGGATTTCGGCTCGGTAAGAAAATACGCACCCCGCACACACTCCTGTTTTTTCAGTTCCTTTATGCCATAAAGCTTTTCCAGAAGCTCACTGTCTTTTGCACATCCACCGGCGGTGGAAATGATAGAAGCCTTAGTATGAAGGAGGGCTTTTCGCAGCTTCTGGCTCCTTAGCTTTGGAATGCCGGGGATGATGATAAGATCGTATTTTTCCGGGTCATTCCGATACTGGCTGGCATCCAGATCGATGATGGTGTCGAAGGGGATATGCGCCTCCTTAAGCATCTTAAAGATTCCCCGGTATTCCTCGGAAAAGCCAAAGGTATAGGGTTCTGTAGGCTGGACTAGAAGGACTTTGGCTGCAGAATGAAGCTGGTCAAAAATATCCTGATACCGTTCATGGAATCCAAAGGTTTCCTCCACACTTTCATAATTGCTGCGGTCGGGATAGTCCTGGAATGAACCGATGATGCACCAGTCCAGATTTCCGCCGTTGGCCATGGCCTCATACAGCCGTATGCGGTTGAAGGTATCGGATACGCCCATAAACCGATAGGGGATATCTGCCGCATTAATGGAACAATTGCTGGATACTTTGTCGGCAAAGGTCCCTTCGATGGAGGAAACGTTGTCAGACGCTGTGTAAATCCACATAGGCAGCGGACGGTCCACGGCAGTGTTGGACTCACAGCGGATAATATCAACACCGCTGTCACAGTATGTACTGACGGCAATTTCCGGAGACTTTTCCCGTACCCTGGCTTCGATTTTCCGCAGAAGCTCATCTACAGTGATTTTCTGGAACTGCCGGTATTTCTGAAACACCGGATTCTCCGGATCTTCTTTTGCGGGAAGCTCCTCTCCGAACATCTCCCGGAATCGCCGTTTGCAGCTGTCGCATTGGCAGATGCCGATATACTTGCCGCTGTAATCTCGGGTGTGATAACCGAACATATTGAAAAAGATGCCGTCTACAGGATATTTATCCAGAATCTCTCCGATAATGTCCAGCGTTTTTTCCTGCTGGTAGGCGCCGTTTACGCAGGTGACTACCGTATCATTGTAATGGACTGCGCTTCCATCAGCTTTTCTCTGGAGCCATTCCGGATGGATCTGTTCAAAAGACTGGTGAACCTTGCTCACATCAAAACGAGCAATAACCCGAATATGGTTGTCATGACATTTTTGCAGAAGTTCGCCAAATTTATCTCCTTCCAGGTATGGCGTTTTTTTCTGGCACGCCAGCTCTGTATCGGAAAAGGCGCTGATACCTCCGCAGCCTAATTGTACTACATTTGCATGGAATTTTTTCAGCATGGAAATTTCCAGATCAACATCCATCTGCCCATCAATATCGCGAAGGTTATTCTGGATCATCCGGAATTTGTGTTCCATCCACCACTTCATGAGGCCCTCCTTTGATTGTATACCATTATAGGGATTGAAGACGAATTATTAGCTAATAAAACTTATCTTTACATACAATATAACAACAAACGCTAAGAGATTCAAGGTGATTACATAACAAAATTGTATGCAATTATTTGTATAATCTGCTAAAGTAGAAGGAAATTTAGAGAAAAACAAAAGAAAAGTATACAAAAACTAAATGCTATTTGGAACCCAGCTGAAATGCACATGGAATGCAGCCAGAATCCAGTTGAAATAGAGATAGAATACAGATGGATATAGAAATGGAATACGGCTTCTCACATAAAACAGCTGCCCCTTTGAAGATGCTTAGGGGGCAGCTGTTTTGTGATAAGATTCTAAAGAGCTAAGGAAATATTGATTAAACAGAGGTTTCCCTAAGACAAAGGTCACCGGAAATGCCTCCCATCACTCCCCCAAAAACCCCTTCATATCCTCCTCCACCGTACCAATACCGGAAATCCCGAACTTTTCCACCAGAAGCCGGGCCACATTTGGGGATAAGAAGGCAGGAAGTGTAGGGCCAAGGTGGATATTCTTTACGCCCAGGTAAAGGAGGGCCAGCAGGACGATGACGGCCTTCTGCTCATACCAGGAGATATTGTAAATGATGGGCAGCTGGTTGATGTCCTCCAGCCCGAAAACCTCCTTAAGCTTCAGGGCAATGACGGCCAGGGAGTAGGAGTCATTGCACTGGCCTGCGTCCAGCACCCGGGGGATGCCGTTGATTGTGCCAAGCTGCAGTTTATTGTAGCGGTATTTTGCACATCCGGCAGTGAGGATTACCGTATCCTGTGGAAGGGCTTTGGCAAAATCCGTGTAGTAGGAGCGGGAGGCGGCCCGTCCGTCGCAGCCAGCCATGACCACGAATTTTTTGATGTCTCCGGATTTTACGGCATCGATGATCTGATCGGCCAGGGCCAGCACCTGGGCGTGGGCAAAACCGCCGAGAATCTCTCCCTGCTCCAGTTCCTTGGGCGGGGCACAGCGGAGGGCATGCTGGATAATGGGGGTGAAATCCTTTTTCTCGCCCATTTCCCCGGGAATGTGGGGGCAGCCGGGGAATCCTGCGGCGCCGGTGGTGTAAAGCCGGTCACGGTAGCTGTCCTTTGGGGGCACAATGCAGTTGGTGGTCATCAGGATGGGGCCGCCAAACTGTTCAAATTCTTCTTTCTGCTTCCACCAGGCATTGCCGTAATTTCCCGCCAGGTGGGGATATTTTTTGAAGGCGGGATAGTAATGGGCGGGAAGCATCTCGGAGTGGGTGTAAATGTCCACGCCTTTTCCAGCGGACTGCTCAAGAAGCATTTCCAGGTCCCGCAGATCATGGCCGGACACCAAGATGCCGGGGCGCTTGCCGGTGCCAAGGTTCACCTTTGTCATTTCCGGATTCCCGTAAGCACTGGTATTGGCCTGATCCAGAAGGGCCATGGCCTTCACGCCGTATTCGCCCGTCTCCAGTGCCAGGGCAGTAAGCTCCGGCACTGTCAGGCGGTCATCCAGGGTAGCCGCCAGGGCGCGCTGCAGAAAGGCATCCAATTCTGAATCTGCAGAAAGCAGGGCGTTGGCGTGACTGGTGTAAGCGGCGAGACCTTTCAGGCCGTAAGTGATCAGCTCCCGCAGGCTTCGGATGTCCTCCTGTGCCCGCACCGGGGATGATTCTTGCATCTGTGTCGCCTGTGATGCCTGCATCTTTATCGTCCGTGATTCCTGCTCCGCGATCAGCGGAGATTCCGGCATCTTTACTCCCGCCATAATCCCCACTTCGGCTGCCTTTCCTGCAAACTGCTCTACACTTCCATCCCAAAGTGCAGCTTCCGGAAGTGTCCCGTCGGTTAAGGATGCAGGGGAAATGTGGGATAGGCGGGAGAGAAGCTCCGCTTTTACCGCCAAGGTTTCCTGGATGCGGGCGGTAATGGCATCCGGGTCGAAATTAGCATTGGTGATGGTAGTAAACAGATTTCGGTTAATCAGATGATTGATTTCCGGCCGGATGTCCGCAGCTGTCTGGCGCAGTTGGCCATCCGCAGTCGTCTGGCGCAGTTGTCCATCCGCAGTCGTCTGGCGCAGTTGTCCATCCGCAGCTGTCTGGCGCAGTTGTCCATCCCCGGCTGTCTGACTCAACTGGCCATCTGTGCCCACCTGCCGCAGCCGGGTTGTCACCGCGGAAAGCCCTTTGGTCACATAAATCAGCAGATCCTGAAGGGCCGCCGTCTCCGGAGTCTTTCCGCAGACACCAAAACGGGTGCAGCCGGTACAGCAGGCAGTTTCCTGACACTGAAAGCAAAACATTTTATTTTCCATGATTATTCCTCCATTTTTATTTTGTTGTATATTTCTGATTCCTGTTGCCTGCATCAGCATAGCAAGAGTATAATATGGATTGCTTGGAAAAACTGTTGGCAGAACAACAATGCAAAAAAATTACTGCCGCAAAAATCCCCGCCGAAAATACAGCCACTGAAAGGAGCATCCTCATGGACTATCATTTCTTATCAGCCACCACACTTTTTCAAGGCGCAACCCCAAAGGAAACCGAGCAGATGCTAAGTTGTCTTCAGGCCCGGGAGCGGGCCTTTCAGAGAGACGAGCTGATTTACCGTGCCGGGGACAAGGCTGCGGCCTTGGGCCTGGTGCTGGAGGGGAGCGTCCTTATTGAAAATGATGACGTTTGGGGAAACCGCAGCGTCCTGGACCGGGTGGAGCCGGGGCAGATTTTTGCGGAAACCTACGCCTGTGTGCCGGGGGAAAGGATGATGGTGAATGTACGTGCTGCCCAAGCGGTGCGGATTCTTTTCCTGGATGTGGGGAAGGTGCTTACGGTCTGTTCGGAGGCCTGCAGCTGCCACCAGAAGCTGATCCGAAACCTCCTTTCCATCTCTGCCCAGAAGAATCTGAACCTGTCCCGGCGGATTTTCCACACCTCCGCAAAGACCATCCGGGGAAGGCTTCTTTCCTATCTTTCCTGGCAGTCGGTGCAGGCAGGCAGCCGGACCTTTGAAATCCCCTTCAATCGTCAGCAGCTGGCGGATTATCTGGGCGTTGACCGTTCGGCTATGTCTGCGGAGCTGGGAAAAATGCAGAAGGAGGGGCTTCTTCGTACAGAACGGAATCATTTCGTCATTTTGGTGCAAAAGGATGAATTTTGTTGAGGAAAACAAAAATTCATTATATAATGTGTCTATAATTCCGGCCCGGATGGGCGGAATGAAAACGAGTTGAAGGAGGAGGCATATGCAGAAATATATTATTGCGTTGGATCAGGGAACCACCAGCTCACGGTGTATTTTGTTTGACCGGCAGGGCCAGATGCGCAGCGTGGCGCAGAAGGAATTTCAGCAGATTTATCCCCAGCCGGGATGGGTGGAGCACAATCCCATGGAGATCTGGTCATCCCAGCTGGCGGTGATCGGCGAGGCCATGGGAAAGATCGGCGCCGGGTGGAATGATATTGCGGCCATCGGCATCACCAATCAGCGGGAGACGGCCATTGTGTGGGACAAGAAGACAGGGCAGCCCATTTATAATGCCATCGTCTGGCAATGCCGGCGGACGGCAGACCGGATCGAGGAGCTTAAGGCTGCCGGGCTGTCGGATACCATTGCCGCCCGCACCGGACTGATTCCCGATGCGTATTTTTCCGGCAGCAAGGTGGAGTGGATTTTGAATCATGTAGAAGGGGCCAGGGAGCGGGCAGAGCGGGGCGAGCTTCTCTTCGGCACGGTGGACACCTGGCTGATCTGGAATCTGACCTACGGGGCCGTCCATGTGACCGATTACACCAATGCGTCCCGCACCATGCTGTTTGACATTCACAAGAAATGCTGGGATGAGGAGATCTTAAGCTGGTTTGGCATTCCCGCCTGCATGCTTCCGGAGGTGAAGCCTTCCTCCTGCATTTACGGCTACACCTCCTCGGTGGTTCTGGGGGCAAGGATTCCCATTTCCGGCGCGGCAGGCGACCAGCAGGCGGCCCTTTTTGGCCAATGCTGCTTTGAACCGGGGGAGATGAAGAATACATACGGCACCGGCTGTTTCCTTCTGATGAATACCGGCACCCAGGCAATCCATTCCAACAGCGGGCTGCTGACCACCATCGCGGCTGGAGCTTCTGAGGAAACCCAGTATGCCCTGGAAGGAAGCGTATTCGTGGCTGGTGCGGCGGTTCAATGGCTGCGGGATGAGATGCGGATGGTGCGGACGGCGGCCCAGACGGAGCATTACTGCCGGGATGCAGAGGATACCGGCGGCGTGTACGTGGTGCCCGCCTTTGCCGGACTGGGGGCGCCCTACTGGAATCCTTACGCCAGAGGCATGGTGGTAGGCCTGACCCGGGGCACCAGCAAGGAGCAGTTTATCCGGGCGGTGATTGAGTCCATGGGCTATCAGGTCTGGGATTTGATTCAGGCCATGGGCCAGGATTCCGGCATTGCCGTAAAGCAGCTGAAGGTAGACGGCGGCGCCTGCGCTAACGACTTCCTCATGCAGTTCCAGGCGGATATTCTGGATACGGATATTGTCCGGCCAGAATGTATCGAGACTACGGCTCTGGGAGCTGCGTACCTGGCGGGCCTTGCGGTGGGCTACTGGGAAAGCCTGGAGGATATCCGGCAGAATTGGAAGGTTTCCCGCGTATTCCAGAGCCAGATGGCAGGAGAGCAGCGGGAGCAGCTGTTAAAAGGCTGGAAGCGGGCAGTCCGCTGCGCCGTGGCCTGGGGCGAGGATGTGGAGGCTGAGTCCCTGGCAGGGGATGTAAAGCAGGCAGAATAAAGTGACAAAAGGAGAGACAGAAAATGATGACGGAATGGGAAAAGGCTCAGGCTGGATTTATGTATGATGCAAATTACGATAAGGAAATTGTGGAGGCCAGAACCAGGTGTGCCGATTTATGCTATGCATTTAATCAGTGTCTGCCATCCGATACGGAAAAGCAGGATCAGCTGCTTCACCAGATTCTGGGGCAGATTAAGGGAAAGCCTGTGGTGACAGCGCCATTTTACTGCGACTACGGCTTCAATATTTCCGTGGGAGAAAACTTTTACACCAATCACAACTGCACCATTCTGGATGGTGCAAAGGTGGAGTTCGGCGATAATGTGTTCATCGCGCCAAACTGCGTGATCTCCACTGCCGGACACGCCATTGACGGTGAACAGCGGGCTAAGGGTCTGGAGATCGCAAGGCCCATTAAAATCGGGAACAATGTATGGCTTGGGGCCAATGTCAGCGTCCTTCCAGGAGTCACCATCGGCGACAACACGGTAATCGGCGCAGGAAGCGTGGTCAATAAGGACATTCCATCCGGTGTGGTAGCCGCAGGAAATCCCTGCCGGGTGCTGCGGGAAATCACGGAGGAGGATAGGCACAGATATCCTATTTTTGAAGAAGGGAAGCAGGAAGGGCGGTAAAAATCCTTACATATAAAAGAGCCTATTCGTTCTGTTAATTGGCAGGCGGCTGTTCGCAGCCGCCTGTTTTTCTGTGGTGCGCGAGGATGGGTATTCCTCGCAAAGCGTCTTCACAAAGTGTCTTCGCAAAACATTCTCACAAAAATTTAGGGGCGCTGTTCTTTTCTGAGTTGTTTTTATCCGAATGGATATTCCGAAAATTGGAGAGGAAGTATTAGGGGGGATTGCACAGCAGCACTGCTTTTACACCGCAGTCCCCAGAGGCTTCTTTCATTGCCGAAGGACAGCAAATAGCAGCTTAACGAAAGCATTTTGCAAATCTTTTTGAAAATAGATTGATTATATACTTCTTTAGAAGTATAATAATATCATATTTTAATAACTCTAAAGAAGTATGGAAGTGAAAAAGATGAGCAAAATAATCCTATATCACGGTTCGGCCGACATTATCCAAATCCCTATGCTGGGAAAAGGAAAAGCATATAATGACTATGGAAAAGGTTTTTATTGCACAGAGCATTTGGAGCTTGCGAAGGAATGGGCTTGTACCGAAAATACAGATGGATATGCAAATAAATATGAAATAGATACTGCCGGTCTTTCGATCTTGAATCTCTCCGCAGACGAGTATACAATTCTCCATTGGCTGGCTCTGCTGATGGAGTATCGCAAATTTCGTATTTCCACACCTTTGATGAAGCGAGGGGCAGATTGGCTGAAGACGCATTTTCTGCTTGATCTGACACCCTATGATGCAGTCATCGGCTACCGAGCGGATGATTCCTATTTTTCTTTTGCAAGGGCGTTTGTGAATAACGAAATTTCACTCACACAGCTTTCCTACGCCATGCGCCTTGGTAAACTGGGGGAGCAGTTTGTTTTAAAAAGCGCGGCAGCCTTTGAACAGATTCATTTTATTTCTTACGAGGCAGCGGATAATACCGAGTATTATGCAAGACGAAAGGCCCGTGACGATGAGGCAAGAGCTGCTTTCCGCAGGGAGCTTGAGCGAGAGGATCTGGAAGGCCTGTATATGAGAGACATTATTCGTGAGGAGGTGCGGCCAGATGATCCACGCTTACGATAATCAGTACCTTGATGATGCGATGAAATGCCTGGGGGAAGCAATGGACTATGCTGCAAATCCCTGCCAGATGAATATGGATGAATTTCTCAGTCTGTTTATTGGTACAGGCTATGCGGAACAGTTTGCCGCAGGCGTTCCGAAATATGTTTCCGGTGTATCTGGTACAGAGCTTGTTATGGATGTGCTCACAAAGTCCGGAAGAGGCTTAGATTTCCCTCAGACGCAGATTGAGTATGACTATTCGCCCCAGTATTGGTGTGGCTGGATTCTCGCTTATTATCAATGGTATACGGGACGGAGTTTTAAAGAAGTTCAGAAACATATCACTATGGAGGGGATCGAAAAACTGTATCCCACTCTGCATGAAGCATCCGAGAAGAAATTTGTGGATACCGTCAATCGCATGATCCGGAAAAAGAATCTGCCTACCCGCCTGCAGGCTCAGCGCAAAATCAGCGGTTATTCGCAGAGAGAACTGGCCCAAAAGGTTGGCGTTAACCTGCGCACCCTGCAGCAGTACGAAATCCGTGCCAAGGATATCAATAAAGCAGCAGGCG
Organism: Lachnospiraceae bacterium; assembly: GCA_017889125.1. Lineage (GTDB taxonomy): Bacteria > Bacillota > Clostridia > Lachnospirales > Lachnospiraceae > Caccovicinus. The sequence continues at coordinate 21,154 of JAGHER010000036.1, forward strand.
TTACGCTTCTTGCTCTTTCCAGGGCACTGGGATGTCGGGTTGAGGATTTGCTGGAGTATGACAGCGGCGAGATTGACGATGATGAGGATTGAGGTAAGGAGGCGTACGATATGTCAAATGTTGAGGCTGCGAAAAAACTTTATACGATTTGTATGAATATGGATATAGATGAAACGATGCAGCTTGTTCTTAGCGCAGAAAATCCAGATGAACAGGAATTTTTCTCGCTGCTGAGTGACTTTGTTCTGCAGAAGCAGCAAAAAAAGTCATTGCACAGAAGAAGTTTTAGATGAAGAGATATAAAGCCTTTATGGCGCTGCGGTTGAGGAATTGTTGAGAGGAGCAGAATAAGGACAAATATGCCCAGGTAATGCATGCACATAGCAGGCAGCCTGGGCTTTTTTGAACAGAAAATATGAATTCTATTGTCCAGGATTTCTTTTTGCTGGTGATTCGGCGAAAAGGACAGCAGGCGAGGTTGTAGAATCGAGCACCAGAAATCATGTTGCGTCAGAAAAACTTAAAAATCAGAAAAAAATTTTTAAAAATATAACGGGTGAAATGCTTTTCTTAATGGGCAGTGTGCTATACTGTCCTCAACGATCGGGAACCGGAGTGTGTGAACGTGTCAACTAATGTATACTTTAGTTGTCATGTCGCCCTTATCCTAAAAGTGGGGATATGGATTCAATTTTTATCAAAATTGGAATGTTTCGGAACGAATATCCCAAAAAATAAGAACAAAAGTGGGAAATAAAAAAAGAGACCGGGCCGTCAACTAAAGTATACATTAGTTGACACGTTCACACACTCCGGTTCCCGATCGTTGAGGACAGTATAGCACACTGCCCATTAAGAAAAGCATTTCACCCGTTATATTTTTAAAAATTTTTTTCTGA
>JAGHER010000037.1 GCA_017889125.1 Lachnospiraceae bacterium
GCCTCCTCTCTCTGGAGGGAAATCGTGAAAATGCCCCCTGGAAAACATGGAAAAAAATAACCGCTCCCCCTTTTCCTGGCGGATGAAATGTGTTATGATAGCACATTATGAAGACACCAGGGGCAGATAATTGAAAAGCCGGTGCAGCTTGCCGGCAGGAGGATTTTATCCTTTTGCCCCGTCTAAAACATGAAATATAAGAAGCTACAGCAACGGAGGAAAGGTTTATGGAAGAAAAGATTCTGGCGCCGGAAGCCGGAGAGAAGGAAGTAATCTCGAAAAATTTTATTGAGATGGAAATTGAGAAGGACCTGGCGGAGGGAGTTTACGATCACGTCCAGACCCGTTTCCCACCGGAGCCAAACGGCTATCTTCACATCGGCCATGCCAAGTCCATCCTGTTAAACTACGGCCTGGCACAGAAATACAACGGCAAATTCAACCTGCGTTTTGACGATACCAACCCCACCAAGGAAAAGACGGAATTTGTGGAATCCATCATTGCGGATGTGAAGTGGCTGGGCGCCGAATTTGAGGACAGGCTGTTCTTTGCGTCCAATTACTTTGAACAGATGTATGAATGTGCGGTATTTCTGATTAAGAAGGGAAAGGCCTTTGTCTGTGATCTGTCCGCAGAGGAGATCCGAGAGTACCGGGGCGACTTCAATACCCCCGGAAAGGAAAGCCCCTACCGGAACCGCTCTATTGAGGAGAATCTGGAGCTGTTCGCCCAGATGCGCGAAGGGAAGTTTAAGGACGGAGAGAAGGTGCTCCGGGCCAAGATTGACATGGCTTCGCCGAATATCAACATGCGCGACCCGGTGATCTACCGTGTGGCCCGCATGAGCCATCACAATACGGGAGATGCCTGGTGCATTTACCCTATGTACGATTTTGCCCATCCCATCGAGGATGCCATCGAGCATGTGACCCACTCTATCTGCACCCTGGAGTTTGAGGATCACCGGCCCTTATATGACTGGGTGGTGCGGGAGTGCGAATTTGAAAATCCGCCCCGCCAGATTGAGTTTGCCAAGCTTTACCTGACCAATGTGGTCACCGGAAAGCGCTACATCAAGAAGCTGGTAGAGGACGGCATTGTGGACGGATGGGATGACCCCCGCCTGGTATCCATCGCCGCCCTTCGCCGCAGAGGCTACACCCCCGAGTCCATCCGCATGTTTGTGGATCTGGTAGGCGTGTCCAAGGCAAACAGCTCTGTGGACTATGCGATGCTGGAGTACTGCATCCGCGAGGACTTAAAGCTTAAGAAGGCCCGGATGATGGCCATCCTTGACCCGGTGAAGCTGGTGATTGATAACTATCCGGAAGGGGAAGTTGAGGAGCTGGAGGTTCCCAACAATCTGGAAAATGAAGCGCTGGGAAGCCGGAAGGTGCCCTTTAGCAGAGAGCTTTACATCGAGCGGGAGGATTTTATGGAGAATCCCCCGAAGAAATATTTCCGCCTGTTCCCGGGCAATGAGGTGCGTTTATTCGGCGCTTACTTTGTGACCTGCACCGGCTTTGAGAAGGATGAGGAGGGCAAGGTTACGGTAATCCACTGCACCTATGACCCGGAGACCAAGAGCGGCTCCGGCTTCACCGGCCGGAAGGTAAAGGGCACCATCCACTGGGTAGAGGCCGGATCGGCAAAGACGGTGGAGTGCCGCCTTTATGAGAACATTGTAGATGAGGAAAAGGGCAAGCTCAATGAGGACGGTTCCCTGAACTTAAATCCAAATTCCCTTACCGTGCTGCCGAACTGCCTGGTGGAGCCTGCGCTGGCAGAGGCAAAGGCCTATGACAGCTTCCAGTTTATGCGCAACGGCTATTTCTGCGCGGACTGCAAGGACAGCCAGCCCGGCAAGCCCGTATTTAACCGGATTGTGTCCTTAAAGAGCTCGTTCAAGCTGCCGAAGTAAATCGACAAGCAAAAGAAGCACGTTAATCCGAGTTTCTCCGGAAGATAATCGCCGGGAAATAGGTATCAGGAGGAAGCGTGTTCAGGCTAAACCGGAAAACAGAAGATTTGGAATAATCAAGGTGTGAGCAGAGAAAATGGAATTGATGATACCTCTAAATACCGGGATATCCAGCCCCATGTATGAGCAGATTTACCGCTTCATTAAGGAGGAAATCCGCCAGGGAAGTCTTTCTGCGGGAAGCCGCCTTCCTTCTACCAGGGTGCTGGCGGAGAATCTGAAGGTCAGCCGCAGCACCACCCAGATGGCCTACGAACAGCTCCTTTCTGAGGGCTACATCGAGGCCGTGCCCTGCCGGGGCTACTTTGTGGCCCAGATCGAGGAGCTGGTGGAGGTAAAGGAGGCGCCTGCGGCCCGCTTTGTGCCGGAAAAGGAGGAAAAGAGCAGCGGCATTGCCGTAGACTTTTCTCCCAGAGGCATTGACCTGGATAAATTCCCCTTTTCCATCTGGAGGAAGCTCAGCCGGAATATCCTGGTGGATGATAACAAGGCTCTGTTTTTAAATGGAGATCCTCAGGGCGAGTATGCCCTCCGCCAGGCCATCGGAAGCTATCTGCATTCTGCCAGGGGGGTGCGCTGCCGCCCGGATCAGATCATCATCGGCGCCGGAAATGAGTATCTGCTCATGCTTCTGGCGCTGATTTTGGGCAGGGACCGGGTGATTGCCATGGAGAATCCCACTTACAAGCAGGCCTATCGTGTCTTTCTCAGTCAGGGCTGTCAGGTGCATCCGGTGGATATGGACCGCTATGGGATGAAGGCCTCGGAGCTGGAGGATGGAGAGGGGAGGGGCGCTGATATTGCCTATGTGATGCCTTCCCATCAGTATCCCATGGGCACAGTCATGTCGGTGCGCCGCCGCCAGGAGCTTCTTGCCTGGGCATGCCGGAAGGAAGAACGGTATCTGATCGAAGACGATTATGACAGTGAATTTCGCTATAAAGGAAAGCCCATACCGGCCCTCCAGGGCATGGATCAAAATGGCCGGGTGATTTACATGGGTACCTTTTCTAAATCTATCGCCCCTGCCATCCGCATCGGCTTTCTGGTGCTTCCTGAGGCGCTGCTAAAGCTGTACCGGGAGAAGGCTGGATTTTTCTCCTCCACCGTATCCCGGCTGGATCAGAATATCCTCTACCAGTTTCTCACGGAAGGCCATTACGAGCGCCACTTAAACCGGATGCGGGCAGTGTACAAGGGAAAGCATGACATTCTTCTGGGCGGTCTTTTAGGCGGCTTTGAGAAGGTATTTTCCATTGGCGGCGAGCATGCCGGACTTCACGTGCTGCTGACGGATCGGACGGGGCGGCATACGGAGGAAGAGCTGGAGCGGACTGCTGCCGAAAAAGGAATCGGCGTCTACGGCCTTTCCCGGTACTTTATCCACCCGGAGCACAATTCCTATCCGCCTACGGTGCTTTTAGGCTATGCCAGCTTAAGCGGAGAGGAGATTGAGCGGGGGCTTAAGGGGCTTCGGGAGGCGTGGGATATCCCGGGTGAGGAATAGCGGAGAAAATTTCTTTGAAAATTAAGGAAATGCGGATAATGAGGGTGTTGCAAAATCTAGCTGGATGATTTTGCGACACCTTCGCTATTTTTTGTATTCGATAAGGTCGGAAACAGAGCAATTTAAATAGTTACAGAGTTTCGCTAAAATGGTAAGATCAACACGACTTACCTTGTTTTTGCAGTAATTGTTTAGCTGAGTCCTTTGAAGCCCGCAATTTTGACAGATTTTGTTTTTACTTATGCCGTTGGCTTTCAAATAATCTTCTAGTTTTATTTCGATATATCCCATTTTATCACCTGCTTTTTTATAGAGATTATAGAAAGAGAAATGTATCAAAATAAGCTGTTTTAAAATACAGGCTGTATTGACATACAGGCTATGAAGTGATACTATCAATATAAATAAAATGTATTGAAAAACTTAAAGGATAAGCATAAAATAAAACTAAAAGGTATGGAAGGGGATATTGGTATGAAAAATAAAAAAATTATGACGGTACTGATTACGGGCACAATAACGACAATGCTTTCTTTTACTGCATTTGCAGGCTCCTGGCAGTCAGATGCAAACGGCTGGTGGTGGCAGAATGACGATGGCACTTATCCTGCAAACTCTTGGCAGTGGCTTGACGGAAATGGGGATGGTATAGCAGAGTGCTATTATTTTGATGGCAACGGATATATGTTGAAAAATCAAATTACACCTGACGGTTATTGGGTAAATGCAGATGGTGCATGGGTAGAAAATGGTGAAGTTAAAACGCAAGTTGTACAGCGAAATATAGAAATAAGCCAGTATCTTGAGACATATAAGCAGTTGGTAGACAAACTCAACATGCATACTGCTGATTGGTGGCAATTTGCTGGCTCAGGATGTTCTTATATGATTGATAATTTTTATTTAGAGTATATGGATGATATCTTTAGCATGAAAAATGAGGGGGCTTCGTATGTAAAATTATATGGAATTAGTCTTGGAGATAGCGAATCATATGCAGAAACAATATTAGAACAAAATGGTTGGGTAAAATATTATAGCAATGAGCGGGAAGCTACATATGTAACAATCTTAGGTAGTGGATCTTATATTTTATGCATGTACAAGGATAGCAGTGGAAATATAAGTTCCTGGTATTTGAATAATTGGCCAGAAGGAGCTGATATGAGTGAAGCTTTTGCTCCGTTGCTGCAAAACGTTAGCCAGAGAACCGTTATAGAGAAGGAATATGAGTACGCAAACGGAGAGTTTTTGTCAAATTTTCATATTGAAAATATCGATGGAGAAAAACAAGCATTTTTATCATTTTGGCATAATTACGGAGCAAGTTCTTCCGATGAAGATTTTAATTTTGAGTGGATAGATGGAAAATGGAAATATGAAGTCCAAGGAAATCGCTCAAATCAAAATTGCATTTTGGAATTTGAACCAACAAATACAGGTATGAAAATAAAAGTGACATGGAAGAGCGGAAAAGGCTATTCATGGCTTTCGGGAGATCCAAAATCAACAGAATGGTCAAATGCTGAATATGGGGAAATTTGATAGAAATTATTAAAATTTATCAATCCTTGTTTTTGAGATATCTGATTATATCGTGGATTGCAGACTTTTCGGAGTTCGTTTCCTTTTTTAGACGAAAAAAAGAGCGTTGCTTCATAAATGAGTTATTCATCTATGAAGCAACGCTTTTAGATTATTATTCTTCAATTTCCTCCACCACTGTGGTCGGTTCTGGCTCGATCTTGGGCGCGTCCTCTGGATTTACCACTTTTACCGTATCTTCAGAAAGTCCCTCCTGGGAAAGTGTGCCGGAGCCTGCCGGGTCAGGTGAGGCGTAATCTGTGGGTTCTGCCGGGGTATCGTCCGCTGCCACGATTTTGTCCGCGGCTTCGCCAGCTGTTTCAGCGGAACCTGCGTCTGCGGCGCCTGCTGTACCTGCAGCTTCTTCACTATCCGCGGTATTCACGCCTTCTGAAGGGGTACAGGCCTCTGTTTTCATTTCCGAAGCCTTTGCCGGTTCCTCATCCTGGAAGATATCATCGTCAAAAGCCTCTTCATCAAACTCCAGATCCTCATCCAAATCCCCGTCCAGCGCTTCCTCTTCTCCGGCGGCCTTCTCATGAACCTTCGCCTTGGCGATCTGGGCGGTGTCTCTGGCTGCGGAGGCGGCCTCCATGGCTGTATCGGAGATAATGGCGGCAGCGTCCTTAAGCACATTCTTGGCAGCGTCAGCCATGCTTCCGGCAGCGCTCACCATGTCCTTGGCAGCCACCTTCAGCTCATCGGTGCTTGCGTTTAACGAGATATATTTCCGGGAGGTGTCCGGGTTCTTAGCGGCCTTTTCTTCCGGCTCCGGCGTCACATCCTCCTCTTCATCCTCATCGAAGTAGTCTTCCTCGTCCTCTCCCTCAAAGTCGTGGAATTCCTCCTCCAGCTCCTTGTTGAAGGAATGATATTTTCTTAAGTAAGAAATACCTGCTGCTGCCGCTCCAGCTGCTGCAGCCAGCACTACCAGCTTTCCAAACCCTCTTTTTGCCATAATTAATCGCTCCTCTCCTGGTTTTCCAGTCCGAGGCAAATCCCTCCCTGCCTCGGCATCTTTAGTCTATTTTAATACGAATACACCAAAAAAGAAAGGCATAAAAAAAGATTTTAGAAATAAATTATTGAAAAAAAATAGAAAATATTAGCACTCGCCCCTTGACAGTGCTAACAAACAGTGATATAACTGATGATGTAGTTCGAAAGGAAGAAATTTCAAGAGAAACCAGACAGGAATCAGAGACTTTATATAGGAGGAATGAATCATGAAGTTAGTACCCTTATTTGACAGAGTCGTGTTAAAGCAGTTAGTTGCAGAAGAGACCACCAAGTCCGGCATCGTGCTTCCCGGCCAGGCTAAGGAGAAGCCCCAGCAGGCTGAGGTTATCGCTGTAGGCCCCGGCGGCGTGGTAGACGGCAAGGAGATTACCATGCAGGTAAAGGCCGGCGATAAGGTGATTTACTCCAAGTATTCCGGAACTGAGGTAGAGGTAGACGAGGAGAAGTACGTGATCGTTAAGCAGAATGACATTCTGGCGGTTATCGAGTAAACCCGGTCTGCACAGGAGAAAGCGCAGCATTAAAGCATACATTCATTAATTCAGTATTCATAAATTTGGAGGTTGATTCATTATGGCAAAGGAAATTAAATATGGCGTAGAGGCCAGAAAAGCATTAGAGTCCGGCGTAAACCAGCTGGCTGACACCGTTCGGGTAACCTTAGGTCCCAAGGGCCGCAACGTGGTTCTGGATAAGTCCTTCGGTGCTCCCTTAATCACCAATGACGGTGTGACCATCGCCAAGGAGATCGAGCTGGCAGACGCTTTCGAGAACATGGGTGCACAGCTGGTTAAGGAAGTTGCTACCAAGACCAATGACGTAGCCGGCGATGGTACCACCACCGCGACCGTTCTGGCACAGGCCATGATCAATGAGGGCATGAAGAACTTGGCAGCAGGCGCTAACCCCATCGTCCTGCGCAAGGGCATGAAGAAGGCCACCGAGGCTGCTGTAGAGTGCATTAAGGAGATGTCCAAACCCATCGAGGGCAAGGAGCAGATCGCCAGAGTTGCCGCCATTTCCGCTTCTGATGATGAGGTAGGCGAGATGGTAGCAGACGCCATGGAGAAGGTATCCAAGGACGGCGTAATCACCATCGAGGAGTCCAAGACCATGAGAACCGAGCTGGATCTGGTCGAGGGCATGCAGTTTGACCGGGGCTACGTATCCGCTTACATGGCTACCGATATGGATAAGATGGAAGCTGTTCTGGATGATCCCTACATCCTGATTACCGACAAGAAGATTTCCAACATCCAGGAGATCCTGCCGCTGTTAGAGCAGATCGTAAAGACCGGCGCGAAGCTGTTAATCATCGCCGAGGATGTTGAGGGCGAGGCACTGACCACCCTGATTGTGAATAAGTTAAGAGGCACCTTCAGCGTAGTTGCTGTTAAGGCTCCTGGCTACGGCGACAGAAGAAAAGAGATGTTAAAGGATATCGCTATCCTGACCGGCGGCCAGGTAATCAGCGATGAGCTGGGTCTGGATCTGAAGGACACCACCATGGACCAGTTAGGCCGTGCGAAGTCCGTTAAGGTACAGAAGGAGAACACCATCATCGTAGATGGCTGCGGCGACAAGGAGGAGATTGCTGCCCGCGTTGCCCAGATCCGCGCACAGATCGAGGAGACCACCTCTGATTTCGACAGAGAAAAGCTCCAGGAGAGACTGGCTAAGCTGGCTGGCGGCGTAGCCGTTATCCGGGTAGGCGCAGCTACCGAGACCGAGATGAAGGAAGCGAAGCTCCGCATGGAGGATGCTCTGGCAGCTACCAAGGCAGCTGTTGAGGAAGGCATCATTGCCGGCGGCGGTTCTGCTTACGTACACACCGCTGAGAAGATCAAGGATATGTTAAAGGATCTGGAAGGCGATGAGAAGACCGGCGCCAAGATCATCTTAAAGGCTCTGGAAGCTCCTCTGTTCCACATCGCTGCAAACGCAGGTCTGGAGGGTTCCGTGATTATCAATAAGGTAAAGGAATCTCCTGTAGGCGTAGGCTTCGATGCATACAAGGAAGAGTATGTGGATATGATTAAGGCTGGCATCCTGGATCCGGCAAAGGTAACCAGAAGCGCTCTGCAGAATGCAACCAGCGTTGCATCTACCTTATTGACAACCGAGTCTGTTGTTGCTAATATTAAGGAAGAGACCCCGGCTATGCCTGCAGGCGGCGGCATGGGCGGAATGATGTAATCCGTAAGAAAAGCATCGTTTCTCTAATCATGGAATAATGAAAGGAAATCACAACCGATGAATCAGGACTATGTAGAATGGCTGGTAAAGCGTAAGGATCCGGCATATGCCTGGCCGGTGCGAATTCTCATGGGGCTATTGTGTGTGTTTGCACTGTTTTTGGCGATGGCTCTGATCTGGGGGGCGCTGGTGCTTCTGGCTGTCGGAGCGGCTACCTTCTTTATCTTTCAGGCGCTGAATGTTGAGTATGAATATTTATACGTTGACGGAACCCTGTCCATTGATAAGATTCTGGGAAAGGCCAGACGTAAGAAGGTGATGGAGTGCTCCAAGGAAGAGCTGATGATGATCGCTCCTTCCGATTCCTTCGTGCTGAAGGATTACGAGACCCAGGGGATGAAGGTGATTGACTGCTCCTCCGGACAGAAGGATGCCAAGACCTTTTCCCTGATTTACCAGAAGGGCGGCCAGCACACCAAGGTGATTCTGGAACCCAACGAAAAGATGATTAAGGCCATTCGCTATACAACACCCCGGAAGATCGTGGTGTAGGTCCTGTTTTGGGATTGACCTTTTTGGCTGCAGAGAATTTCTCTGCAGCCTTTTTTAATCTATTAGCAGAGCCGTGAAATGTCATTAGTAAAATGAATAAATCTTCGGGTGAAAAGGTTTGACAACTAACTGAAAATTTGCTAGAATTGGCTACTAATAAACAGGAGAGAAAATATCCTGTGAAGAAAAAGCCTATAACTATGCAGATGAAATCGAAAGAAAGCGAGGAAAATTTGATGGGTACAATTATTGGTGAAGGCATTACCTTTGATGATGTGCTTCTGGTGCCGTCTTATTCGGAAGTGATTCCCAATGAGGTGGATGTTACCACTCACCTTACCAGGAAGATCAAGCTGAACATTCCGCTGATGAGTGCAGGGATGGATACGGTAACCGAGCACAGGATGGCCATTGCTATGGCCAGACAGGGTGGTATCGGCATCATCCACAAGAATATGTCCATTAAAGAACAGGCAGAGGAAGTTGACAAAGTAAAGCGTTCTGAGAACGGTGTTATCACCGACCCATTTTCCTTGTCCCCGGAGCATACCCTGAGGGATGCAGATGAACTGATGGCCAAGTTCCGTATCTCCGGCGTACCGATTACTGAGGGCCGCAAGCTGGTGGGCATCATCACCAACCGGGACTTAAAGTTTGAGGAGGATTTCAGCCGCAAGATCAAGGAGTGCATGACCTCCAAGAATCTGGTGACAGCGAAGGAAGGCATCACCATGATGGAGGCTAAGCGGATCCTGGCAAAGGCCAGGGTAGAGAAGCTTCCCATCGTGGATGACGACTTTAATCTGAAGGGCCTGATTACCATCAAGGATATTGAGAAGCAGATCAAGTACCCTATGTCTGCAAAGGACGAGCAGGGACGGCTTCTCTGCGGCGCGGCACTGGGCATCACTGCCAACGTGCTGGAGCGTGCAGCTGCTTTGGTGGAGGCCAAGGTAGACGTGGTTGTGCTGGATTCCGCTCACGGCCATTCCGCTAACGTTATCCGCTGCGTGAAGATGTTAAAGGAAGCTTACCCGGATCTGCAGGTGATTGCTGGAAACGTGGCTACCGGCGAGGCGACCAGAGCCCTGATTGAGGCAGGAGCAGATGCGGTTAAGGTAGGTATCGGGCCGGGCTCCATCTGTACCACCCGCGTGGTTGCCGGTATCGGCGTTCCGCAGATCAGTGCAGTGATGGATTGCTACGCGGTGGCCAAGGAATACGGCATCCCGATCATCGCTGACGGCGGAATCAAGTATTCCGGCGACGTAACGAAGGCGATTGCGGCCGGCGGAAACGTGTGTATGATGGGAAGCATGTTTGCAGGCTGCGACGAGAGCCCGGGAATCTTCGAGCTGTATCAGGGAAGAAAGTACAAGGTATACCGCGGTATGGGTTCCATCGCGGCTATGGAGAATGGAAGCAAGGACCGTTATTTCCAGACGGATGCGAAGAAGCTTGTTCCGGAAGGCGTAGAAGGACGAGTGGCATACAAGGGACTGGTGGAGGATACGGTATTCCAGCTGCTGGGAGGCTTGCGTTCCGGTATGGGTTACTGCGGCGCTAAGGATATCCCGACGCTTCAGGAGACCGGCCGGTTTGTGAAGATCTCTGCGGCATCCTTAAAGGAAAGCCATCCCCATGACATTCACATCACCAAGGAAGCGCCGAACTACAGCATTGATGCGTAATTGAGAAAACGGGAACACTTCTTTGCGGCAAAGCATTGCTGCGGAAGTGTTCCTTTTTTAATGAATAAAGATAAGAAAAAGGAGAGGGCATTACCATGATTGCGGTTTTAAGAAAGAGTCTGCTGGATGAGGAGAGGGCAGATTTAGGGGCAGACTGTCACCAGGTGTTTGATTATCTGCAGGAGGCACTGGACTATCTGGAGGTAAATCCGGAGGAGGAGAGAAGGATTCTGGTGTATCCCGGCCATTACAAGGAGCAGGTTACCGTCCGCGTTCCCGGGGTGGTGATTGAGGGGGCACTGCCGGAGGCGGTGAAGGAGACGGTGATCACCTATGGCCTGGGGGCGAAGGAAATCCTGGCAGACGGAAAGAAGCGGGGAACCTTCCGCACCTACACCTTTTTTGTTGATGCTCCCGATGTTACTCTGCGGTATCTGACCATTGAAAACAGTGCCGGGCCGGGAACGGAGGCAGGCCAGGCTCTGGCCCTCTATGCAGACGGAGACCGGATGGTGGTGGATTCCTGCCGTCTGCTGGGATGGCAGGACACGCTGTTTACGGCTCCCCTTCCGCCTAAGGAGGTAGAGAAGGACGGCTTTGTGGGGCCAAAGCAGAATGCACCGCGAGAGATGCGCCGCCAGTATTATAAGAAGTGCTACATTGAGGGCGAGGTGGACTTTATCTTCGGCGGAGCTGCGGCATACTTTGAGGACTGCGTATTCTTCTCCAAGTATATTGAGAAGGAAGTCATGGGCTATGTGACGGCGCCTTCCACGCCGGAGGGGGCAGATTACGGCTACGTTATGTCCGGCTGCCGCTTCTGCAGCAATTGCCCTGACCAGACCGTATATCTGGGACGGCCCTGGAGAGAGTATGGGAAGGTGGTTTTAATCAACTGCGAGATCGGCCCTCACATCAAGGCCGCAGGCTGGCATGACTGGGGCAAGGAAAAGGCTCATGAGACCAGCTTCTTTGCCGAGTATGGCTGCAGGGGCGCCGGCGCCCGCCTGGAAGGAAGGCCGGACTGGTGCCATGTGCTGAAGGAAGAGGAGCTTGGACGGTATACGAAGGAGGCTGTTCTTGCGGGAAGCGACGGGTGGAACCCGGGGAAATAGGCGAAAGAAGTGGAATAACCCGGGGAAACAGGCGAAAGCAGTGGGAAAATCTGGGGAAACAGGCGAAAGCGGTGAGAAAATCTGGGGAAATAGTCGAAAGCAGTGGAATAATCCGGGGAAACAGGCGAAGGCGGCGGACAAAATCCGGAAAAATAAGAAAAAGTGGAAAGGAGCAGCGGGATGTCGGGAATTGCCATGTTTGTGCCTAATGAGCAGATGCTTGGGCAGGCCCAGGAGATTCTGGGGCAGATGGAGAATCATCATGTGATTCTTTTAAAGACCATTACCACC
>JAGHER010000247.1 GCA_017889125.1 Lachnospiraceae bacterium
ATTACCTGATGGGCGACATTGCCAGACTGCACTCTGCAGTAATCGCTTATGCCCGGGATTTTATGATTGACCGGGGCTTTACCTACTGCGTTCCGCCTTTTATGATCCGCAGCAACGTGGTTACCGGCGTAATGTCTTTTGCGGAGATGGACGCCATGATGTATAAGATCGAGGGCGAGGATCTGTACCTGATCGGTACCAGCGAGCATTCCATGATTGGAAAGTTTATTGATACCGTTACCCCAGAGGAGAAGCTTCCTCAGACCCTGACCAGCTATTCTCCCTGCTTCCGCAAGGAGAAGGGCGCCCACGGCATCGAGGAGAGAGGCGTATACCGGATTCATCAGTTTGAGAAGCAGGAGATGATCGTCATCTGCAAGCCGGAGGAGTCTCCCATGTGGTATGACAAGCTGTGGCAGAATACCGTAGACCTGTTCCGCTCCATGGAAATCCCCGTTCGGACTCTGGAGTGCTGCTCCGGCGACTTAGCGGACTTAAAGGTGAAGTCCTGCGATGTGGAGGCCTGGTCTCCCAGACAGAAGAAGTATTTTGAGGTAGGCTCCTGCTCCAACTTAGGAGACGCACAGGCACGCCGTCTGCGTATCCGTGTGGACGGGCCTAATGGAAAATACCTGGCGCACACCTTAAACAACACCGTAGTGGCGCCGCCCCGGATGCTGATCGCTTTCTTAGAGAATCATCTGCAGGCAGATGGAAGCGTGACGATTCCTGAGGTGCTGCAGCCGTATATGGGCGGGGCGAAGGTGCTGATGCCCAAGCACTAAATATTCTGGAAGGTTTTGAAAATGGCATGACTCTAAAGGTCATGCCGTTTTTTTGCCAAAATGCTGAATTTCATCCGACGGTGAACAGGATTGATTCGCCCTCTGGCTGCATATAGTGTGGAGACAGAGAAAATCAGGGGAAATGGATTGGAAATCTATGTAGTAAAAGAGGGCGATAATGTAGACGCCATCGCTCGGCAGGCGGGGATCGAAGTGGACGCCCTCCTGTGGGCCAATCAGATCGACTATCCCTACCGGCTGGCGGTGGGGCAGGCCTTGTATATTCCGCCATTGGGCGTGTGGACTGGTGCTGGGGGAGCCAGTGGTGCTGAGGAGGTCAGCAGCGTCAGGGAGGCCGGCAATGCCGGAGCGGTCAGCCAGGAAAAGGCAGCGCTGTACGTTTTCGGCTACGCCTACCCCTTCATCAGCTCCCGCGTCCTGAGCGATACCCTTCCTTACCTGACGGATTTATATGTTTTTTCTTACGGCTTTACTGCAGAGGGAAACCTGGTTCATCCCATCAGCGATGACCGGTGGATGATTGCGGCAGCCAGGGAGGCGGGAGTGGGGCCGGTGATGACGCTTACGCCCATCGATTCCAGCGGAACCTTTAATAACAATCTGATTTCCGCCCTGGTCCGGGATCTTTCCATCCAGCAGCGGCTGATCTGGGAGCTTGGCCGGACCATGCAGGAAAAAGGATTTGTGGGACTGGATATTGATTTTGAGTATGTGCAGGCGGAGGATGGGACAGCTTACGCGGAGTTTGTGGCCAGGACAAGGCAAATTTTGAATTTGTTTGGCTATACGGTGACCGTGGCCCTTGCGCCGAAGACCTCGGCAGAGCAGAGAGGGCTTTTGTATGAGGGGATTAATTACCGGCTGCTGGGAGAGGCGGCAGACCGGGTAATGCTGATGACCTATGAGTGGGGCTACAGTCTTGGTCCGCCCATGGCTGTAGCTCCCATTAATATGGTACGGCGGGTGGTGGAGTATGCCGTGTCAGAGATTCCGCCGGAGAAAATCAGCCTGGGGATCCCCAACTACGGCTATGACTGGCCCCTGCCCTATGAGCGGGGCGTTACCAGGGCCAATACCATTTACACCCTGGAAGCCATCCAGCTGGCCATCGACCATGGCTCCCAGATTTACTTTGATGAGACGGCCCAGTCCCCGTACTTTTATTACTGGCAGTATGGGATCCGCCATGAGGTCTGGTTTGAGGATCCGCGCAGCCTCCTGGCGAAATTCCGGCTGATTGAAGAGTATGGCCTTACCGGGGCCGGGTACTGGCAGCTGATGAATTTTTACCGGGCAAACTGGTTGATGCTGGAGGAGCTTTTTAAACGGTTTCGCCGTTGAGCGGCGGATACTGCAGCATGACAGAGGCGTGGAATACATTCTCCGTGTGAGAAAAGTCGCAGCCGCCGTCATACCGTTCCGCCAGAAGGGAGATGCTTTTTAAGCCGATGGCCGCGTGTCCTTCCTTTGTGGATTCGTAGGCACCTCCCTGTAAGCGCACTGTGCCGTCGAAGGCATTGTCAATGGTGATAATCAGGATGCTTCCCCGGGCGGCAATTCCCACCTGGATAAAGGCCTCGCCAGGTTCCAGTCTGGATACAGCGGCCATGGCATTTTCCAGAAGATTTCCCAGGATAGCAGCCAGGTCGGTGCTGCGGATGTCCCCGAACCCTTCCGGCGGAACCAGCTGTTTCTTCACGTGAAGCAGCTGAAATTTGATTCCCAGATGCCTGCATTTGGCACTGTAGTAATTGAGCAGCGTGTCTACAACCGGGTTTGTGCAGAGCGGCGTGTAGGATTCCTGCTGGTCCTCCTGGAGATACTGGCGGATATATTCGGAAGCCTCCTGGCGGTTATCCTGCTGAAACATCCCGTTCAGCACCACCATATGGTGGCGGAAGTCATGGCGGGTCTTCCGATCCTGCTCCACCATGCTGTTCATCCATTGATACTGGGTATTGGCAATGGAAATCTGGTTCTCCACCTGACGGATCCGGTTCAGGGCTTCTGTCTTTTCCTTGGACTCCTGGATGGTGCGGACGAAGATGTAATAAATGAAATAGGTAAGGATGTAAACACATACAAACAGAAAAAGGGTCATGGGATTTTCCATGTATGTGGAATCAATAAAAATCAGCCCGCTTCCTAACAGGATAAACAGGATCAGAGACAGGGCAAACATTCTCCGGGAGTCCCGGATGGAGAAGGTCTGGCTGACAATGCGGCCCAGACGCTGTTCGATATGCAGAAGCATAGGGAAGGCAGCCGCGGTGACCAGGAACAGGAAAAAATATCCGGAGGGCGCATAGGGCGGTGCCCCTTCAAGGGAAAGGTGAAAAAAGTAGTTTTGGATAAAATTGGCCAATGAGGTCACGTACAGCGCGCTTAACAGGGTAAAGGAAAAGTAAAACAGCTTATTCCAGATATTTTCCTTCACGATCAAGATGTAAAAGGCGGTCTGAACCAACAGAGAAGTCATAAAGCAGATGTTCGCCAGCGTCATGGGTGCCATGGAGCTGCGGGCAGAGAGCAGCAGGTAGCTTATGCTGAAAAGGGAAGCCATAATGACCTCAAATGCCATAGTGACCAGATAAAGCTGTGCCTTGGGCAGCCGGAAGGTGGAGGATACGGGATAAAAGCAAAGAAAGGCAAATGGGAGGATCTGAAGCAGATATCCGCCGAAATAACGTAAGAAACTCATAATTCCCCCTTTCTGGCCAGGTCAAAGAGATAATTCTGGTACTGCTGTTTCAGCTGCTGCCGGCTGTTTCTGGACAGGGCGATTTCCTTCCCGTTGGAAAGAATGAGCCGGTCAAAATGGTAGGTGTCAATATTTCCCATGTTGACGATAAAGCTGCGCTGGGGCTTCAGAAAATACCGGCCGTTGAGATTTTCATAAATGGAATCTAAGGAGGCGTAGGTCTGGTATACGCCTTTTTCTGTGTAAATCGAACAGATCTTATTCTGCACTTCAATATAAATAATGTTTTTCTGGGGGACAGGCACGATGGTTGTCCCCGTCTTCACTTCAAGAATCTCTGCGTGGTCTGCATTCATCCTTTGCATACACCGGTCAAGAGCACTTTTAATTTCCTGGGAGGTAAAGGGCTTTACCAGATAGTGGACGGCATTCAGGGAAAAGGCTTCAATAGCATGAAGGCGGCTGGAGGTGGTGAAAATCACGTTTGCGCTGCTGCCTTCCTCCCGCAGGGCATTGGCAATATCCATGCCGGAGCCTTCCGGCAGGTAAATATCCAGAAAAAGAATCTCGTAATCATGGATTCTGGGCAGCAGTCCGGCGCCTTCAGTAAACAAGTCAATCTGTACAGGCTGATCTTTTTCCGAGAAATATCGGGAGACCATTTCTTTTAGTTCCTTGAGACTGGACGGGTCATCGTCACAAATCGCGATATTCATACAAGCTAAACTCCTTATGTAAAATGTTTTCTATGCGAAGTATAGCAAAAAAACAGTAAAATGGACACAATTATTCCTGGAAAATTCGTGAAATGCTAGCTTTCGGGTGTGAAGTGCAGCGGTGAGATGGGGAAATCTGGGGTATAATAAGTACGATTGACGAAAAAGAGAAGGAGATTTCCATGGAAAAGACGGACGGGCTTTATGATTCAATGGAGATAACCGGGGTGATGCCGGACGGAACCATTCTCCATTACGAGGTTTTGGGGGTGTTTGCCCTGGAAAGTGAACGGCAGTATATGGCTCTTCATCCATGGGATCACCCGGATTCCTCCTGGGTGGAGCTGGTTCCCTTTGGCGAAGGAAAGGATGGAGAGGTAGAATTTCTGGAATTTCAGTCGGAGGAGGAGTACCAGCAGGTTCGGGAGGCTTTTTTGGAAATGTTTCAGGATGATGAGGAAGAAGGAGAGGAAAATCATGAGTGAGACTATTACCGTGATGACGGATAAAAAGATTGATGCGGCGGGTGCGCCGGGACTGGGAGAGAAGCTTACGGGCCTTTTGGATTCCGGCATAAGCAGCCTGGTCATTGATATGGAAAATACTACATACATCAGTTCTGTGGGGCTGCGGGTATTTCTGGCAGCCCAGAAGCGGATTAAGGCAGTGAAGGGCTCTATGGTGCTGATTCACGTGCGGCCTCAGGTGATGGAGGTTTTCGACATTACCGGTTTTTCGGGCCTTCTTACCTTTGGAGATGAGGAATGACCAGACAGCAGAAGATCTGGGAAGGAGCGAAAGTCCTTCTTTATTCCATCAGGCCTCTGCTTGCGTATCTGTTTGTGCCGGGGATACTGATGAGCTTTGGCATGGCAGTGCGCAGGTACGGCGGTTCAAATACGGCATTTGTGTCGGAGAGCGGGAATTTTTATAATTTTGTCAGCTGTATTTTGATTCTGGCCTGGTTTTACCGGAGAAATAAAAAGCAGGGAAAAGATTTTTTTGCGGAAATCTCTTTGGATTTAAAGCGACCGGACAGGCAGGAGCTGGCCTACTGGGGCATCTGCCTTCTATTTGGCGCTTCTGCAGGGCTGTTTGTGTCTGCGGTGATCAGCCTGCTTCCGCTGCCAGAAGGACTTTTGGCTTCCTATTCGGAAAGCAGCTCCGGCATATTCCTGGGGAGAGACTGGCTTCTCCTGGCATTGACCGTAGGGATTCTGGCTCCGCTTACGGAGGAGATTGTATTCCGCGGGTATATGCTGAGCCGGCTCTTCCCCTTTTTTGCGGAAAAGCAGGCCCTTATTCTCAGCGCGGCCCTTTTTGGCCTTTGCCACGTGAACCTGCTTTGGGTGCTTTATGCCTTTGGTATGGGTCTTATTTTGGGATGGGCGGCATTAAAGAGGGAGAACATTCTGTACTCCATCTGGATCCATATGGGATTTAATCTGCCCTCCGTCCTGATTTCTGCTGTGCAGGCATCAGAGGCAGGCAGCCAACTTATTTTTGGCAGCCGTTTTCTGATTCTGCTTTACGGGATCATCGGCGGAGCTTCCGGAAAGCTCCTGTACGGCTATATTAAGGAAAAGGGGGATTAGGGGATGGTCAGTATTATACTTTACGTGGTGGTGGGAATCCTTTTCTGCGGTGTTGTGGGATATCTGGAGGCAGCAGCGATTTCCATACTTCCGGCTGCCATAACTGCAGGGGACTACGGGATGCTCTGGAGCCCTAAGCTGTGGCTCAGCCCGTCCACCTGGCTTTACGGCGGAGCAACTGCCGTGGTGGCTGTGCTGCTTTATTTTTTAACCAGGGACAATACCGCCAAGAAAAGGAAGGCGTATCTTTCGGGAAGCGCCAAGGATGCGGTGGAAAGCGCCCTGGAAAATTCACGGTTTATGACCGAGAAGGAGCGGAATTTTAATTTCCCGGAAAAGAAATTTACTCAGCTGAATCAGGAGAAAAAGGATGGCATACCGGTGTATGCCGTTTACAGTCCTAAACGTAAGGAACTGACGCTGAATCTGGCTTCGCCCATGCACGGCCTGATTATCGGCGCCACCGGAAGCGGAAAGACAACCACCTTTATTAATCCTATGATTCAGATTTTGGGGGCATGTGCTGCAGGTTCTTCCATGATCTGCACCGACCCCAAGGGCGAGCTGTTCCAGATGCACAGCGGCACCCTGGCCGCCCGGGGCTACCATGTGATGGTGCTGGATCTGCGTGATCCCTACAGCTCCTTCCGCTGGAATCCCCTGGGGGATATTTATGACCGGTATCAGCTGTATCTGCAGACGGGAAATGAGCTGTTTAAGCACACTGATTCGGTGGATGATTACGACCTTGCTCTGGCAGGCCCCCGGGAGTCCTTCGAGGAAGTGTGGTATGAGTACCAGGGAAAGGCCTACAGCTCCGGCCGCGAGCTTTTGTCCTTAATCAAGATGGAGCGGCAGAAAATTTACGATGAGCTTTATGAGGATCTGAATGACCTGATCAGCGTAATCTGCCCCATCGAGTCGGCGGATGATCCGGTGTGGGAGAAGGGTGCACGCTCCATTATCATGGCGGTCTGCTTGGGGATGTTAGAGGACAGTGAGAATCCGGACCTTGGCATGACCAGGGAGAAGTTTAATTTCTACAATATTAATAAAGCGGTGGGCAATTCGGAGGATGAGTATCAGATCCTTAAGGACTACTTTAAGGGACGGCCGAAGCTTTCCAAGGCAGCGGGGCTTTCCCGGCAGGTGCTTTCTGCCGCGGAGAATACCCTGGCCAGCTACATGTCCATCGCTCTGGATAAGATGTCCATGTTTAATGATGAGGGCCTCTGCTCTCTGACCTCTGCCACGGACATCGATCCCATGGCCATTGCCACAGAGCCTACGGCCCTGTTTTTGAAGATACCTGATGAGAAGGACACCCGTCATGCCCTTGCTGCCGTCTTTATTCTGAGTATTTATAAGGCGCTGATTAAATACGCCTCCTCCAGGGAGGATCTTTCTCTGCCGAGAAATGTATATTTCCTGCTGGATGAGTTTGGAAATATGCCGAAGATTGATAAATTTGACAAGATGATTACCGTAGGCCGCAGCCGGAAGATCTGGTTCAACATGGTGGTTCAGTCCTTTGCCCAGCTGAATAATGTCTACGGCAACACAGTGGCGGACATCATCAAGAGCAACTGCGGACTGAAAATGTTTATCGGATCCAATGATATTGAGACCTGTGAGGAGTTTTCCAAGCTCTGCGGCAATATGACCGTGTCCACCTCCAGCGTTTCCACCTCCTCGGGGAAGCAGAGCAAGGGAGAGGTAAGCGTATCCTCTCAGCTGCAGACCAGGCCGGTGATTTACCCGTCGGAGCTGCAGAAGTTAAACAACAAGAGCGACACAGGAAACGCCATTATTGTGACTTTTGGAAACAATCCCTTAAAGACCAAGTTTACGCCCAGCTACAAGTGTCCTCTTTATCAGTTTGCCGCCATGGATCTGACGGAGGTAAAGGCAAATGCATTCTTTGGGGATGAGGTATTTTACGATCTGGAGGAGCGCAATTATCAGATTTTAGAAGAAGCGGAAGAGGGGGCCGTTCAGGAATGAGAAGAAAAGGAATAATGAGGGGAATCGCCCTTCTAACCGGGGCCGCCTTGCTTGGCATGGGCTGTCCTGTGGGAAGCTACGGCGCCGAGGACAACCGCCTTCCCATCCGTCAGCAGGCCATAAACGACATCGTGCAGGGCGGCGATCTGGCCACAGGGCGGCCCCAGCATGCAGATGACTTAGTGACGGTAAAGGAGACCCAGGCGGCAAAAACTGCCCCGGCGGTGTCCGTCAGCAGCCGTAAACAGGATGATGAGGAGGAGAACTGGGGCTATGGCCCGGGGGCTTCCTCGGCTCCTTTGAAGGTGGAGGTACGGGATGACAGCACAAGCACCGGCCCGCAGGTTAAGGAGGTAAAGCTTGGCGAGACTTATCATGAGGAGTATGACATTTATACGGAGTCTATCGATGACCAGTTTTTCATCTATACCAATATTGGAAATAATGGGATCACGGACCAGCAGGTTTATCTGGATATCCCGCAGAATGTGTCCTTCACGGCGGAAAAGGACGGAGTGCCCATCAGCTATACGGCCAATGAGCGTCTTGGGGCTACGGGCACGTACATATTCCGGTTTACGGCGGTGAAGGATCCGTCAAAGCCCCTGGCGGAGCAGGTGATTTACGAGACTACCTTTAATTTCCGCATCCAGCCAAAGTCTCCGAAAGCGGCAGAGTCCCAGGGGACGGGAGAGGTGGAGTATTACGGCTCCAGCCACAGCACTACGCCGCCGACGATGACCGGTTCGGCCGGCGTGGGGAATGGAGCGGTTTCAGACGGTATGGGGAGCGGGGCGGCTTCTGCTGGCACAGGCAGCGGGGCAGTCTCAGACAGTGCGGGGAACGGTACGGCAGAGGAAAGCGCCGGGATGTTCCCGCCGGTGTCGGAGGACGCTGACAGTGAGACAGGCGAAAGCGGTTCAGCCGCCGGTGAGGCAGACGGAAATGCTTTGACTGACGGCAGGGAAGCTGGTGACGGGGCTTTACTGGACGGCGAGACTGGTGACGGTTCACTGCAGGCAGGGTCATCCGATTCAGCTGCGGCAGGCATTTCTGCCGGAGGACAGCAGGTGTCAGAGGTTTCCTATGATGAAACCACCGGCATGTACCGGACAGTGCTTTCTGATGGAACCAGCTTTTTATCCAGTGTGCCGAACGGCATGCTTTCCAATACCGGCGTTTATCTGGACTTTTCTGGCCTGGGGCCGAAGGAACAGCAGGTTGAGATTCTTCTGGATGGTGAGCTCTTTGTGCCGGAGGAAGAGGGAATGTTCAGTCAGGTAGGAAATTATACTGTGCGGATTCCGGATGGACAGGGAATCCATGTGTTTTCCTTCCATCTCCTGGGCCGGGCCCTGTCCGATTTAGATTCCTACACCGTTCCGGTGGGCATGAAGGTGACGGCCTTTACCCGTGACGGAGAGGAGCTTCTTGCTTCTATCGGGGGAGAGGGGCAGCGCCTTGATTTTACTGCGGACGGCACTTACCTGCTGACCATGGAGAATGCCCAGGGCGTTTCTTACGAAATCGAGCTGACGGTGGATCATGAGCCGCCGAAGTTTTCGGCTGAATTTGACGGAGAGGCCATTGCCCTTTCCTACGAGTCCCAGGATATCGCCGCAATCGAGGTGATTAACGGCCAGGAGACGAGAAGCTATGAGAGCTTAAGCCGGATTACGGGACCGGGCCGGTATGTGATCCGGGTTTACGATTACGCGGGGAATGTATCGGAGGTATCGGCGGAGATTCCCGCAAAGGTCAATATGGCCGGAGTGGTGGCGGTGGTTCTCGTCATCGGTCTTATTGCCGGGGCGGTTATCTTTATCCGGAGGACGAAAAAGGACTTTAACGTGAAATAGCCTGGAAAGGAGAAATGGTTATGCCTTACGTATATCTGGCCTCCTCCTTTACCGACCTTCTGAAGGATATCTTCTACACCATCTTTGAAGAGGTGCTGAGCCCGGTACTGCGGTCTGTGTTTAATGTGATTCTGGAACTGCTGGGGGATTATATCTGGGGGCTTTTCAGCGACATCCTTCTGGACGGGCTGATTATCCTTCTTAAGCTGGTGGCTTTTCTGGAAAATATGTTCAGCGTGTTTTCCGGTCTGGCTACCGTGTCCGTATCGGAAGCAGGAGGAGGGAAGAGCCAGACAAGCCTTCTGTCCTTTCTGTTTCAGATGGACGGGCTCAGCAGGGCCTTTGCCGTCATCTCTTTGATGGCGGCCATCCTTGCCTTTATGTTTTCCATGTATGCCACGGGAAAGGCCATGGCGGATCTTCCCTTTGAGGACCGGCAGGCGCCCATTTCCGCGGTGCTGAAAAACGGGCTGAAATCGGCCATTACCTTTTTGATTATCCCGGTGATGAGCTTATTCCTTCTGGAATTGTCCGGCGCGGTTCTGGACCAGGTGGTGATTACCTTTCAGTCCGCCTATCAGACGGAAAACAGCGGGATGGATGACGTCCTGTTTATCACGGCGGCCCAGGAGGCGGCCAAAAAAGATACAGATCTGGAGGACTTTGGACAGGGGCATAAGTACCAGAACCGGGATACGGTGAAAAAGTACTTTAACATTGAAGATATCGATTATGTGATCGGCTACATCAGCTGCCTGCTGATGCTTCTCATTTTGCTGGGGGCCTGTCTGTCGTTTATTCGGAGGCTTTTTGAATTGCTGATCCTGTACCTGATTTCGCCGTTTTTTGCCGCGACCATTGCGCTGGACGGCGGGAGCCGGTTCAGGCACTGGAAGGATTTGTTTATCGCCAAATTCTTTTCCGGGTTCGGCGCCATCTTTGCCATGAAGATTTATCTGATGGCGGCGCCGCTGATTACGGGAGACAGTCTGGTGTTTTCTTCCAATTCTTCCATTGACAGCTGCATTAAGATTTTCCTGGTGATTGGCGGAGCCTGGGCGGTGTATAAGGGGCAGAATACTTTTCTGGAGATTCTCAGCCCAGAGGCGGCAGGGGCGGTAAATCAGTCCACCGCTGCGATGACAGCCATGGCCTTTGGCGGAGCCAGAAGGATGGCGTCCGGCGTGGGCCAGGCGGCAAGAGGAATTCGGAGACGGGGAGGAAAATAATCTATGGAATATTGTTATATCGGGATATTTTCCAGCATTTTTAACTGGATACTGGATAAAATCTTATCCCCTGTCTTTAATTTTATTGCCAAGCTTCTGAGCACAGTATTAAGCTGGGTGTTTAATAATGTTCTGGCGCCTCTTTTAGAGGCGGTGATCTGGCCTTTGATTAAGGAAGCATTGAATCTTTTGGTGGAGATTCTTGCCGGGCTTTTGTACGGCGTCTATGCCTCACTTTTGGAGATTTTGGATACATTAAATTCAGCTTTTGATTACTTTATCGGCCTGCGGGATGTGTCCTTTAATAAGCAGAAGATGGGGCTTCTGGAGGCGATGTTTGAAATCGACGGACTGCGGACGGCCTTTCTGGTGATTTCCCTGATGGGCATGTCAATTGCCCTGATGCTGGCCATCTTCAGCACTATGCGGTCTGTGCTGGATCTGGATTTTGAAAACAAGCGTCCGGTATCCCGGGTGCTTTCGTCTCTGTTTCGTGCCTTTCTGCAGATGCTTACGGTGGAGGTGGTGGTATACTTCTTAATCCGTCTGGCATCCCTGATTCTGAAAGGGGTAAACAGTGCAGTGGGGCTGATCGGGGGAGGCTCGGGAAATACCTCTATTGCCCGGATGATCTTTGTGGTTTCCTCCATGAATGCCTGTTCTTCCGATAAGAACCTGAATCTGAATGGCACGAAGGCCGCCTCTGTGGGCATCAATGATCCGGTAAGGTCGAAATTTTATTTGTCCAGCGGATTGAGCTATACCGATGCGGATGTGGTGGAGCAGTATTTTAACCTGGGCAAATTTGATTATGTGATCGGCTTTGCCCTGTGCATATTCCTGCTGGTGGTGATGGCCATGTGTATGGTGATTTTCGTCCAGCGGATCTTTGACCTGTTAATGCTGTTTTTGGTTTCCCCCTTCTTTGTGGGCATGATTCCGCTGGATGACGGAGAGCGGTTTGGCCGGTGGCGGGAGCTGTTTATCGGAAAATGCTTCAGCGGTTTCGGCATCGTCATCGGCATGAAGCTGTATCTGATGATCTGTCCGGTGATTATGGGAAGCAGCGTCACCTTTTCAAACAGTACGGAAATGGATTATCTGACTAAGATGGTCTTTCTCTTGGGCGGAGCCTGGGCTGTGCTGAAATCCGGAAGCCTGGTTACCTCCCTGTTAAGCAGTCAGGCTGGTTCTTCTGAGGATCAGGTGATTAACTCCGGAAGCATGGTTCTGGGCGGAATGGCCGCCGGAAGCATGGCTATGGTGGGCACAGGAATCGGAAAGGGTCTTTCCGGAATTGCCTCCGCTTATAAGGGATCGAAACAGAAGTTTGAGGATACCCGGTTTCGGAAGAATACGGGACTTGGTCTGGAAGGAGGTGGAAGCAGCGGTCTTTCTTCATCAGGGGGCGGGAGCAGCTCCGGTGCCAGCATATCTGGTGGAAGTGCCGGCACATCCGCAGCCGGCCGATTTGGCTCAAGTCTGCCTGGTGCCGGCAGAAACGGCCTGGGCCTATCGGATGCCAGCAAGAGCGGTTCCGGAACCTTCGATTCTAGCGGCAGCAGCGGCGCGACCGGCCTTAACGGCAGCAGCAGTGCAACCGGTCTTGGCAGCGGCACCATCACATCTGGTCTTGGCGGCAGCGGTCTTGGCGCTGCGGAAACTGGCGGAAACGCCGCCTCGCCGACACCACGCTCTGGACAGTATGTGGGCGGAAAGCTGATTAAGTCCTACCGGAATGCCGACGGCAGCATCAGCCGTGCTTTCAGTCCGGGAAAAGGGAAGCTCTTTAAGATCGGCCATGACGGAAAGGGTAATACCAATGTGCGGATGCTGGGCTTTGGCCTGCGGGTGAACAGCGAGGGAAAGATTAACAAAATCAGCCTTCCCTGCGTCAACCTAAAGCGGAATGACCAGGGAAAGATGAATGTTGACCGGGTGCGTCTCCCCTTAAATGCCGCATCCTGGAAGCGGAACGATTCCGGACAGCTAAAGTTCAGGGATTTCAACCTGATCGGTCTGAAGATGGGCCAGAATAGTAAAGGAAAATCCTACATCAGGCAGTTTAAGCCGATAGGATACCGGGCAGGACTTGATGAGGAAGGGAACCGTCAGGCAGAAAGCCTTCTGGGCCTTTTCCAGCGGGAAAAGCAGGCAGACGGCAAGTACCATATTACCAGTCTGGGCTTTGGCGCCGTACAGAACAGCCGGGTTATGGATGAGGACGGAAAGCTGCGCTTTGCCGGCGTGCGGGTGCTGGGCATGAATTTCTACATCCGCAATGATGTGTCCGGCGGGCAGCGCAGGGAACCGGAAGCCGGGGACAAAAGTCAGGGGCAGAAATCAGGGACAGAAGTAAGGGAAAAAAGTTAGGAGACGGAGAACATGAGGATTATTCCAAAGAAAACCAATGTACAGATGGAATTTTTTAAAGGAATCGGCCTGATCGATATGCTGATTCTGGGCATCGGCGGCACTCTGGCCTTTTCCCTTCTGCTTTCTGACCTGCCCTTTCATTTTATGCTGTTTATCGTTGTGCTGACCGTGACGGTAGCCATCGTTATCCCCATTGATGATGAAAAGGCCTACGAAGGTATATTTGCAGGCATGAAGTATATTGCCCGGTACAAGCATTTTGTACGGGGCGGCAAAGCGAAGGCGGATTCTTTGGCTGCCGAAGAAAGGGCGGGCAGCAGGAGGAAGAGAAAGAGCAGGGAAAAGGTTCTCCAGCCCGTGGAGGCCATCATCCCCTTTACCGGCATTTCCGGGGAGTTTATTGAATATGGCAGCTCCTACAGCGGCCTGGTCATTGAGATTCCCTCTGTGGAGTTCCGGTTTTACACCGAGGATCGGCAGAACAATCTCATCGATCATATTTTCGGCGCCATCCTGCGGAGTGTGACCCTGGATGAGACGGCTTCCCTGGTGAAGCTTGACCGGCCCATCATTTATGATGAGGTGATCCGCTCAGAACATAAGAAGCTGGATGAGCTTAAGGAGTCTTACTTAAACGGGCTTCTTTCCGAGGAGGAGCTGACCCGGCGGGCGGGGATTATCTATGACCGGATCGCCATGATTGAGAAATTCAACACCCAGGAGCGGGTATATGTGCCCTTTCATTACTTGGTATTTTACCACAAGAACCGGGAGTATTTGAAGGAACAGGCGGCAAACGCCATCCAGGCCCTGGGGGCCAATGACATGGATGCCCGGATCCTTAAGGAGGAGGAGCTGGCGATCTTCCTGAAATACAATTACAACCAGCTGTTTGACGAGCGGGAGGCAAAGAAGCTTAAGCCGGAGGAGTACATGAGCTGGATTATCCCGGAGGAGATCCGCTTTACCCCAAGGACCATCGTTTACGACGGGCTG
The DNA here is from genome assembly GCA_017889125.1 of Lachnospiraceae bacterium. GTDB lineage: Bacteria > Bacillota > Clostridia > Lachnospirales > Lachnospiraceae > Caccovicinus. The sequence goes on from JAGHER010000247.1 coordinate 14,283, forward strand.
ATTACCCACACCCTGAAGATCACCAAGTACCCCACCATCGTGCCCAATGCCTGGGGAAACCAGCTGTTTAACCTGCCGGGAACCCGGGTGGTGATGAAGCTTAAGCCTATGGACCGGTACAAGAGCATAAAGCAGATTGACCGGGCCATCGATGAGCTGCGGGAGCAGGAGAGCCACACGGGAAAGGCCAGCCGTCTGATGGAGCTTGGCACCCACATTGAAACGCTGGGTGAGGTGCTCAGACTCCTGCAGGGGGACAATGAGACGCTCTTTCGGGTAAATCTTTACGTGACCATTTATGATTATGACTACAGTGCGGCCATGGCGGCCTATACCGGGAAAAAGGGCGAGAAGAAGCCGGTGGTGAAGCGGAAGAAGGAGGTAAAGCGCAGCCTTTCCGAATGGGGCTTTCGCTCCACGGACATGATGATGAAGCAGTTTGAGGCCTATTCCTCCACGGCGGTCTCGGCCAATGATGCCATGACCAAAAGCGGGCAGTCCATTCACTCCAGCTCTGTGGCGGCGGCCTTCCCCTACGTCTATAAGTTTTTAAATGATCCCGGCGGGGTGTACCTGGGCAATTCCGGCGGCGTCCCGGCCTTTGTGAATTTTTTCCTGCGGAACAAGGAGAGGGTCAACAGCAACATGGTTATTATCGGAAAATCCGGTTCCGGAAAGTCTTATGCCACCAAGACCATCCTTACCCATCTGGCGGCGGAGGACAGCAAGATTTTCATCCTTGACCCGGAAAACGAGTATCTGGAGATGGCAAAAAACTTTGACGGGAAGATCATTGATGTGGGCAGCGCCACCCAGGGACGGCTGAATCCCTTCCATATCATCACCAACCTTTCCGATGAGGAGGAGGATGAGGAGCAGACGGCCAACACCAGCTACCACACCCACCTGCAGTTTCTGGAGGAATTTTACCGGCAGATCCTACCGGGAATTGAGCCGGATGCCCTGGAGTATTTAAACAATATCACCAGCCGGATGTATGAGGAAAAGGGCATCGACAGCGAGACGGATCTAAGCACCTTAAAGCCGGGAGATTTTCCCACCTTTGATGATCTGTATGAGAAGATCCTCAATGATTTCCAGCTTTCCACCGGAGAGTACAGCAAGAAAAATCTGCGGGTGCTGTTAAATTACGTTTCAAAGTTTGCCTCCGGCGGGCGCAATTCCAATCTGTGGAACGGGGAGGCTTCCATTTCCACCAAGGAAAACTTTATTGTGTTTAATTTCCAGTCCCTTCTGGCCAATAAGAACAATACCATCGCCAATGCACAGATGCTTCTGGTCTTAAAGTGGCTGGACAATGAGATCATCAAAAACCGGGATTACAATATCCGTTGCCACGCCAACCGGAAGATTATCGTGGTCATCGACGAGGCCCATGTGTTTATTGACAGCAAGTATCCCATTGCACTGGATTTCATGTTCCAGTTAGCCAAGCGGATCCGAAAATATAACGGTATGCAGATTGTTATTACCCAGAATATCAAGGACTTTGTGGGAACGGAGGAGCTGGCCAGAAAATCCACGGCCATTATCAATGCCAGCCAGTATTCCTTTATCTTCCCGCTGGCGCCAAACGATATGCATGATCTCTGCCGCCTGTACGAAAAGGCAGGGGCAATCAATGAAAGTGAACAGAATGACATCATCAATAACGGGCGGGGCCGGGCCTTTGTGATTACCTCGCCCTCGGAGCGGACCTGTGTGGACATTATTGCCGGGAAGGATATTGAACGTCTGTTTACGATGTAGGAGGGAAAGATGAAAAAATTAATGATGAGAAGAAACGGGCTTTTTCTCCTTGGCGCTGTCTGCGGCCTGACCGTATCCGTCTGCAGCCTGGGGCTTTCCGGCTGCGGCGGGGGCGGCAAGGATGCCGTAACCCGGATACAGGAGAATGGAAGCTTTCGGGTGGCCTTCGGGGACTTAAGCGACATGGCTCTGGCCGATGGGGAGCAGGCCGTGGAGATGGCCCTTGCAGAGACCATCGGGGCAGAGCTTGGGGTGACAGTGGAATTTCTGCCGGCAGAAAGCAGCCAGGCGGCTTTAGCTCTGGTGGCGGAGGGAAACGCCGATGCAGCCCTGGGGGCGGTGACTGAAGCTATGGCCGGGGAGGCCGGGCTTTCTGTTTCCATTCCCTATGGGGAGGATAAGCTGTATGTGGTTACCAGACGGGGGGATTATTCTGATTCTCCGGGAGCATTTTCCGGAAGAAGCATAGGCGTCCTTCCTTCGGTGTCCGCCGCGGCAGAAAGCATCGCCTCCGGCGATGAGACGATCCAGGCTGCCGCCTTCACCGATGGCGGGGCAGGAACCAGGGCACTGCTTTCCCAGTCTATTGACGGGCTTGTCTGCAGCTATCCGGAGGGGATTGCCCTTTTAGAGGTCTATGAGGGGCAGCTGCAGATGCAGAATCTGCAGAATACGGCGCCCCAGGAATATGTGATTGCCGTAAATGCGGGAGAAAACCGCCTGATTTCCGGGATCAATACGATGATCGGCCGCCAGCTGGACGGGGGCGGCACAGGGAGGTAAGAGCATGGCATATTTTGACAGTGCCAAAAACCGGGTTTTGTGGCAGAGAGAGCTGACAGAGCTGAGAGCCGAGCGGGAGCGGCGGGAAAAGCAGGGCTATGTCCCGGACCAGAACCGGCCGGGAAAGGCCCAGGAAAAGCACAGCAGCAGGCGTGTGCCCATCACCTTTTCCCAGCTTGAGCAGGAGGTGCTGGCCGCTTCCCGGGGAGAAAAGGCCCAGACGGGAAAAGGGGCCGTCCGCAGGCGGGAGAAAAGCAAAAGCCAGGAGCCCCTTCTTAAACAGGAAAAGGAGATCAGCCGGTGAAGCCGCAGATGTGGATGAAAAAATGGGGAGTTTGGTTCGCGTGTCTGGCGGCTGCCGGGGCGGGGAGTTTTTCTTTTCCGCAAGTAGTTTTTGCAGAGCCGACAGAGATTTCGGCCTTCTTTGCAGAAACAACAGATTCTGCGGAGCCGACAGGGTTGTCCGCGGCCACAGAAGAACCAGATAAAATCCAGGCCATCCTCTCCGGAGAGGACGAGGAGAATGGCTACCGCTATGAATGTGCCGGAATCGGCGGTTTTTCCTCCAGCGTGATGGAGGGAGAGACAGCCACGGCAGCCGTCATTACGGCAGACGAAGGACTTTCCTGGTCACTGTCCTTAGATGGTGCTGAGCAGGAATACGAAAACGGCCAGTTGATTTTTGCGGAGGGTCTTTACGAATACAATCTGTACCGGGCTGAGGGGAGCGGGGAACAGATGGGAACTTTCCATTTTCGCATAGAGAATGCCATCCTAGAAGGCCAGGGAGAAATTCCTTTTACGGTGGAGGAGGAGTCGGAGCTTACCCTGACCCTGGACGGGGAGGGAGGGCCTTACCGGTACACCCTTCCCGGCGGTTCCTTTTTCTCCATGACCATCCCTATGGGCGCGGCGGGGAAGGGGGAGGTCTCCCTGGAATTTTCCGAGGAGTTTACCGTATATTCCGCTGTCCTGGATGGGAAAACGGTGAATGGCGGGGAGGAACTTACCTTCTCGGAACCTGGCACCTATCAGATCACCTGCATGGCATCCCTGGGGGACAATTCCCAGAAAAGCGGCATTTACCGCCTGGAAATCCCCTTCATCATTCTGCCGGAGGGGGTGAATAACCGGGATATTTTGTGGGCACCGGAAGGATTTGTGCTGGAGTCCGCCTACTGCGGCGGAAAGCCGGTTCCCCGGGGCAGGGAGTATCTGGAAATTGCCAAAGATGGGTTTTATTCCCTGGAATACGCGGCGGCTTCTGACCGCTCCATCCGCTACCGGCTGGAGTTTTTTGCCGACCGCAGACCGCCGCGGCTGACTTTTTCCAAGAATATCTACGATCCGGAGCTGACGGCTCCCCTCTCCTTTTCCTGTCCGGAAAGAGACTGCACCGTCACCGTCTTTCAGAACGGTATGGAAATGTCCATGGTGCCGGATGTGCTGGAGGAGGGAGGACAGTACCGGATACAGGTGACGGATCCGGCGGGAAATACGCAGGTCTACCAGTTTTTTGCCGCTTATGGGCGGCAGCCATTGGAAAAAACAGAGATTATATTGCTCGCAGTGCTTGGGGCAGGAGGCCTTGGCTGGCTTTTGTACCTGCGCAGGCATATGGGAGTTTTATAATAAATCAATTTTAAGAACAAAAGGAGGATATGTGATGTTATCAAAGTTTAATGGAATGATGATGGTGCTTTCTGACACATCAAATGTGTTTGACGAGGCTACAAAGCCGGTTATTCAGCTGCTGAACAGCGCCATTAACCCGATTCTTGGCGTGGTGGTGGCCATCGGCGCCATTTACTGCATTCTGCTGGGGGCAAAGCTTGCCAAGGCGGAGGAGCCTCAGGACAGAGAGAAGGCAAAGTCTGCGCTGAAAAACGCGATTATCGGCTTCCTGCTGATTTTCGTACTGCTGGTTGCCCTTAAAGTTGCCTTCCCCATACTGTCCAACTGGTATAGTACTTACGGCAGCACCAGTACAAAATAACGGATTTTCGGAAAAAATTTCACTGCCGGAGAGAGGAGGAACAGAGATTGCGAAAAAAACGAATAAGGTTCACAGCCGGAATGCTTTTCCTTTCTCTGGCTCTTTCCGGCTGTGAATCCATCATTCTGGATGCGGATGTCAATAAGGCTACGGTGGCCACATACACCGTCCCTGTGTCCACTGTGTCGGAGAGCGTTGCGGTAGAAACGGACCTGGAACTGACGGAAGAAAAATACGCCATCCAGGGTACGGATGCCTTTTATATCCTTCCGGCCCACAGGCCGGGACCAAAAAACATTGTGGATTTTCAGATCCTTGATTTTATTAACGGAACAACCATGATTTATGCCTATCAGGCATTAGATGCTTCCGGCGATTCGTCCGGACTGGGCGGTGCCCCGGAGCAGGGAACGGCCCAGGATACGGACAATAACGCGGGGAAAGCGATTACGGATACGGAAACAATGGCGACAGTCCTGATGGCTTATCAGATCAATACCCGCCAGTACCGGGTATTGTTTCATCAGACCTCGCCTTATGATAAAACGGCTGTACCGGAATGGGATGAAACAAGCAGCAGCACCGATAACTTTGCTGCTGCAGGAGAAAACGGAACGGGACAGCAATCGGAGACGGGAAGCTTTTTCGCCCAGAAAATCGGCGAGGAAAGCGGACGATATTTCTTTTATTTTGACGGAGTTGGCCGGGTATACAGCGACTCCGGCCAGCTGATTTACGAAAAAAGCATCCAGGATGTGCTGGATTATAATATAAGCCGGTACGGCGGCGAAGGTGCAGCGGTGACCATCAGCAACGTGGTGATGGATACCAACTATTTTCTGTACGTTACCTTAAATATTGAAAAAGAGGGCGCCCAGATCGACGAAAGCACGGAGACAGGAGATTTAGAGGATGAGGACAGCGATGTGGTGCAGATGCTGTACTACTGCTTTACCTATGACATCGGGGAGCCGGAGGGGGCGGCAGAGGGAGAGGAACGGTATTTCCTTTCCCGCAATACCAATTATGAAGAGCAGACGGAAAGCTGGGAGGCGGCCAATCAGCAGACCTATGATCTGGGGCTCCTTGACGGGGAGCCGGATGCAGAGGATGCGGCCCTGCTTGTGCAGGGGGAGAGCGGTACCCTGATGACCGAGGCGATGATCAAGGCCCGGCATCCCGATGAATTTGAAATCTATCATTATTACGATCCCCAGTTTCAGCTGCAGCTGTATTACTTTATCCCTTATGAGCAGTACTGGCTCTGGTTTTGGATCGACGGCTGGTATATGGAACTGAATAACGGCGTCTGGCAGAAGTATTTTGGCGCTCCTGAGCTGTCGCCGCTGGTGCCGGCGGTGATGAATGAGGAGTATTACGGCAGGTATTATGGCCAGCGCTGCTTTGTGGCGGGGATACCTGATGCCCAGGGGAACCTGAAGGTTTACTTTCTGGATCAGCAGAAACAGCCGGAGCCCCAGACAGCTAATCTGGAGGAAAAGACCAGGAGCTACACCCTGGTCTGGGAGGAAGAGGTGACCACCGAGGCGACGGAGGACGAACCGGCGTCGGTTGCCAGACAGACCTTTGAAAAGACCATTACGGAGAAGGCGGTGTTTACGGAATCCTACGAAACCCGATTTAAAGGGGAGGTCTTTGTCAGCTGGTCGGAGGATATCTACACGGCGGACATGATCGCCGCATCTCCGGGAAGCGGCGTCCTCCGTTATGGCAGCGAGGAAAAGGATTGGGCAGAGCTTGAGGAGCAGACCACATTCCTTAGATGGATGCTCAGTACCCAGGGGGATTTTTCTGCAGGCGGGATTCCTGGTGCATCTCAGAACGCAGTGCTTTGCCGGGAGAGCCAGGGAGATGAAGGCCGGCCTTATCTTTTTGCCGTGACCAGCAGCGGCCTGACGATTTTTCCAGGAGACAGTGGAAATCGAACCGGCTGGGGGCCGTCTTCCTTTGGAGAAAGCGATCTGTACATTCCCTACAGCCAGATTAATTTCGGTGTTTCCATGGACAGCGGCGGTATGGCAGAGATCAATCAGGTGGTTCTGGATGATGGGGTTGACCAGGAGCTTACGGCCTCCCCCACAACCGGAAGCGATGAGTATGATGCCAATACCCTGCTGGTCCGTCAGGAGGGAGGAAGGTATTTCCTCTATCTGGCGGGGGTGGATAACGGCCTGGTGAAGTACAATCTATCTGCATCTGAGGAGGCGGCCGGCCGGTGCGGGCAGCTTTCCCCCTATCCCTATTACGCCATCTGGGAAGGGGAGGAAGGAAGCAATTGTCTCTACGGAGTAGGTTTCCAGAGCAGCGATTACGCCTATTCGGAAAGCGACGTTTCCTGTGCCAAGGTATACCGGATTCCGCTGTATGATGAGGAAGCGGCGGCAAATCTTTCCGTCAGCGCCCTGAATATGGACAGCCAGCTGCGGCGGCAGGTTCTCCAGGGAGGAAGCGGCGCCCAGAGTACCTGGGACGCCATGATCGCCAACCTGGGCCTGACCGGGGCGGACTTAAGCCAGGTGGAGCTGTACCGGGAATTTCTTCTGGAGGGGAAGACCCAGAGAGAAAAGGCCCTTCTGGAATTTTACCAGCTGGCCTCCATCCCGGTAAAGGACCGCACAGAGGCCCTGAGGGAGCAGGCGGCTGCCTGCCTCTACCCGGAAGATCTGGAGGAGATCATTGTCTCGGTAAAGGGAAAGGGAGAGGATCCCCAGACAGTGATCCGGGCAGAGATGGAGCGGGCAGGACTTACCTCGGACCAGTGGGGTGAACGGCTTAAGGAGCTTGTGTTCCTGATGCAGATACCGGAAACCATGGAGGAGTTCCTGCAGAAAAAGGCGGTGATCCTCTTTGCCCAGATGGCACAGACGGTGCCGGAAACGGCCCTTAAGTCCCGGCTGGCTGGCTGCTTTACGGCAGCTGACCTTGAGGAGGAACTGGCCCGGTATTACCTGGACAGTGAGACCATTTTCCTGTTGGCCGGGGCCGGTGAAAATACAGACCCGGAGACCCTTGCCAAAGCCAGGGAAAAGCAGGAGAAGGCCCTGGAGGAATGCCGGGAAGGATACATGGAAAATGGCTATCAGGAGACCGAGAGCGGGAAGGTATACTGGAAAACGGTGTACGGAACAGTTTGGAACGCAAAATGGGAGCAGCTGTGGAGCAGCAGCCTGAAACAGATTCTGGATGCCTTTCATCCAGAGAAGGAGGAATAGACATTGAGAAAACAGAAAAAAAACCTTAAGGCCGCTGTGATCGGCCTCCTGCTTGCAGGTGCCGCCGCCCTGAATGCTTTCGCCGGAACCCCGGGTTGGCAGCAGGAAAATGGGCGCTGGCACTATTATCAGCCAGATGGAAGCCTCCTGGTTTCCGCAGTCACGCCGGACGGATATCTGGTGGATGAAAAGGGCGTCTGGGAACAGAAAGCCTTTTCCATCCTGAATCAAAAGGTAATGGCTCCGGAGCGGTTCTGCGGGGCATCCCAGATGGGAGACTGGTCCCGGATCATCGAGCCCTTAAACGGCATAAACCGGCAGATTCAGACGGTACTTCCAGATAAGCGGGTGTTCCATCTTTACACGGATTCCCTGGTTTACTGCCGGGTGAGCGGCGGGAAGGAGACGGAGCTTTTAGGGCTTTACAAGGATACCGATTCGGACGGATACCGGCTGCGTCTTTCCCTGGATCTGGGAAAGCGGGATCTGGATCTTTCCAAGGCATCTACTTACGATTATCAGGTATTTCTCTTTTTCTGTGCGGCGGTCAGCGCAGACCCGGCAGTTTTGGCAGATGCAGTCTACTGCAGCTGGCAGGGGGGCAATGAATACGGCCTTAAAAATCAGGAGCTTACGGCTGTGGGAGATACCTTAATCTGCTATGAGGCAGAAGACGGCGCCGGGATATATTCTCTGTCTGCCCGGCCGCCGGAGGGCTTTTGACAATCAGGAAAGGGGTACGAGCATGGAGCTGAAAACAAAAGCAGAGATTTCCAATCTGGATCAGGTGAAGGAATTTGTCACCGGCGCCCTGGAGGAGTGCGGCTTTGGCACAAAGCAGATTTTCCAGGTGGAGCTGGCGGTGGAGGAGATCTTTACGAATATTGCCAATTACGCCTATAATCCGGAATGCGGCGATGCCTGGATCCGCTGCCAGGTGGAAAAGGGGGAACGGGACCGGTTTGTGATTACCTTCATTGATGAAGGGATTCCATATAATCCGTTGGAGAAGGCGGACCCGGATCTGACTCTGGATGCGGAGGAGCGGGAGATCGGCGGCCTGGGCATTTTCCTGACGAAAAAGCTCATGGACACCATGGAATACAAGTATGAATCTGGAAGAAACGTGCTGATTATCACCAAACAGAAAGAGGAAGAAACGTGAAAACGGCATTTGCAGGATTTGATTTATTCGATACGGCCATGGAGGCCCTGGCAGAGCACAGCCAACTGACGGCCCTGTTTACCTGTCCGGTAGACCAGGAATTTGAGCATAACCGCCGGGTAATCGGCCTGGCAGAGAAGCTTTCCATTCCCTGGACAGATAAGCCCATAAGCCGGGAGGATCTTATGCGTCTGCGGCAGGAGGGCTGTGACCTTTTGGTCAGCGCAGGCTATTATTACCGGATTCCCGTGGATGAGAAGCTGCCCATGGTGAATTTCCATCCCTCTCTTCTGCCGGAGGGAAGAGGGGCCTGGCCTATGCCGGTGATGCTTCTTTCCGGAATGGATACAGGGGGCATCACGGCTCATAAGCTGGCAGCAGACTTTGACCAGGGGGACATCCTTCTTAGGCGTTCCTTCCCCATCGGAAAGGATGAGAATCTGGAGGAGGTAACCGGGCGTATCCGCAGGCTCCTGCCGGATATGGTAAAGGAGCTGCTGGAAAATCTGGAGGGGCTTTACGCCGGGGCGGTTCCCCAGCAGGGAGGAAGCTACTGGAAATGCCCAAGGGAGGAGGATTATCCCCTTTCGCCGGAGATGACTGTGGAGGAGGCAGACCGGATTCTCCGGGCCTTTTACGGCTTTGGCTGTATATACCGGTCCGGGGGAAAAGGCTGGCAGCTGGTCAGAGGCCGGGCATATCCGGCGTCCGCCGGGGAAGGAATCCCTGACGGAGCCTTCCGCCTGCGGGACGGATGGATTCTGGCAGAAGGAACAAAGGAGTTTGATTAAATGGAAGAGTTTTGCATCAGGCTGGAGCAGAAGGGAGCAGTTGACCGGCTGCGGCAGAAATACGGTCACAGCGCGTCATCCCACGCCTTCCAGTCACTCTATATCTGGCAGAAGGAGATGAAGCTTACCCTTTTTCTTAAGGAGGAGCTGTTTGCGGTAAAGGCCGGGCTGTGGGGGCCAAATACCTGGTTTTCCCCCTGCGGAGGGGAAGCAGAGCGGCGCGCATTCGTAGAGGAGCATCTGGAGGAAGAGGATTTTGCCTTATGCTACGTCCGCCGGGAGGAGATCGAGGAAATCGAGAGCTGGTTTCCGGGGAAATTTGCGTTCTCGCCGGAACCGGCGGCAAGCGAGTATCTTTACAGCCGGATGGAGCAGGCGTTCATGCCGGGGCGGAAATTTTCCAAGCTGCGCAATCACTGGAATCGGGCAGTCCGGGAGCATCATCTGGAAGTGGTGCCCCTAAATGAGCAGACGATTTCCTCCGCCATGGAGATTACCAAAGAGTGGGAGCGCTCCCACAGCCAGGCCGGGATGCTTGGCCTGCAGGATGACGGGGCCTCCGGCTGCCTTTTGGCGCACTGGAAGGAGCTTAAGCTTCAGGGAATCCTTCTCTTTGTGGACGGCGAGCCCTACGCCATGACGGCCGGATTCAGTCTTTCTGAGGATACCTTTGACCTGTGTCTGGCAAAGCAGAGGGGAATGCTTCCCGGCATATCGGTATATGCAAAATGGGCGCTTTATCAGCAGCTTCCTCCGGAGATTGCGGTGATTAACGCAGAGGAGGATATGGGCATAGAAGGGCTGCGGATGATGAAACAGCAGATGAAGCCCGCGGGAATGATTGAAATGTACAACGGAAAGGTAAGAAGAGGATGAGGAAACAGAAGCAGAGGGATCATTTTGCCGGGAGTATGCTTGCCCGGGGAATGGCGCCCTGTATGATCTCCGCCCTGGGTCTGGCGGCGGCAGACATGGCAGATGCAGTGGTGATCGGCCGGCGGATGGGGGAAACCGGCCTGGCGGCCGTAAGCCTTTCTCTGCCGGTATTTATGGTCATCAACCTGTTCATGCACGGCTTTGGCAGCGGAGGCTCCATCCGCTTTGCCCGGCTTCTGGGAGAGGGGCAGGAGAAGGAGGCCCAAAAGAGCTTTTCCATGGTTATGGAGACGGCGGTGGTCATGGGCATTCTTTTGGCCATAATGGAGAGCCTCCTTTTGCCGGAGCTTCTGGGTATCCTGGGGGCGCCTGCAGAGAATCCGGAGCTTTATCAGGCCAGCCGTACCTATGTGCAGATTATTGTCATGGGCACGCCCCTTTTTTTTATTTCGTACATTCTCCAGTATTATCTGCGCAATGATGACCTGCAGAGGCTTGCCGGTTTCGGCTTTACGGTGGGAAACGGGGCGGACATTCTTTTAAATATCCTTCTGGTTCTGGTGCTTCACCAGGGGGTGGCGGGAGCGGCCTGGGCCACTTTGGCGGGACAGTTAATTACGATTTTCATCTTTTTGGCCGGGCTCTGCCGGGAAACCCATCATCTGCGGTTTTCCTTCCAGCTTCCCCGGCCGGTTCATGTGTTTTCCTGTTTCCGTGTGGGGCTGGCCTCCTCGGTGCAGTATGTCTTTCAGATGGTCTTTTTGCTGATTGCCAACAACAGCCTGGTGCGCATGGGCCAGGAGAATGGGGTGGCAGTTTTTGACCTGCTGCAGAATGCCTCCTATCTGGTGATTTACTTATATGATGGAGTGTCAAAGGCCGCCCAGCCTTTAATCAGCACCTTCGCGGGTGAGCACAATCTCCAGGGGCGGCAGCGGACGGTCAGCCTAAGTTACCGCTGGGGTACCTGTGCCGGGGCGGCAGCAGTGCTTTTTCTGGCCTTATTTCCCCACACAGTCTGCAGTCTCTTTGGTCTGACGGATCCCCAGGCGGTGGAGTTAGGGGTGCGGGCTCTGCGGATTTACAGCGTGGGAGCACTGTTTGCCGGGGCAAGCATCCTGACGGAGTATTTTTATCAGGCCTGTGAGAATGAGAAACCGGCCTTTGTGATTGCCTCCCTGCGGGGGGCTGTGGTGCTGATTCCCTGCACGGTGATGTTTTCCTTCCTGGGCCTTGAAGCCTTCTGGTGGCTCTTCCCGGTGACGGAGCTCCTCTCTTTTTTCCTCTTTGTGGGATGGGTGCGGTGCGGCCGAGTGAAAATGGACCAGATGGATCAGAGCCGGGTATTCAGCCGCACCATAAATGGCGGGAACCAGGATATCGGCAGACTTACAGATGAGATGGAGGCCTTCTGCGAACAGTGGGGAGCCAGCATGGAACAGACCTATTTCTGCATTATGGCGGCGGAGGAGGTCTGCCTTTCCATTATCAATAAAGGCTTTGGCCAGGAAGAAGAGGGCTATATCCAGGTGACCCTGGTGGCCATGGAGGAGGGAAGCCTTGAGTTGCATATCCGGGACAATGCGGTGTCCTTTAATCCCTTTTCCCTGGAAACCGGGCAGGTCAGCGAGATGGAAGAGTACGATATGGACGCTATGGGGATTTACGTCATCAAGCGGAAAGCCAAGGATTTCTTTTATCGGCGGTATCAGGGCTTTAATTCCCTGGTGGTAAAAATATAAGGAGCAGGATTATGAAGGGAAAACGATCATTAAAGAGAAAAGTGGGAATGCTGGCAGCAATCATGGCGTTGGTTCTGACGGCCGCATCCGGGATAGTCAGCTACCGTATTTACGCGCAGACCATGGATCAGCATTATAAGCAGCTGGCCATGAACATCGCCCAGACTGCTGCCGGCATGGTGGATGCAGAGCAGGTGGACCGGTATGCCAAAGAGGTGCTTTCTCTGTACTGGGAGGAGCCTATGCCTGAATGGGAAAGCGACCAGGAGATGGAGGCTTATTTTGAACAGTATCTGTCCATTCAGGATGAGGATTATTCCGGGCTGATGGAAATCCTGGACAAGGTGCGGAGGGCAAATCAGGCAGACTCCCTTTACATTGTATACATGGATCCGGAGACCATGTCCTGTGTTTATATTGCTGACCCGGATACCACGGAAAATGCCTGCCCCATGGGTACCTGGGACATTATCTATGAACAGAATTACGAGGCCATGAGCCATCCAGAGGATGGGTTTCCGGCCTACATCACAAACTCCGAATACGGCTGGCTCTGCTCTGCAGGAGCAGCCATTATGAATGAGGACGGCACGGTGGCAGCTCATGCTATGGTGGATCTTTCTATGGATGAGATCATGGCAGACCGGTACAATTTTCTCCTGCTGCTGTGCTGTGTGCTGGTAGCGATTACCCTGATTCTTCTGGTTATCCTCACCCGGGCGGCCAACCAGATGCTGGTGGCTCCCATCAACCGCCTGACGGAGGCGGCAGAGTCCTATGTCAATGACCGGCGCCTGCGGGAACAGGGCCGGGAGCAGGGAGCTGCGGGAGAAAAGACGGCTATCGAGAAGCTGGATATCCGGACAGGGGACGAGCTGGAGGCCCTTTCCACCTCCATCAAGCAGATGGAGCGGGACATCAGCAGCTACATCGAAAACCTGGCCCGGGTCACCTCGGAAAAGGAGCGGATCGGGGCAGAGCTGCAGGTGGCCACCCAGATTCAGGCCAGTATGCTGCCGCGGATTTTCCCGCCATTCCCGGACCGGCCGGACATCAATGTTTACGCCACCATGGACCCGGCCAGAGAGGTAGGAGGAGACTTTTATGATTTCTTTTTAATCGATCCCTTCCATTTCGGCATGGTGGTGGCCGATGTTTCCGGAAAGGGCGTCCCTGCGGCGTTGTTTATGGTTATTGCCAAGACACTGATTAAGGACCATGCCTGCAGCGACCCGGATCCGGCCAGAGTATTCACCTGGGTGAATCAGCAGCTGTGCGAGACCAATGAGGCCGGACTCTTTGTGACGGCCTGGATGGGTATCCTGGATCTGCGCACCGGCATCGTGGAATACGTTAACGCCGGACACAACCCGCCGGTGGTTACCGGGGAGGACGGGACGCTCCATTACCTGAAACAGAAAAGCGGGCTGGTGCTGGCCGGCATGGAAGACTTTGTCTACCAGACCGCATCTTTCCAGATGAAGCCTGGCGACCGGCTGTTCTTATACACCGACGGCGTAACCGAGGCCATGAATCCTGCAGATGAGCTTTATGGGGAGGAGCGGCTCCTTGCCTGGCTGAACTGCCATCCAAACCTTGCTGTGAGCGAGACGCTGCATGGGCTTAGGAAGGATATCGAAGCATTTTCCGGCGGGGTGGAGCAGAGTGACGATATTACTATGCTGCTGTTTGAGATGGCGGGAAGCAGTGGGGAGTAAATAAAGAAATTTTTGCAGGAGGAGAAGAAGATGGCGTTGGCAGGAAATGAAATCAGAGAATTGTTTCAGAAGGCCGATGAGGATATCAAGAAAATAAATGAAATCTGTGACAGCCAGATATATGGGTTCGAAAATGAGAAAGAGGGCAATGATCTGTTCAATCCATCTGTTCTTGATAAATTGAGTACGCTTCAGCGTCAATCGAGCAGAGCAGATATTGCGGTTATTTACTATCTATCCAAGGGACACACCATGGAGGAGCTGATGTCTGACGCTCCTGATGCAGTTCAGAAAAAAAAGGAGGTAGGCCAGGAGCTTCGAAAGCTTTTGGAAGGGAAAAGTGCAGCAGATCCGGAACGCGATGCAAAGCTGATCAAGCTGGCGGCTGATCTTTACCAAAGAGCACCGGAATTGCTGCCGATTTCGGGCGATCTGGGGAATGACCGGGTTCTTGCAGAAAATTATGTGAATATTCATTTTCGTCAGTGCCAGATGGATTTGCGGCAGATGCTTACTGGTACGGATCGTGATGGCAAGAAGTTGAATGAACGGGTAGAGGATGAGCTGGGCGAGAAGGTTTTTGAAGTGCTGAAAAATAAACAGTTTCATTACAGTTACATGCGCACTGTGGCAGACCAGAGAAAACGCTTTTTAACCGGAGATTCCCGTACAGAGATATCGGATGATGAGGTAATCCGGCAGGCGACGGCGAAAGCCATCCTTTCTTACTATAATGGTAGGGCAGAGGCCGATCCGCTTCTCACCATAGAGGAAACAAGGGGTGAGGTAAGACTGGAAGCCATTAAGAGACAAATTGCGGCTATGCAGGAAGCAGATGGAGCAAAGAAGGCTCTTCGGGAATATGTGTCAAATCCTGAAGCGGAAAGTACGATGATTAATTTGCGGTCTGTACCTGACTGGGAGAAGCCCGGAGAGCAGAGACTGATGCCATTTTTCACTGAGGAATTTATGGAACTGGCGCATCGGGAAAATGCGCCGTTTCATCGTTTTTATACACCGATAGAGGGGATGGAAGGAGTTGGGACACCGCTGGTACCTGCTGCCTCTGTTTCCACAGCAGAAGAACGACCGGAGCAGGTAAAGGGCGGAACCTATTCTGGGATGCAGGTGACGCAAAAGGTGATGGAGGCAATTAAAGAGGGAAATGGCGGCAGTATCTTTTACTTTGAAGAGAATCCGGAACGGCCAGGCTACTACATCATGCATCCCACCTATCCGGAATCCGGTATTGGTGAGCGGGGAGAAACCTATAAGCTGAGGGAAAATATAAACCTTTTGTATAAAGGAATCGCCTCCAAGTTTGTCGATGGCAGGGGAGAAGTAGACATTCGTGGAGGAAGGCGGTTTATGGATGAATTTAGCCGCAGATTCCAATCAGAAAAAAGTAATAATCCTATACTTTCCAGGCAGGAGGTTGTGGCAGAAAGAATGGAGTGGCTCTGCCATGAACTGCGGATACCGACAGGTTCCCAGGAGGATTTTACGCGGTTTTTCCAAAGCTGTGTAGTGAATTCAAGGCCAACAAGCGACTATTTTGTGTATAATAAATTATTTGACTTAATGGAAAGCTGGACAGACAGTGCTTTGATGACGGAAGCGGCAATTGAGAGGAATGCAGAGGATGACCAGCTTCTTCTGGATGCGATACGTCCAGGATTTGAGCAAAGCAAGCAGGAAATCCTTGAACTGGCTGCAATTAATCCGGTTACCGAACGGCGGATGATCGTCCCAACGGAGTGCAGCGGCAGTGCAGATGCAAATGTTCAGATATTTGATCGGGCATTTCGCGGACAGGAGGGATTTGGCCGCTATGGTAAATTTGGATATTCAATTGCAGGTGAATATGACGATATGATTGAGCGCAGAAATAAACTGCGTGACGAGTTGAACCAAATGCAGGAGAATCCTGAGAAGGAAGCAATGGCTTTGTTTAATGCACATCATCAGGATGTAGCCAAACGATGGGCAGAGGAGGAGGATCCGGAAAAAAAGGCCCAGCTGCTTGCGGAATTGCAGGAGATGATCAGTGATCCGGAAAAGGAAGGAATGAGACTTTTCAATCAGCGCCTTGCCCAGCTAGCGGAGCCCTTAGCTGACCTGCAGAATGAGATCGATGCAAAATCCATAGAAGATCCCGATATGGAGTTGAAGTGGGACTTTCATTATGCAACAAATGCGGCATCTTTCGAAATGGAACAGCCTGACGGAACAAAAAAGACGTATTACATTAGTCTGGAGGCCTTTGCACCTGAGAGCAATGTGATGATGGATCACCCAGCCATGACGATGGATGTGTCCATCGGAATTTACGAATCAGAAGAAGATTTTAGGGCTTACTATCGCCAGGACAATGCGATGGTTCGGCGGGATGATTCGGTGACGCAAAAAGTTATTAATTTCAAACAAAACGAAGCAAAGGTGCTTCAGGCACATTTAAAGAATGAGGAGAATTCTTTGCCGGAAAATTCTCTTACTGAGGAAGTCCGGCAGCAGCTGAATAAGACGAAGAAGGATCTGATTGAGAACAGGAAGCTCGCTTATGCAAAAGAATGGGAAAAGGAAATTGTCACAGGCGTTGCTGGCAGAAAAAGAGAGTTTGAAATAGGCGTCAATATAGATGGCGGAGACTTAGATGCCCAGAAGTTCAATCGGACGGAGCAAATGGCAAGAGCATTTACATCAAGAATTCCTGTCGAAGTTCGGGAAAGATATGAATCTCTTGTAGAAGCGTTTGGACATCTGAATTATCAGGCAAGCGATTTAATTATGCAGGAGATGGCTTATATTGATGTTTGGAATACGTATAAAGATAAGCTGGACAATAGAAATCTATCCTCACAGGAAAGACAAGAGACAGAAACGATTGTTAACGCGCTGGAAGATTTGAGCGAACGAGCGTCAGAAGAGAATATGCCTGTACAGGTTGCGAGAGCAGGCGCTGGGATGACATTAACCGGTATCGTGCAGGGCGCGGTTGCAGAAATACACAGTGAGGAATGGGATGATATCAACCAGCAGCTGAGGCCCTACGGTTTTACGGTAGACAGCATGGTGGAAATGGCGAGAACAATTCAAAATCATGTTCTTCCTGTCACTCAGGTTCAGATGGATGTACAGGAGGCATTTCCTGGCCTAGCCGAAGGGCTTATGGAGACGAAGGATTTCCGCAGTCTTCTTCGCACCAAGAGTATGACGGTTGACTTTGCTGTTAACAATTTTGATGCTGCCATAAGGGGAAATTTCCTTCCGAAAGAGCAGGAAAACATGAAGGCTATGGGGATGAGGCTTTATGGCCAAATACTGATAGATGGACGACAGGCAAGCCAGATTCTTTCCGATAAGTATCCTGGATACCCGCTTACAGAGGATTTAGCCAAATGTGAGATTGTGGCAGCGGCCTGCCGCGGCGAACAGGTGGAGTTTGCCCACGGTTTTTCTGATGAGACCAGAGGAAAGGTTCCGTTAAAGGTAATTTCCAGAATCCCTAAGGTGCGTGAAGCTGTTGCTGCAAAAGAAGCCCAGCGAACATTGGAAGAACCACGTGCAAGGGAAACAGAAATCCGAACCCAGGAAGCAAATGCTGTTCAGTCAATGACTTTTGCGGATTTGATGAAGGAAAACGGGGCGGTAGGGTTCCCAAGAGAGAGACGGGCTTCCGAAAATGGGAAGTCAAGGAGTACGCAAAAAGATAGCGTACAAAAAGACAGTAGACAAAACGGACGCAGATAAAAAGGAGGAAAAGGACATGACATTAGAAGAGATTCGCGCAATGGAAGTGCCCCAGGAGCAGGCAGCTGGACGTTTTTATACGCCGGTGGAGGGAATGGTGGGAACAGGCGCACCGCTGGTAGCTGCCGCCTCTGTTTCTATGACTGAAAATCGGCCGGAGCAGGTAGGGGGTGGAACTTATTCCGGGATGGAAGTAACCCAAGAGGTAATGGAAGCAATCAAAAGGGGTAATGGCGGGAACATCTTTTACTTTGAGGAGAATCCCAAGAGACCAGGATATTATTCTATGCATCCCACTTATCCGGAGTATGGAGCAGATGCCCCAGGGGAGAAGCCCTACAAGATTAGAGAAAATATAAACTGGCTGTATAAGGGAATTGCTTCTCGTTTCATCAATAGCCAGGGGGCGCTTGATTTTCGCGCTGGACTTCGGTTTATGGGAGAATTTGAATCGAGAGTTTTTAACGATTACAGTGAGGAAAATCCGCTGCTTCCAGAAGAGGAGATACGGAAAGGAAGGATACAGTGGCTCTGCAATGAGTTGAGGATACCGGGGGATGTGCAGGAGGATTTTTCTCGTTTTGCGGAGAGCTGTATGGCACCTCTGGGGGAGAATCCAAATAAATATGCTTTTGCGTACTCCAATCTCACTAGCATAATTTCAAACTGGTGCGGTGCCGGTATTGTAATGGAAGAAACCATGAAAGGGAGCCAGCCAGAGGAAGAGGAATTTCGGAATTATCAGGCGCCAGGCTTTGTTCGAAGTTGTATGGAAATCTTTGAATTGGCCGGAATTGATCCGCATTCAGAACGTCGGATGATTATTCCCACAGAGTGCAGTGGCAGTGCTTACGCGAATGATCAATTGTTTAAACGGGAATCGTTCGCGTCGCAGAATAGGACGGCTCTGGGGATATTCGATATAAATATAAAGAAAATGGAGGAACAACTGGTTGAGCGCAAAAGAGATATAGAAAATGAAAAAAATAAATTACAGCATCATCACATGGATAATGATTCACAGGAGGAAAGAGAGAGGCTCTTCAGTGAACGGCTTGGCCAATTGGAACAAGAACTAGTGGATGTGCAGAGTGAAATTGACGAAAGAGGAATTGAAGATCCGGATATGATGTTGAAGTGGGAGTTTCACGCAGCAGTAAAAGCAGCATCCTTTGAGATGGATCAGCCGGATGGCACTAGGAAAACTTATTTCATTACTTTAGAAGGGTTTGCACCGGAGAGCAATGTGATGATGGATCATGCAGGCATGTCCATGGATGTTTCTATTGGTATTTATGAATCCGAAGAGGATTTTATACAATACTATCGGCAGGATCAGGCACGGGTTCGGACAGGGGATCCTATTTCAAATAAGGTTTCTGAGTTACATGAGAAACGGGATGATTATATGAGGCATTCAATGAAAAAACTATATGCCTTTCCGAAAGAACTTGATACCAGAGAAATCCAGCAGCAGGCAGCCTTGGTACGACAAAGTCTCCAGCAGGATATGACGGCGGTTTATTGCGGCAAAAAGCCCGATGGGGACGATGATGAGAAAGTAGAATTGCCTGGGCCAGTGCTGGGAATTTCGATTGAAGGTGCAGCCTCTCTCTATGAGCCTGAGCACCGGAAGATGGAGCGAAGGGCAAAGGACTTTATCTCCAGGATTCCTTCAGAATATCGTGCACAGTATCAGGCTTTGGTGGATGCTTATGGATATTTGAACTACAAGATAAATGATTTGGCTAATCAGGAGATGTGTCTCGATGGAATTGCGGATATGCAGGATGAACGGCTGAGCCGGGAAAATCTTTCACCAACCGAACAAAACGAGGTTCGGGAAAGGATCAGTAAACTTCATGCGCTGGCAGACGAGGCAGAAAATGCCAGTATCCCGGGACGTCAGGCGAGAGAGCATGTGTCTGCCGTATTGGCGGGGATCCTGGAGGGACAAATACATACCATTACGAACGAGGAGGAGTTAGACAGCGTTAATCAAATTTTGCATGATTATGGGCTGACGGCAGACGCAGCAGTGGCCCTGGCAGTAGCCGTGCAGGGAAATACCCTCCCGGTTTCTGAGATTCACATGGATATACAGGAGGCTTTGCCTGGCCTTGCCGGGCGGCTTATCGAAGTAGAAGATTTCCGCAATGCGAATGAAATGGCCGTGAATTTTGCTGTAGATAATTTTGACTCAGCCATAAAGGGGGCGTTTCTTCCGGAAGAGCGGGAAGCTCTGAATGTTACCGGGATGGAGTTTTTTGAGCGGATTATGATAGATGGCCTGCAGGTAAGCCAGATTCTTTCCGCAAAGTATCCAGCAGGCCAGATTACTGAGGAGTTAGCGAAATGCGAGGTTATGGCGGCAGCCTGCCGGGGTGAACAGGTGGAGTTTGCCCTTGGCTGGTCTATTGAGGACGAGAGTGGAAAGGTTCGTTTAAACGCAACATCCAGAATCCCTGAAGTGCAGGAGTTTGTTGCAAGAAAAGAAGCCGGGCTGCAGTCTCAAGAAGAGAGGAGACCCAATTACGACGAAAGAACAGTAGGAAATGAATCTCAGCGTTTTAGAAATCTATATAATGAGCTGAGAAATGCAGATTCTGCATTTCACATCAACAGCCGGGAGTTTCGAAATGTCCTGTCTGCATTAGACCAGCTGTGTGGAAAGACAGAAGCTCTTTTTGCTCAGGATGAGCGGGATAGAGCCCATGTGACAATTGAGGAGGAATTAACCCAGATCAAAGAATCCTATGATAACCTGCAGGCGGCGTGTGCTGCATATCTTGAGAAGAATAATGGGATTCGTAAGACAGAACTGGGGAATGTACGAAGTATCCTGGTTGGAAAAATTCAAGACTTGGCAGTGGAAGACAAGAATACATTGGATCGCAACAGGGTGATCAACATGAGGACGAATTACCGGGATATCATTATGGAAAGCCGATGCCCCCGCAATTCTAATGAGAATCTCATGTCCGAAGAGGTACAAGTAAATGAACCTGCTGTAGGAGCTGAGGCTGTCCCGGATGAATTGGAGAATAGGAATTTAACAGGTAATGATATTCCGGAAGAGATAGAATTTGAATCCTATGAACAAGAGTTTATTGCAGAGGAGCGTCAGCCGCAGACCGAGGAAGTAAAAGCAGAAGGTATAAGAAATACCGTGCCGGAAGAGGCAGAATTTGAATCCTATGAACAGGAGTTTATTGCAGAGGAGCGTCATCCCCAGGCAGAAGAAGTAAAAGCAGAAGATATAAGAAATATCGAGCCAGAAGAAGTAGCAATGCCGGAAGAGATGGAATTCGAATCCTATGAACAAGCGTTTATTGCAGAGAAACGTCAAGTTCAGCCAATGTCTTTTGCAGAATTAATGGCGGAAAATCAGCCGGTATCGCCAAAACAGAGGAAAAAACCTGCGCCCGGGGTGAGTAAGGAAGTGCCGACAGCAAAAAAGTCTAAAGGCAGTGCGGAACTGTAACGGAGGTAGAAAATGGCAGAAGAACAAAACAGCGTATTGTTTGAACATGGTGAAAAAACGATAGAAAGCGAATCCCAACGTTTTAGAAATTTACTTAATGAATTGAAAAAAGCGGACGCCACATTACATATCAACAGTCGGGAATTTCGAAATGTTTTGTCCGCATTAGAAAAGCTATGCGGAGAAACCGAAGCCCTGTTTAATCAGAGGGAGAGTGAGAGGGCGCACTATACAGTTATTCAGGAATTAAACCGGACCAAAGACTTTTATGCCCAACTGCAGACAGCATGTGCTGCATATTTCAAGAAGAATGAGGGAAAGCGCAGGACAGAGCTTGGAAATACGCGGAGTATTCTGATTGAACGAATCCAAAATCTGGCTGCGGAAGACAAGGAGGCATTGGATGCTGCCGTGGCAATAGACATGAGGACGAGTTACCGGAATATTATTATGAACAGCCGGAACAGCAGCGCAAGGCGGAGCTTTACTGACTTGTACAGCGATTTAAAGCAGGCTGATGCCAAACTCCATATTAACAGCAGAGAATTTAAAAATGTTCTCTCTGCATTAGAAAAATTGAATGCCAGGACAGCTCCTCTTTTTCAGGCAGCGGAGGGAGAACAGCCGCTGGTGATGAATGCAGCGGATTTGACTGAGATCAGAAAGCTTTATTCTGAACTGAAAACATCCTGCACAGAGTATTTGAACCAAAGGGGAGGAACGCGCAGCAGTAAACTGGGAAATATGCGCAGACAGTTGATTGAAGGAATTTCTCAGTTGGCATCAGAGGATATTGAAGCGTTGGGTAATGTTCATTTAGATTCGAATACCAATCTTCCAGATGTCATTGCAAATGGCCGTCACAAAGCAGTTCAAGTTGACTTGGCTTCGCTGCCCTCAGTAGGCGGCAATTTAAGCTCACGTATAAGGATAGAGCGTGAGGAAGATCAATTAGATGGATTTTTTACGGCGGAAAGTGTTGTGCTGGATGCGAACGTAGAAACAGAAAAACTTGTTAATAAGTACGCTGAGAAATATCCGCAGTATAAAGAGTATCTTGACTTGCTGAATAAACGAGAAGATGGTGCAGGAGACCATTTCCTTGTTAACGTATCTGTGGAATCTTTGATGGAAGAAAGATTCAGGCAGGCTTACGAAGATAAGACACAAGTATTTCGTGCTCATTTTAATGCAATAAGAGTTAAACTGGATCCTTCCGGTACAAAGTCAAATGAGATTGATCTTCTTACGGAGGATTTAAACTTCCGTATGATGCTTTATGAATTAAGAAAAGAAATTGCGTTCCTGACTAATGCAAAGAAGACCATGGAAAACGCAGAGATAAAAGTAGGGAATAATATCGAAAAAAGAAATGTGGCAATGTCGAGAATGGCCCAGCTTATAGGTTGCCCGGATATTCTCGCACATTCTAGCACGATGTACATTCAGAATGGGGAAGAGAGGATTTCTGGGATTTATATGGAAAAAGCCCCTGGCCTTGATGCTGCAAAGTTTAGGACGACGCCGGAATTTTTAGGAAATAATCTTTTTAATACTGCGGAAGCAAAAGAACAGCTAGCAGACCTGCAGGCTCTTGATTATATCTGCGGAAATATTGATCGCCATGCTGCAAATATGTTCTATCAGTTTGAGCAGAAAGAAGATGGTCGTGTTGCACTCTCCAAAATTACGGGAATTGACAATGACTGTTCTTTTGGAACATTGAGCCCTGAAAAGATAAAAGACTATAAGGGAAATCTTGCCACACCTGAACAAATGCGTGCACTCAATCAATCTACCTGTGATCTGATTCAGGGCCTTTCTAAAGATGTGTTAAAGTTTTCACTTGGTGATCTGTTAACGGAAGAGGAAATTGAAGCTGCGTGGAAGCGTACGGAGACACTGCAGAATCATATTAAGAAATCTTTGGAGGCAGATGCGCAAATTGAAAATCCTATTCGGATTATTCAGGGAAAAGAGGAGTGGAATACGATTTCATTAACTGACTTAGGAGAAGGGCAGAACGATAATCTGTTTGGGAAAGTAGATAATCTTCGCCGTGATGTTGAACGTTTTAAAGCCATGCAGGAGATGGAAAAGTGGAAAAAAGAAGTCCTTGCGCGGGAAAAAGAGGTTGAAATCGAATCCTACGAACAAGAATTTATTGCAGAGGAACATCAGCCTAAGTCAGCAGGGAGAAGCAGAATCTGTTTAGATGAATTAGACGCGGCTGTGCGGCCGAGCAACAACCAGGAAGTAATCGGAAATAGAAATCGAAATAATTTAACAGTAAACAGAGCGGCGGAAAATACGAATAACATCGGAGAGAGAGCAAAAGGCGGAATTGCAAAATAATAGCAAAATAAATTCAGCTTGACAATATCTGCCATTTCGCAGTAAACTTTACACAGTATCTGCGCCGTAAGCGGCATCTTCTCTGAGGAAACGAGGATTAAATCACCGTTTCCCTTACGGCAAAGACGGAAAAAATAAGCGGACTGACCGAAAGCAGCGGCTGACGGAAAGAGAGAGATTCTGCATGGCACACATGCAGGTTTGTTTCGTGTACCTTACAGGCGCCGGAAGGACAGCTTTCGCTTCTTCCGGCGCCTTTTTGCGCGATAAGCCCGGAAAGTGGCTGCCGTGCTTGCACGAGCAGACATTTGCCGGGCAACGGACAGCGAGCGGCTTTGCCGCGAGATGTTCGTGGTATCGCGAATCGGATAGGGGAAGGGACTTCCCCTATCCGATCGGAAATCGTCATTACGATGGCGCACCAGTTCGTTTCAGGAAAGGAAGTGTTATTTTGGAGGAATCCAGCACAAGAATCGCCGTGATCGGCATCATCATCGAGGACCGGCGGCAGGCGGAGAAAATCAACAGCCTGCTTCACCAGTACAGTGCTTACGTTATCGGGCGCATGGGCCTGCCCTATGAGAAGAAGCAGGTTAATATTATCAGTATAGTTCTTGACGCGCCTATGGATATCATCAGCGCATTATCCGGAAAGCTGGGGCGGCTTCCCGGGGTCAGCTCCAAGGCGCTGTATTCCCGGGCCGGGATGGCAGAGCGGGAAGAGGGAAAGCCATGAGCGGCGGAGCGGAGGCCGCGAATGCAAAAGCCATAAGCCATGAAGCAAAGGCCGCGTATAGCAAAGCTGTAGGCCCAGAGGTGGCGAATCATGCTTTTGCGAATCCGGAAAAGGAAGCCTGCTTAAAGGAGCTGGAAACCAAAGGAAAGCTTTCCCGCGGCCAATGGCTCACTCTCCTAAATACCCCATCCCAGGCGGATGCAGAGGCCGCCGCCCGAATCGCCTGCCGCATCCGGGATGAGCAGTACGGCAGGCGGGTATTTATTCGGGGGCTGATTGAATTTACCAATATCTGCCGGAATGACTGCTATTACTGCGGCATCCGAAAAAGCAATCATTGTGCCAAGCGCTACCGCCTTACCCGTGAGGAAATCCTTGCCTGCTGCCGGGAGGGCTGGGAGCTGGGCTTTCGCACCTTTGTCCTCCAGGGCGGGGAGGATCCCTGGTTTACGGATCAGCGGATGGTGGAATTGATTCAGGCCATAAAGGGGGAATTTCCCCACTGTGCCCTGACCCTCTCCATCGGCGAGCGGGAGAGGGAAAGCTATCTGGCCTTCCGCAGGGCGGGGGCAGACCGGTATCTTCTTCGCCATGAGACGGCGGATGCAAAGCATTACCGCTTCCTTCATCCGGAAGAAATGTCTCTGGAGCATAGGATGAATTGCCTTCGTGAGCTTAAGGCGCTGGGCTTTCAGACCGGCGCAGGCTTTATGGTGGGGTCTCCTGGGCAGACCATTCATACTCTGGCGAAAGACCTGATGTTTCTCCAGGAACTCCGGCCGGAGATGGTGGGAATCGGCCCCTTCCTTCCCCACCATGACACGCCTTTACATGACCAGCCGCCAGGATCTGTGGAGCTTACTTTGTATCTCTTAAGCCTGGTGCGGATCATGCTGCCGGATGTGCTTCTTCCGGCCACCACGGCTTTGGGAACCGCCTCCAGGAAGGGGAGAGAGGCGGGAATACTGGCCGGCGCCAATGTGGTGATGCCCAATTTATCCCCGGCCAGTGTGCGGGAGAAATACCTGCTCTATGACAACAAAATCTGCACGGGAAATGAAGCTGCTGAGAATCTGAGCGCCCTTCGCGCATCCATGAGCGCCATCGGCTTTCAGGTGGCCATTGACCGTGGAGACCATAAATCCATTTTATAAAAAAGCAGCCCATGAGGCTGCGTCCGAGGGGAAAGAAAAGACTGACCCTGAGGTAGAAAGGAAAAGAAAATCATGTACGATCCAAAATCAAAGTGCGCAGACGAATTTATCGACCATCAGGAAGTCCTGGAAACCCTTGCTTATGGGGAGGAAAACAAGCACAACCGGGAGCTGATCGACCAGATCCTCAATAAGGCCAGGGAGCGGAAGGGCTTAAGCCACCGGGAGGCGGCCGTTCTTCTGGACTGTGACCTGGAGGATAAAAACCAGGAAATTTTTGCCCTGGCAGAGCAGATCAAGAAGGACTTTTACGGCAACCGCATTGTCATGTTTGCGCCTCTGTATCTGTCCAATTACTGTGTCAATGGCTGTGTATACTGTCCCTATCACGCGAAAAATAAGCACATTCCCAGAAAGAAGCTGACCCAGGAGGAGATCCGACGGGAGGTGATTGCTCTGCAGGATATGGGCCACAAGCGTCTGGCCCTGGAGACCGGCGAGGACCCGGTAAACAATCCCATCGAGTACGTGCTGGAAAGCATTAAGACCATCTACAGCATCCATCACAAAAACGGGGCAATCCGCCGGGTGAACGTCAATATCGCGGCCACCACCGTGGAGAATTACCGGAAGCTTAAGGAGGCAGGCATCGGCACCTACATCCTTTTCCAGGAGACCTACCACAAGGAAAGCTATTTAAAGCTTCATCCCACCGGACCAAAGCATGATTACAATTACCATACGGAAGCCATGGACCGGGCAATGGAAGGCGGAATTGATGACGTGGGCTGCGGCGTGCTGTTCGGTCTGGAGCTGTACCGGTATGAATTTGCCGGGCTTTTGATGCACGCGGAGCATCTGGAAGCGGTGTATGGAGTGGGGCCCCACACCATCAGCGTGCCCAGAGTGCGGCGGGCGGATGATATTGACCCGGACGCCTTTGATAATGGAATCGATGATGACACCTTTGCCAAGATCGTGGCCTGTATTCGGATCGCCGTTCCCTACACCGGCATGATCCTTTCCACCAGGGAGAGCAAGAAATGCCGGGAGCGGGTGCTTCACCTGGGCATTTCCCAGATTTCCGGCGGTTCCCGCACCAGCGTAGGCGGCTACGTGGAGGAGGAGCCGGAGGATGAAAGTTCGGAGCAGTTTGAGGTCAGCGATCAGCGCACCCTGGATCAGGTGGTCAACTGGCTCATGGGCATGGGCTACATTCCCAGCTTCTGCACCGCTTGCTACCGGGAGGGACGCACCGGCGATCGGTTTATGTCCCTGTGCAAGGCCGGGCAGATCCAGAACTGCTGTCTGCCCAATGCCCTGATGACCTTAAAGGAATACCTGATGGATTACGCTTCTGCGGATACCCGCAAAAAAGGCCTGGCCCTGATTCAGCAGGAAATCCAGAATATTCCCAAGGAGAAGGTGCGGGAGATCGTCTGTCATCATTTGGCGGAAATTGAAAAGGGAAACCGGGATTTCCGATTTTAGGTAAGTAAGGAAATAGACCTGTGTTTCCTGGAAATGCTATAGTCCAAAAAACTGGTCGGAAGGACAGCGAATAGAGAAATAGAGAATGTAGAAAAGAAAGTACAGAAAAGGAAAAGAAAGAGAGGTGTGGATACAATGGGAATGAATGATACGCCATCCGCGGAGCGAGTCCATATCGGCTTCTTCGGCAGGCGGAACGCGGGAAAATCCAGTGTGATGAATGCAGTCACCGGCCAGGAGCTGGCAGTGGTCTCCCCCGTCCGGGGAACCACCACAGACCCGGTATTAAAGTCCATGGAGCTTCTGCCCCTGGGCCCGGTGGTGATGATGGACACGCCGGGGCTTGACGATGAGGGGGAGCTGGGAAATCTGCGGGTGAAAAAAAGCCGCCAGATCCTCAATAAGACTGACGGGGCAGTAGTTGTCATTGACGGGACGGAAGGTGCGGCAGAGGAGGATTTGGAATTAATCCGCCTTCTGCAGAAAAAGAAGATTCCGTTTCTGGCAGCGTTTAATAAGATGGATTTGGTGGGAG
>JAGHER010000038.1 GCA_017889125.1 Lachnospiraceae bacterium
GCGGCCAGGTGATCGTGGCTGACATCGGCTTTCCTGGGGAGGCGGTGAATCAGGCCCCGGGAGCCCAGGAGGGCATCCGTGCCTTCTGCCTGGATGAGGAGGACAAAAAGGAACTTCCCCAGCGGCCAGCTTACTCTAATAAGGGAACCTTTGGCAAGGTATTAATTGCAGCCGGGTCCAGAAATATGGGCGGGGCGGCCTTTTTAAGTGCCAGGGCGGCTTACCGGTCGGGGGCCGGGCTGGTGAAGATCCTTACGGATGAGGCAAACCGGGATTTTCTCCTTACCCGCCTCCCGGAGGCGATACTGGAGACCTACGAGCCGGAGGATTTTGAAGGGCAGCCGGAGCTTATGAGGCGGCTGGTGGAGGAATGCTGCGGCTGGGCGGATGCGGTGGTGGTCGGCCCCGGCCTTGGCCAGAGCAGGTACGCGAAAGTTCTGGTGGAAATGGTATTGACAACTGCCTGCACACCGATTATCGTAGATGCAGACGCCCTGAACCTGATCGCGGCCAATCCGGAGCTGGCAGGATATTTTACGGAAAATATCATCATTACTCCCCATCTGGGAGAGATGGCCCGTCTTACGGGAAAGACGGTGGAGCAGATGAAGGAACGGCTTCCGGAGACGGCGGCAGAGTATGCCGGTCATTACGGCATCACCTGCGTGCTGAAGGACGCCGCTACGGTGACGGCTCTGCGGGACGGACGTGTCTGCGTGAACAAAAGCGGAAACAGCGCCATGGCAAAGGCTGGCTCCGGCGATGTGCTTACCGGAGTGATTGCCGGGCTTTTAGCCCAGGGGATGAATGAAACTCTGGCGGCCCCCATGGGTGTCTATCTCCACGGACAGGCAGGAGATCTGTGGCGCAGGGAGAATGGGGCGTACGGTCTGCTGGCCGGGGAGCTGGCGGATTATGTGGGAAAGGTCATGGATGACCTGGAATAAGGCAGATTTTCGGAGGCAAATGACAATGGAGAAATACAGCAGGGTATATGCAGAAGTAGACCTGGATGCGATAAAGCAGAATATGGAAGGGATGCGGGCTGTCCTTCCGGAGAGGACGAAGATGATCGGTGTCTTGAAGGCCGACGGCTACGGACACGGGGCTGTGCCAGTGGCCAGAGCTATCGATCCTTATGTGGAAGGCTTTGCCGTGGCCGCACCGGAGGAGGCTCTGCAGCTGGTAAATCATGGCTTTCACAAGCCGGTATTAATCCTGGGGCCGGTGCAGCCCTGCTGGTATGAGGAGCTGATCCTTCATGGGATCCGGCCGGTGCTGTTTCAGAAGGAGGCAGCAGAGGAATTCTCCCGGACGGCCCAGAGGCTTGGAAAGAGAGCGCCCGTTCACCTGGCCTTGGATACGGGGATGAGCCGCATCGGCATGGCGCCGGACGAGGAGTCGGCAGACCAGGTGCAGGCTATTTCCCAGCTGGAGGGAATCTGGTTGGAGGGGATATTTACCCACTTTGCCACGGCTGATGAGACCGATAAGACCAGGACATGGCAGCAGCTGGAGCGTTACCGTCATTTTCTGGCTTTGCTAAAGGAGCGGGGCGTAGAGATTCCCATGAAGCACTGCGCCAACAGCGCGGCTATCCTGGAATCTATCGCTGTGGATTTTGACGGGGTGCGGGCCGGGATTTCTATCTATGGCCTTTACCCTTCAAGAGAGGTCGACCGTGACAGGGTAAAGCTTAAACCGGCCCTGTCCTTAAAAAGCCACGTTACCTTTATTAAAACCATTCCGGCAGGCGCAGAGGTCAGCTACGGCGGTACCTTCCGGGCGGGGCAGGAGATGGAGATTGCCACCATCCCTGTGGGATACGGCGATGGTTATCCGCGGTATCTTTCCGGGAAGGGCTGGGTGCTGATTCGCGGAAAAAAGGCGCCCATTCTGGGACGGGTCTGCATGGATCAGTTTATGGTAGATGTATCCGGCATCCCGGAAATCCGCCAGGACGATCCCGTTACCCTGATCGGAAGGGACGGCGAAGAGGAAATCACCGTGGAGGAGCTGGCGGAGGCCGGAGGCGGCTTTCACTATGAGCTTCTCTGCAATCTGGGCAAGCGGATTCCCCGGGTCTATCTCTCCGGCGGCAGGATTGTTGGCCGGAAAGATTATTTTGCTGACCGGTACGAGGGATTTTAGCCCATCCGGCATATCATAATGTATAAGAGGGAAAAATCGGGCGATACTACCCTTATAATTATGATATGGAGAGTGAAGAACGGTGACGATCAGACGAGGCGACGTTTATTATGCAGATTTAAGGCCGGTGGTGGGCTCTGAGCAGGGCGGCATCCGGCCGGTGCTGATTATACAGAATGATGTGGGAAACCGGCACAGCCCTACGGTAATCTGTGCAGCCATCACATCAAAAATGAATAAAGCGAAGCTTCCCACCCATGTGGAGCTGGATACCAGACGGTGCAACATGGTGAAGGATTCAGTAATTCTTTTGGAGCAGCTGCGGACCATCGATAAGATGCGGCTGAAGGAGAAGATCTGCCATATTGATGACAGCCTGCTTGCGCAGGTGAACACAGCGCTGATGGTAAGTCTTGAATTGGATACATAGACGGACCACAGGCGGAGCAGACAGCTGGAAATGCCAGACAGACCAGGCAGACTAAACTGGCAGAATAAGCCCGAAGAGAAAATCCTGAAACAGACCAATGAGAACGCTGAGAAAAATGACTAGGGAGAACAGACTAGGGAAATAGACCAGGGAGAAAATCTTGTACTTGTCACATGGGAAAAAGGGTGATAGAATAAGAAAGATGTACGCGAAATGCGATAGAGAAAAAGGAGTGTTAAGAAATGTCAGGACATTCAAAATTTGCGAATATTAAACACAAAAAAGAGAAAAACGATGCGGCCAAGGGAAAAATCTTCACGGTAATCGGCCGTGAGATCGCTGTTGCCGTAAAGGAAGGCGGCGCTGACCCGGCAAACAACAGCAAGCTGCGCGATGTAATTGCCAAGGCCAAGGCCAACAACATGCCCAATGATACCATTGACCGGGGCATCAAGAAGGCTGCCGGTGACGCCAATTCCGTAAACTATGAGACGCTGACCTACGAAGGCTACGGCCCCAGCGGCGTTGCCATCATCGTAGACACGCTGACGGACAATAAGAACCGTACTGCTGCCAACGTAAGAAGCGCCTTCACCAAGGGCAACGGAAATGTTGGCACCCCGGGAAGCGTATCCTACATGTTCGATAAGAAGGGACAGATCATCATCGATAAGGAAGAGTGCGAGATGGACGCCGACGATCTGATGATGCTGGCGCTGGATGCGGGAGCAGAGGACTTCTCCGAGGAGGAGGACAGCTTCGAGGTTTACACCGATCCCGACAATTTCAGCCAGGTGCGCGAGGCGCTGGAGAAGGAAGGCATCCCCATGCTGGAGGCCGACGTGACCATGATTCCCCAGACCTGGGTGGAATTATCCGATGAGGAAGACATCAAGCGCCTGAACCGGATTCTGGATCTTTTAGATGCCGATGATGACGTGCAGGCGGTTTATCATAACTGGGATGAATAAGTGGTAAGA
>JAGHER010000039.1 GCA_017889125.1 Lachnospiraceae bacterium
CACCGGACAGGTGTGGGTATTGGGCTCTCCGCCAAACTCCGTGGAGCAGGAGCAGAAAATCTTCGTCTTTGTGGCCAGCTCCACATGGACCTCCAGTCCGATCACTGTCTCATACTGCTTGCTCATGCCTCTCCGCTCCTTTCTCCTGCTGCTGCAAATGCTGCTTCGCCTGATGCACCGGTGTCTCTTCGCACATCAGCCGTCCCTGCCTGCACGCCAGCCGCTTCGCCGCGCACACCGGCCTCTCCTGCCTGCACGCCAGCTGCTTCGCCGCACACACCGCTTACTCCCGCCTTCGCACATGCCAGCGCCGGGCTCTGATACTTCCTGCTCTGCTCAAAGGCATATGCCGCCCGGATAATCTTCTTTTCCTGGAAGCAGTCGCCAATCAGCTGCAGGCCGATAGGAAGCCCCTGGGAATCCAGTCCGCAGGGAACCGTCATGCCGGGAAGCCCAGCCAGGTTAACGGAAATCGTATAAATATCCCCCAGATACATCTGCAGGGGATCCTTTAAGGACTCACCCAGCCTTGGCGCTGTAGTGGGCGCAGCCGGGGCCACAATCACATCAAACCGGGAAAATGCCTTGTCAAAGGCGCCCTTGATCAGCGCTTTGGTGCGCAGCGCCTTCAGATAATAGGCATCATAGTATCCGGAGCTCAGCACAAAGGAGCCAAGGAGGATCCGCCGCTTCACCTCCGGGCCAAAGCCCTCAGAACGGCTCTTTTTATACATGTCATGAAGTCCCTGATACTCCTTCGCCCGGTATCCGTACTTGACGCCGTCAAACCGTGAAAGATTCGAGCTGGCCTCTGCCGACGCAATCACATAGTAGGCCGGAATCGCGTATTCCACAAGGCTTAAGTCAAACTCCTCAGCCACCGCCCCTTTATCCGTCAGTACCTTCACCGCCTGCATAATGGAATCCCGCACCTCCGGGTTCAGCCCTTCTCCAAAATAGTCTCTGGGAATACCAATGCGCAGTCCCCGCACATCCTCTGCCAGGGCACTGGTAAAATCCGTATCCTCGCGGCGGATGGAGGTAGAATCCTTCCTGTCATAGGTGGAAATCGCCTCCAGGATGGCGGCACAGTCAGAAACATCCTTTGCAATGGGGCCGATCTGATCCAGAGAAGAACCATAGGCTACCAGGCCGTACCGGGATACCGTGCCGTAGGTTGGCTTGATTCCCGTCACGCCGCAGAAGGAGCTGGGCTGACGGATGGAGCCGCCGGTGTCGGAGCCCAGAGCGTAAAAGCATTCATTGGCCGCCACTGCTGCGCAGGAGCCGCCGGAGGAACCGCCGGGCACATGCTCCAGGTTCCAGGGATTCCGCGTTACGCCGAAGGCAGAGGTTTCCGTGGTGCTTCCCATGGCAAATTCATCCATGTTGGTCTTGCCCAGGATCACCGCTCCCGCCTTTTCCAGATTTATCACGGCCTCTGCCGTGTAGGTGGGGATGAAATTGTTCAAAATCCGGGAACTGCAGGTCGTCCGCATTCCCCGGATACAAAGATTATCCTTAATCGCCACAGGGACGCCGGCCAAATGGCCCTTCAATTCCCCGGCTTCAATCTGCTGCTGCACTCTTCCTGCCTGCTTAAGCGCGCCTTCCTCATCCACGGTAAGATACGCATGAACCTGCGGATCCGCCCGGTGAATCTGTTCCAATGCTGCCTCTGCAGCCTGAACAGCAGTCAGATCCCCTGCCTGGATCTTCTGTCCAAGCTGGAGTGCTGTTAAATCCAATATGCTCATACCCGTACCTCCCTGTCACTCTACCGTCCTGGGAACCACAAAGGCTCCGTCCTGCTTTTCCGGCGCATTGGCCAGAATTGCTTCCCGGTCATCGCCATTGGTCACCACATCCTCCCGGAACACATTCTGCACCGGAAATACATGGGACATGGGCTCCACGCCCTCTGTATCCAGCTGGTTTAACAGATCAATATAATCCAGCATCCGCCCCATATCCTTTTTTGCCGCTTCCTTCTCCTCCGCGGAAAGCTCCAGCTTTGCCAGAATACCCGCGTATTCGATGGTCTCGTCACTGATCTTATTTGCCATGGCGATTCTCCTTTCTTGTTAAAACAAAAGGCTGCCCCGAAAAGCCGCTGCCATCTTCCCCAAAACCGCCTCTCGCCGGCAGACACTCTGCCGGAAAATACGGTATGGATGCGATTCACAACAACTTCTGGGACAACCTCGTCCTTACTTCATTATAGCATTTATTTTGACCGGGTCCGTGTCTCCGTCTCTGCTGCGCTCACGAAACCGCCTGCCCTTTTACAGCAGCATCTGGGACAGACGGCCGGAATTTTTGACTCGCGAATTGGAAATATAATAGCATACGCCGCTTCCCATTGCAAGCAGAAAAATGCACAAATCGCCCAGCCGCGCTGCCTTTTACCGGATTTCTGGTCGGATTGCGCCAATTTCCAGGCCAAACCATGCTTGATTCTAAGCCAATCTACGCCTGATTCCAAACCAATCCGCACCGGGTTCCAAACCAATCCGCACCTGATTACAAATCACCCCGCGCCTGGCATTAACCAAGTATCGTATGCTCCAGGAGAATCTTGGTGCCCATAATTACCAGAATCAGGCCCCCGAACAGCTCTGCCCTGGACTTATACCGGCAGCCAAATACATGGCCGATCCGCACGCCAGCCATGGATAAAACGCAGGTAGTCACACCGATAAATAAAACCGCCGGAATGATCTGCACCTGCAGAAACGCAAAGGTAACACCCACCGCCAGCGCATCAATACTGGTGGCCACCGCCAAAATCAGCATGGAACGCACATCAAAGGACGGATCGCATTCCTCCTCCTGGCTCCTTGACTCCTTAATCATGTTGATGCCGATCAGCCCCAGCAGGATAAATGCCACCCAGTGATCGATGGACGTGATGGCATTCTGAAACCGCCCCCCCAGCATGTATCCGATCAGAGGCATCAGCGCCTGAAACGCGCCGAAATACACCCCAGCCAGCACCGCGTGCTTCGGCTCCATCTTCGGCAGAGAAAGGCCCTTACAGACTGCCACAGCAAAGGCATCCATAGACAATCCCACTGCGATAATAAAAAGCTCCAGAAGCGACATAATTTGTTTCCTCCTCATCATCCCTGATTTTCTCTGCCAGGCAGGCTGTAAACTGCAGATGCTGTATAGTTTGCACGTGCTTTACACTGAGGCCGCACCCAGTTTGCATCGCGCAGCGGCATTTCCCTGCGGGGTCAAAAAAAGACCTACCTGCAGAAAATTTTTCTGCAGATAAGTCTCATTACTTACGCTAAAGCCAGATAGCATCCTATCAGTATGTTGACTCTACCTCGTGCAGCAAAGCACGCTAACTACTCCCTTACCTGTCCCCGTTATTCTACCGAAAGAATGGCTACTTGTCAAGAAATTTTCTCAGTAATCATCTAAATTGCAAACGCTTTAGATTCACTTGCATTATCCTTTGGCTTGCGCCTTATGAGGCCAAAAACATAAGGAAGCAATTTAAAAAATAGATATACCGCATTACTGAAAAAGCAGAAAAAATATGCTATACTACAAAGGACAGTACACATAATAAGGAGCTGACGAAAATGGATAATGAAATCATCATCTCGTATAGTGACACGTTGAATATGTTGGATGACCTTTTAGAAAGAAGGGATCAGGAATGGTGGAACAAATTCTATTCCGACCGGAACAAGCCGGTTCCGTTTTTTCATGATATTCCTGACGAAGAACTGGTTTCGTATTGTGAAGAGGGGATATTGACGGGAGGAAATGCACTGGATATCGGCTGCGGAAACGGACGCAATTCACGGTATCTGGCAGCACAGGGATTTCAAGTTACCGGAATTGATATTTCTGAGCAATCCATTCGTTGGGCGAAAGATTTGACAGCCGAAGATAAAAACATCCATTTCCAATGTGCGTCGATGCTGGAATATGCAGCGGATGCCAACAGCTTTGATTTTATTCTTGACAGCGGCTGTTTTCACCATATTAAACCCCACAGGAGAGAGCAATATCTTAACCGTATTTTAAGCTGCCTGAAAGATGACGGATATTTTCTTATGACCTGCTTTAATTTAGACGGCGGCGCAAATATATCGGATTATGATGTGTATAGAGATTATTCTATGCATGGAGGTTTAGGATTTTCCGAATACAAAATAAAAACGATACTGAACAACTATTTCGAGATAATCGACTTTAGAAAAATGAAAGAAACCGATAATACCAACATTTTTGGTAAAGACTTTTTGTGGGTAATCCTGATGAAAAAAGTAAATAAAAAACGGTAAATGAACAAACGAAAGCCCCTTGCACAAATATGCAGGATTGTGCAAGGGGTGTATTTCGCTCTTCCTTCTTTTAATAAATATTCGCCAGCAGCCCATCCAATGCACTCTGGCTGGCCAGCCAGTAGATCGCCGTCACACATTCGAAATAATGGGTTCCCACCTTGCGGCAGTACAGGTCACGCTTTACCAGTCCGGCGCCGTCAGCAGAAAGCTTTAAATATTCCTTTCCGCCCATATTCACCGTGGTAACACCTTCTACCGTGTAGCCCTGAAGAGCCAAGGCAATGCTGTGCATGCTCACCAGATATTCTGCCGTGGTATTTGCCCCATCTGAGTAATCATAGGCATCCAAATACTCCAGCTCTATGCCTGAGCCTGTCCCGTCCGGGGTATAAATGACAAATTCCACCATGCTCATGGAGTTTCCGATCTCCCCCGTCTGGCTGCCGGTCAGCATCTGATAGCCTGCCGGTACATTTATATGGAAGCCGGACCATTCATTGCTGTAATTGTTCCCGTTCCACACACCTGCATAAATATCCGAGAACATTACGCCGCTCCATCTGCCGTCGCTGCCAAAGGCGTAGTAGCTTCCGTCAATCAGCCGGTAGCAGTCGGAGATCATGTAGCCCTGCTCGTCCAGAAAATACCAGGAACCGTCCGTGTCCTGATACCAGGTATTAGCCGGATAGGAGCCGTCATCATTCTGAACCCACCATCCGATTTCATTCTGCTGCCAGGAGCCTGCAAGGGATGTAAAAGATGCGCCAAGCGTCATCACCGCAGCCAGCACCAGGGCGCCGATCCGTTTTCCAGTCCTTCTCTTCATAGAAAAACCCCCTTTCTTTTACCCCCATTATACTCCTGATTTCCTTACCGGTAAACCCTCATAAAGTTTTTCTTTCCGCGCTTGAAGACGATTCCGTCCCCGGCAAAATCAGCCTCGGTGAAGGTCCGCTTTACGTCCTTTTCCTGTACGCCATCCACGGACACACCGCCCTGCTCCACATTCCGTCTTGCCTCAGAACGGCTGCCTGCCAGTCCCGATGCGGTGAGCACACCCAGAATGTCAATGGAGCCATCCCGGAAATCCTCATCCTTTAAGGCATAGCTTGGCATATGGGTGGCATCCCCGCCGCCTGCAAACAGTGCCTTGGAGGCCTCCTTTGCCTTTTCGGCCTCCTCCTCGCCGTGTACCAGCTTGGTCAGCTCGTAAGCCAGGATCTCCTTTGCCTGATTTAACTGGCTGCCCTCCCACTGATCCATCTCATTGATCTGCTCTAAGGGCAGGAAGGTCAGCATCCGCAGGCACTTCAGCACATCGGCATCGGCCACATTCCGCCAGTACTGGAAGAACTCAAAGGGAGAGGTCTTATTGGGATCCAGCCATACGGCGCCGGACTGGGTCTTTCCCATCTTCTTGCCCTCGGAATTCAGCAGAAGGGTGATGGTCATGGCATGAGCATCCTTGCCTAACTTTCTCCGGATTAACTCGGTGCCGCCTAACATATTGCTCCACTGGTCATCGCCGCCGAACTGCATATTGCAGCCGTAGCGCTGGAACAGCTCATAGAAATCGTAGCTCTGCATAATCATGTAGTTAAATTCCAGGAAGCTTAAGCCACGCTCCATCCGCTGCTTGTAGCACTCTGCCGTCAGCATCCGGTTTACGGAAAAATGAGGGCCAACCTCACGCAGAAGTTCCACGTAATTCAGATCCAGAAGCCAGTCTGCGTTATTGACCAGAAGTGCCCGGTCCTCAGAAAAGTCAATAAAGCGGCTCATCTGCTTTTTAAAGCAGTCTACATTGTGCTGGATGGTCTCCACCGTCATCATCTGCCGCATATCCGTCCGTCCGGAAGGATCGCCGATCATGGCCGTGCCGCCGCCGATCAGGGCGATGGGCTTGTTTCCCGCCATCTGCAGACGCTTCATCAGGCACAGTGCCATGAAATGTCCCACATGAAGGCTGTCCGCGGTAGGATCAAAGCCAATATAAAATACAGCCTTTCCCTCATTTACCATCTTCTTGATTTCTTCCTCATTTGTCACCTGGGCAATCAGCCCTCTGGCCACCAGTTCGTCATAAACCTGCATGATTTTCACTCCTCTTTCTCTTAAAATAATGTTGGATAAAAAAAGCCCCGTCCTTTCCGCTCTCCGCGTAAAGGACGAGGCATGACTCCTCGTGTTACCACCTTTTTTCACAGACGGCTCACACCGCCTGCCTTATCGAGTACAATAATTTATACTCTAGCGCGATAACGGGCGCAGGTACCGTCACAGCCTACTGTCCGCTCAGTTTCCATCTGGAGCAAACTAGCAGATTTCGGTGTGAAGCTCAAAGATGTATTCATGGCTGGCTTTCCACGCGCCTCTCATCACCCGGCAGCTTTCTGTGTGCTTCTGCACAGCCACTACTTCTTCTTTTCATCGCCTGATCTGAAATTAATGTTCATTATACTGATTGTGTTTCCCTTTGTCAAGGCAGTTTTTGCAGGAATCCGGCACTTTTCAGTCGATTTCATAAACTTCCTTCGCCAAATTAAAGGCTGCCCATGCGTTAGGCCACCCGGCATAGAAAGCTGCATGAGTAATCAGCTCCGCCATTTCTTCTGCAGTTACCCCGTTCTTTTTCGCATTGGCAATATGGGTTTTCATGGAGCTGTCAAAAATCCCCTTTGCCATAAGTGTCGTGACCGTAATCATGCTGCGGTCACGAAGAGAAAGCTTATCCTCTCTGGCCCATACTTCGCCAAAAAGCACATCATCATTCAACTCCGCAAATTTAGGGGCAAAATCCCCCAGCCTTGTTCTCCCCGCTGTCTGTTTTTTCACTTCTTTACCCCTCCTTCAATTCCTGATACTGTGCATCGTTCACCTCTTCCAGCCATTCATTCGCGGCCTCTTCTCCCGGAACCTCCATGGCAAGATGACTGAACCACGAGTCCGCCTTTGCTCCATGCCAGTGCTTTACATTTGCCGGAATAAAAATCACCGTCCCAGGGATGAGGCTCACCGCCTCTTTCCCTTCCTCCTGATACCAGCCCTCGCCTGCAATACACAGAAGGAGCTGTCCTCCGCCACTTTTTGCACGATGGATGTGCCAGTTATTCCGGCAGCCCGGCGCAAAGGTTACATTGGAGAGATGCACGCCGGTTTCCTGCCCTGTCAGTGATTTCAAAAATGACTGTCCGATAAAATACTGGGCGTAGGCTTCGTTGGGCGCGCCTTTTCCGAATATATTGATTGGCTCAAAAGATTTCTCATCCTGATATTTCATTGTGTAATGCCTCCTTCATGATACACACTTTATTCTCCGTCATTTAAAATATTTGCTGCACTTGTCCGAATTACCTCCTGATACCAGTAAAAGCTATCCTTTCGGTATCTGTCCAGGCTGCCTGTACCATCGTTATTTTTATCCACATAAATCATTCCATAACGTTTCTGCATTTCCCCGGTAGAAGCACTGACCAGGTCTGTGCATCCCCATACGGTATACCCCATTACCTCTACGCCGTCCTCAATGGCATCCATCATTGCACAGATATGTTTCCACATGTAGTCAATCCGATAATCGTCATGGATTTTCCCATCTTTCTCCAGCTTGTCCTCAGCGCCCAGGCCATTTTCTACAATAAACAAAGGTTTCTGGTAACGGTCATACAGCTCATTCATATACCAGCGCAGCCCTTCCGGATCGATGGTCCATCCCCATTGGCTTGTTTTCAAATAAGGGTTTCCAGGTCCGCGCATCATATTGCCTGACGCAATGGGAACATTGGGATCATTTGTGGCGGTTGTACTTGAATAGTAACTGAAGGATACAAAATCTACCGTGCCTTCTTTTAGGATTTTCTCATCTTCTTCGGTTACCTCGATCTGAACGCCTTCCTCTCTCCACAGCCTCTTAGAAAAGCTTGGATAGGAGCCTCTCACCTGTACGTCTCCGCAGTAGTAATTTGCCTTTCGCATTACCTCCTGGGCCTTTAAGGCATCCTCCGGTTTACAGGTATATGGATAAGCCACACGTCCTAACAGCATACAGCCCACTTGATTTTGCGGATTGATGCGATGGGCCATTTTTACGGCCTCGGCACTTGCAAGCAATTGATGATGTACCGCCTGGTAACGCAGCTGCGGGTCATCCCAGCTTTCATCTACCTTCACCGCAGTTCCTACGGCTACCTTTTCTCCCGGGGGCAGAATCCCGCCGCCATTGATGTTTCCATACACGCCCATCAGGAGAATATTCAGCTCGTTGAACGTGAGCCAATATCGAACCTCTTCTCGATACTCCCGAAATACAGTTTCACAATAATGCAGGAAAATCGGAATTACCTTTCGGCTTGACCAGCCCTTATATTTTTTCGCAAGAGCATAAGGCATCTCGTAATGGCTTAAGGTAACCAGCGGCTCGATCTGATACTTTTTGCATTCCGCAAAAACATTGTGATAAAATTCGATCCCGTCTTTGCTGGGGCTCTGCTCTTCCCCTGTGGGAAAAAGTCTTGCCCAGTTAATGCTCATCCGAAATACCTTAAACCCCATTTCTCCGTAAAGAGCAATGTCTTCTTTATAGCGGTGATAAAAATCAACGGCCTGATGGCTGGGATAATAACACTCCGGCAGAATGGTATCGGTAATATAACGCGGTTCTGTGCGGCTGCCTCCGCTCATCATATCCGGCACGGACAATCCCCTGGTCCCATCTGTTATGCCGCCTTCATATTGATGGGCAGATGTTGCGCCGCCCCATAAAAAACTATCCGGAAATCTTCTCTCCTTCATGGTATCTCTCCTTTACGAAACGGTTTTGATGATCTGCATACCTGCATCAACCTTTTGATTCGGCATAAATTCGATATCCGGGAAATGATCCCCATTGAGCAGCATAATCACAACAATATCTGAATATCCCGCCTTTTTTATCTCTTCACGGTTAAATTCCAGAAGCTTCTGTCCGCTTTCCACCTGATCTCCGGTTTTTACCTTAGGTGTAAATCCCTTTCCGTTCATGTTTACCGTATCAATGCCCACATGGATCAATATTTCCATACCGTCCTTTGACGTAATGCCCACCGCATGGCCGGTTTCCGCAACTGTGCTGATTTCACCGGCAAAGGGGGCGGTGATTATTCCTTCCTCCGGTTTTATCCCCACGCCTTTGCCAAGCACACCGGAAGCAAAGGTTTCATCCGGGATTTCTTCCATCCCGACCATTTCTCCTTTTACGGGAGCCTGAATGACGGGAGCCTGAATGCTTCTCGATTCTGCTGTTTTATTTTCTGCTTTGTTTTCTGTATGCTTTAAACTCTCTTTCGTCTGCTTCTCTTCCTTCTTTTCAAAGCGCTTAAACAGAATAAATGTCACCATCGCCGTTACGGCAATATCCACCGCCAATGCGAGGATAATATTGAAGAAATATCTGGTTGTACCGTCTCCAAGATACATCACCACTGCCGGAAGTCCCGAAGAACCGGTTGCAAAACGGTGCGTATGGGTCAGCCCTGCCGTCAGGCCGCCGCAGGCCCCTCCAATCGCGCCGGCAATCAGAGGGTATTTTTTCGGAAGGTTGATGCTGTATAAAGCAGGCTCCGTGGTTCCCATAAGCCCGGTAATTCCCGCTGAGATGCCGACCTGCTTTGTCGTGTGGTCTTTACTCATCAATCCCACCACAAAAGAGGACGTTCCCTGACCAACATTGGCACACAGCACTCCCGGTCCAAAAATCCCATCGTATCCCATAGAAGACATCTGCATGGTCCCTAATGGCGCTAATCCATGATGCAGGCCGAAGATCACCAGCGGCGAATAAAGCCCTCCCATCAGCATGGCTTCCAGCCAGCTAACATTCTCACTTAAAAAGGCAAAAATCGCAGTCATTCCCGTTCCAAGGTAATCTCCCAGGGGACCTAAAATAGATAATGCCAATGTTCCCATGATGATAAACTCAATCATCGGCACAAATACCAGCCGAATTGATTTGGGCATGATTTTATTCAGCCATTTTTCAACAGGTGCCTGAATCAGC
Source organism: Lachnospiraceae bacterium (assembly GCA_017889125.1). Classification (GTDB taxonomy): domain Bacteria; phylum Bacillota; class Clostridia; order Lachnospirales; family Lachnospiraceae; genus Caccovicinus. The sequence continues at coordinate 10,345 of JAGHER010000039.1, forward strand.
ACAACGAGCACGATCGGGATAACGGAATTCGTATAGCGCACCAAATAAAAGGGAATCCCGAAAAAGGATACCGCCTCTCCAGCGCTTACAAGCCCCGTCCATACTGGATGGCACATGATTCCTGCAGTCACTGCCGCAAGAATAGGATTGCATTTCAATTTCTGTGCGCTTGTATAGGCTAATAAAACCGGCATAAATGCAAAGGTCGCATCGCCGAACATATTCAGCAGTATGTAGGTCTGTCCGCCTGTATCAATTAAATGAAAGGCGGAAAGCAGGGCCAGCAGTGCTTTGATCATACCTGCGCCTGCCAGAGCGGGCACGATTGGCGAAAAAATGCTGGAAATAAAGTCTGCAACAAGGTCAAACAGCTTTTTCTTTTCCGGCAAAGCCTCAGCTGGACGCTCTTTGTTTGGTGTCAGCAGCTTGACCACTTCCTCATAACACTCTGCCACCTCCATACCGATTACCACCTGGAACATTCCGCCCTGAAGCAAAGCCTTTGCAACCCCGTCCATTTTTGCAACTGCTTCGATATCTGCTTTTTTGTCATCTACAAGCTTAAAGCGCAGCCGTGTCTGGCAGTGATGGAGGGAATCAATATTTTCATTACCGCCGACCTTTTCTACAATGTCATGAGCAAGCTGTTCATATTTTTTACTCATTGTCTCCTTCTCCTTTACTCTGGTTTGCTGAGGAAACGCGGATTAAATCAACGCCTCCTGATGAATGAGTTCAGCTCATGTGCACCTGCGCTTTACTCTAAAAGTCCTGCCGACGAATAGGCGGCATGTATTCAGGGATGCCCCATGCGCCCGCCAGACTTTCATGGGACGGTGCAACGCCTGCCCGCCGGGCGCATGTAGGTTTACTCTGTTTCATCAGAAATCATAGCTAAATTTTAAATTTTTTTCTACCTGGTCTGTACCGCAGTATTTCACCATCCTCCCCTAAATCTTCTCCCAGATAAAACAATATGAAACAGCCTGCCTTGCTTTTTATCCCATTGGCTTTCCCGGTTCTTCTGTCTCTTCCCGGATATCTGCATATCGGGAATATCGTTTTTCCAAATGCTTTGAAGCATCTATTTTATAGCGCAGATTTTCCCGGTAATTTTTTGCAAAATAACAGGCGTATAAGGTGTTTAAAATCAATGCGATTGATTCTTCAGTAGAAAAGGTTCCAATTTTTGTATATAATCTCTCTCTTGAAGACATGGACAAAATACAATCGGCATTTCTGCGAAGGAAATTGCTTCCCAGGCCGGTAATTGCGATAATGGGCACTCCTTTTTCCTGCAGCATGGGGATAAAATTCATTGGCGCCCGGTTCTCATTATTTCCCGAATAGGAGATTAAAATCGCGCAGTCGCCCTGATGAAGCGTTCTTGCCAGCAGGCCCTGATCCCATCCCGAGGATAATAAGACATTCTTCCCGATGGACATCATTTTTCTGCGGAACAAATTTCCCAGATAGGTATTCGGCGACTGCCCCAGCAGAGCGATTTGATTCGCTTCGGCCATAAAATTTACTGCTTTATCGATTTCTTTCAAGCTTAATTGATCGGTGGTATCCAGGATGCTTTCCACCATAAGGCTGCTGATCTTATACACAATATCTTTTGTACTTTCTCCTTCTTCTATGGGGAAATTCGGATCGATGTCTGTGTAGTGGCTTTCTTCATAATAGGTGTCATTGAGAAACTTCTCGATGAAGTCTTTCCACCCCTGAAATCCCAGCGCCTTTGCAAAACGGACTAAAGATGATTTTGACGTATACGTTTTTTCCGCAATTTCCTGCATGGTATATTTTTTTATGCTGCTTTTCTCTTTTAATAAAAATTCTCCTATAGTACGTCTGGCATCCGTATGTGAATGGGCCAGCTCTTCGATCTGCTGAAATAAAAGCATTTTCCCCCGCCTTTCTGCTGTAAATTTCCATTTGGTTACAATAATTTCGGTAAAAAAATAAGCATATGCAGAAGCAGTCTCCTCCTGAATATGCTTATATTTTAATGGCTTTTGCTTTTTCCATCGGCCGCTATATCACTCCAATTACCGGTGAACCGGCCCCTGATACTGATAGCTTCCAAATCCCAGGGGAATCAGCATAATATCCTGGAACATAAATAAAAGGATTGCCATGATGGTGCCGCAGCCGAATGCCCGCGCCAAGTTCACTGCCTGAATCACCGATACCACCAGGCCTACCAGCGGAATAAAGGTGAGGAAATAAAGCCATCCCGTATCCATAGAAATCTTGTACATGCAGTAGCCGCTGTAAAAGGGAATCAGGCTCTTCCAGCCGTCTATTCCCGCCTTCTCAAAGACCTTCCAGCGGCCCACCATACCGATTACCCAGCATATAATGCTGACCATCAGGGAAAACATCCCTGAGAGCAGATTCAGCAGTTCATTTGACATTTCCATAATTCTTCCTCCATTTCATCAAGGGTGCCTTACCGCTGTCCATAGTAAGCATTTGGCCCATGCTTCCGCAAGAAATGCTTATCCTGCATACATTGAGGCGTGGTATTGTCTCCGCCGGGATTTAATATCTCCGTCAGCAGGTTCATCCGGGCAATCTCCTCCAGCACCACCGCATTGTGCACGGCCTCCGCGCCGTCCTTTCCCCAGGTAAATGGGCCGTGGTTCTTGCAGAGAACGCCTGGCATGTACCTGGGATTGCGGCCCTTAAAAGTCTCGGCGATCACCAGCCCGGTATTCTTCTCATACCCTTCCTCAATCTCCTCGGCAGTCAGGTTTCTGGCACAGGGGATCTCCCCGTAGAAATAATCGGCGTGGGTTGTGCCGTAGCAGGGAATTCCCCGCCCAGCCTGGGCCCAGGCCGTGGCGTAGGTGGAATGGGTATGGACGATTCCGCCGATTTCCGGGAAGGCCTTATAAAGCTCCAGATGGGTAGGTGTATCTGAGGAGGGGCGCAGGCTTCCTTCCACCTGGTTTCCCTCTAAATCCATTACCACCATATCTTCCGGACGCATTTTCTCATAATCCACCCCGCTGGGCTTAATCACAAACAGGCCCTTCTCCCGGTCAATGCCGCTTACATTTCCCCAGGTGTAGGTCACCAGTCCCCTCCGGGGAAGCTCCATATTTGCCTCGTAAATCTGCTGCTTTAACGCTTCAAGCATAGTGATTTATCCTCCACATTTGTTTTTGACTGTTTCATGCTGATTTTTGCCTATGTCCTGGGGCCAGACATCTCGCCCCGTCCGCAGCAGCTGCCCCAAAGCATCCCGCAACTGTCTCCAAAGCATTCACTGCAGCCACTTACAGAACATCCACCGCCGCCTGTTCAATCGGCAGTCCCTTCTTAAACCGCTCCATAAATTCCTCAAAGCCCTTCACATCCTCCGGCTCAGGCGCTGCCTGCCAGGACTTTGTCTCCGCAAATATGCGGCCGTCCAGATACTCAGCCAGGCTTTCCCCTTCCTCTCGCTCCAGCATATAAGCGGCCAGAAGGGCAATGCCCCAGGCGCCGCCCTGTCCTGCCGTCTCCAGCACCGACACCGGCACACCGGCCGCAGCCGTCATCATCCGAAGGCCCACATCCCGGGTCTTAAAGAGACCGCCGTGGCCGGAAAGCAGCTCCAGCTTTACCCCTTCCTCCTCAAAGAGGATGTCAAGGCCAGTCTTTAAGGTGGCCAGGGCCGCGTACAGATTGGTGCGCATAAAGTTTGCCAGGTTAAACCGGCTGTCCGGCCGCCGCACAAACAATGGCCTTCCCTCAGAAAAGCCGGTGATGTGCTCTCCGGAAAGGTAATTGCAGGCCAGCAGCCCGCCGCCGTCCGGATCCCCCTCCAAGGCCTTCCGGTACAGCAGGCCAAAGAGCGTATTGTCATCCATCTCCATACCGGCACTGCGGGCAAATTCACGGAAAAGGCCCACCCAGGCATTTAAGTCAGAGGTACAGTTGTTGCAGTGAACCATGGCCACAGGGCTTCCGTCCGGCGTGGTCACCAGATCCAGCTCCGGATGCACCTTCTTCAAAGGCTCCTCCAGCACAACCATGGCAAAAATGCTTGTTCCGGCAGACACATTTCCCGTGCGCACCCGGACGCTGTTGGTGGCCGTCATGCCGGTGCCTGCGTCTCCCTCCGGCGGGCACATGGGAATCCCGCTCGTTAAGTTCCCGCTCACGTCCAAAAGGGCTGCCCCCTCCTCCGTAAGGCGCCCGGCGTCCTCACCGGCAGTCAGCGCCTGGGGCAGGATCTCCTCCAGCTTCCAGGGAAGGCCTTCCCCGGCAGTCAGCTCATTAAATATCGCTATCCGCTTCCGGTCGAAATCCTTCTTCTCCGGATCCACCGGGAACATACCGGCCACATCGCCCATTCCCAGCACTCTCCGGCCCGTAAGCTTCCAGTGCACGTACCCTTCCAGGGTAATCAGATAATCAATCTCCTTGATATGGGGCTCCTTATTGAGAATGGCCTGGTACAGATGAGCAATGCTCCACCGCTGGGGAATAGGGTAATCGAAGGCTTCCGTAAGCTTCTCTGCCGCTTTCTCCGTGATGGTATTTCTCCAGGTGCGGAAGGGAACCAAAAGTTCGCCCCCTTTGTCAAATACCATGTAGCCGTGCATCATGGCGCTGATGCCGATGGCTCCCAGGGAATGAAGCTCCTCCCCGTACTTTTCCTGCACATCCTGCCGAAGCTTCTGGTAGGCGTCCTGGAGGCCTGTCCAGATAGCCTCCAGAGAGTATGTCCAGATCCCATCCACCAGCTGATTTTCCCATCCGTGGCTTCCGGAAGCCACCGGCATGTGGTCCTCCCCGATCAGAACCGCTTTGATGGTGGTGGAGCCCAGCTCAATTCCAAGGACTGCTTTTCCTTCCCGTATCGTCCGTTTTATCTCTTCCTGTGATGCTTTTCCCATTCGATTCTTCCTCTCCATTCATTCGTAATCCTTATGCTTTGTGCCTTCATGTCCTGGTCTTCAGTGCTCCGGGCCTTCATGTCCTGGTCTTTTATGTTTCGGACCTTCATGCCTCGGCTCCTTATGCTCTGGCCCTCTGTTCACGGCGTTTCCATTGTAAGATCCTATGCTGATCCCATGCTTCACCGGTGACATCCAAAAGCCCCAGATATTGCCATATGCCCACATTATAGCGCACTATAGCCGCCTTTGCAATTGTTAAAATCAGGCACGAATAACTTCTTTTCCTTCCGCTTCTGCAAAACTGCTTCTGACGCAAAAATAGGACTAAAGCGCCATCCGTTTACCAGATTTTGCTTTAATCCTATTAATATTGGGGGCAAAAAGCATTTTATTTTAATCTTATATCTCTCTCATTGGGTCACTTTCTTTTTGCGTGCTTTTAAAGGGACAAACTGGATCATAATCATACACCCCAGAACAAGAAACAATGGATAAAATTGATAGCGGATAATATCCAAATATGTACATCCCATTGCTTCTTGAACCATCATTGCTCCGGTGCCATGAGGCACAATCATAACGGCAATGCATGCCCCAATATCCAGCAGTGCAGCCAATCTTTCCGGTGGAATTTGATAGCGCTCACCAAGCTCTTTTGCAATAGGGGCTAAAATCATGATGGCCATTACATTATTGACAATAACAGCACAGAGAACTAATGATAATGCTCCAATGATGTATTCACAGCTTTTATTTCCTCGAATCGCTTTCGTTACTGTATGGACTAACCAGTCAATGCCTCCATAATTGCGGATTAAACCAACTAATCCGGAAATCATGGATGCAAATACTGCCAGCCAAAACATACTCTCCATGCCTGTACTGAGGGCCTGGGTCCATTCAAAAAAGCCGCAGTTTCCCGTTGCAATACCAATCACGCCGGAAAGGGCAATGCTGATCGACAAAACGAGAATGACATCAAGTCCAAATAATGCTAAAACCAGCGCGGCAAGATAAGGCAGAATGGTGATAAGCTGATAGGCTCCATATTCGATTGCCTGCCCGCCCGCGTTGGCGCTCAGCATGGCATATAATAATATGGTAATAATCATTGCGATCAAAGCCAGCAGCCCATTGACTTTAAATTTTGATTTCATATCTGCGCCCACACCTCGTACAGCACAGATCGTTGTGCTCGCAATCATGGAAAGATTATCTCCAAAATATGCGCCGGTAATCACAGCAGCGCCAGTCATACCGGGATTTAGATTCGCTTCAGAAGCTAACGCAGCAGCCACAGGAATCATCGTAGCCAGTGTTCCCATCGAGGTTCCAATACAGGTGGAAATAATGGCGCAGATTGCAAAGATGCCAGGGATTAAAAACGAATTGGGAATCAAGGAAATACCCAAGTTCACAACAGAAGCTTCCCCTCCACAGACCGCGCAGGTTTTGGCAAAACCGCCAGCCAGCATAACCATTAAACCAAGCTGAATGACGCCAGAACGGCCTGCATCTTTACAGTAGATCTCTACTTTTTCTCCAAATTTCTGTTTAGGTTCAAAACAAAGGATAGCCACTAAAATGGCAAACATAATTGCAACATATCGGCTCATTTTCCAAAATGGATCTTCTGTACCCAGGATGGTAAATACAATTCCGCAGCCAACATATAAAACCAAAAACAGCAGCAGGGGAAATAGTGCTTTCATCCCATAATCCGTTTGCTCTTTTTCCATAATCTCTTCTCCTTTTCTTGTTATGTGTACAAAATCCTGCCAATAAATGAACGATGGATTATCCGCTAATCCCAATCAGCCATACAGCACAATGCCCATCGCCGCCGCAAGCGCCAAACACAGCGCGCCATTGAGTACGGTGGAAATAAAGATATATTTATAGGACTGCCCGGCCGTATACCCGCAGGTATCCATAATGGTAATCAGCATTCCATTATGGGGCAGACAGCTGAAGGCCGCCGTAGCGATGGCAGCAATCCGATGAAGGAGCTGCGGATCCATGCCCATCTCCAGGTACTGGCCGGAAAGAAGGCTCATGGCCACATCGCAGCCGCCTCCGCCATTGCCCGTAAGAAGGCCCGCAAAGGATGAGGCAATGGCCAGAAGCACCGCCGGATGAAAAGGAAGGGAGGCGATAGCATCCAGGATAATCTTAGCCCCGGAGCAGGCCAGCACGGCTCCGCCGAAGCCCACAGACGCCGCCGTAGTCACCATGGCCCCGCCTACATTCTTCACCCCATCATTAATCACCTTTAATTTATTGGGGATATTTTTCCATCCAATAACCAGCGCCAGTCCGCAGGCGCAAAGCACCGCGTAGGAAAGATCCATGCCGAAGCCATTAATCAGCAGGATAATCAGGATAAGAGGGAGGGCGGAAAGCCAGGGCGCAATCCCTCCATCCCGCTCAAAGCGCCGAATTTTCTCCAAGATCCGCTCATCGGCCTCAAAATGCTCTCCCCGCTTTTTTGCCCCGGCAAATTCCCAGCGGAAATACAGGTACAAAAATGCAGCGCAGAAAAGAGAGCAGACGATCCCCACAGGAAACGCCGCCATAGGCGACGTCCCCATATACTGTCCGGAAATAATGTTATTCAGCTGCGCCCCGCCCGGAAGCATGGACAGGGGAAAGGTGCAGGAGCTGGCCATAATACAGGCTGGGATATATTTTCCAGGCAAATCGGCCTTTTGAAAGGTCACCAGAAATATGGGATAAACCGTAAAGACAATGACAAACACACTGACGCCGCCGTAGGAAAGAAGGGCCGTGGCCAGCATGGCTCCGTACACTGCCCCCCTGTCTCCAAAGATTTTCCCAATCATCTTGGAAAAGGTGGCTGCCAAGAGGGTCTCCTCCATGATTTTTCCAAAAAGCGCATTGGTGACAAAGACCATAAAGTATTTTCGGATAAAGTCTGCCAGGGAAAAGGCATAATGCTCCATCACCAGCTCCGTATAGCCGATATCATTGGTCAGGGCCAGAATCAGCGCGGAAATCAGTGCCGCCGGAATCAGGCTGACCCGTTTATAAATCAACAGGATCAGCACCGTAACTGCAGCCAAAACACCTGCAAGATTCATACCATCACCGTCCTATTTTACCGTCTCCACATGGCTTCTGCGGAAGGTCTCGGGAGCAATCTCGTTTCCGATTCCCGGCAGCTCCGGCACCGTAAAGGCTCCGTTTACCGGCTCATAATCCATGGTAGTCAGCCCGGTCATCATCGGCATGGAGGTATTCACATTGTACTCATGAATCACAAAATTGGGGATGGCCGCCTCTAAGTGAAGGGATGCGGCAGTAACTAAGGGGCTTCCGCACACATGGATCTGCACTCCTGCCTCGTAAAGATAGGCCATGTCGCAGATTTTCTTTACCTCCGTAATGCCGCCGCTGTTTCCCACATCCGGCTGAATGACCTGGATCGCCTCTTTGTCCAGGAACCGCTTAAACTGCCACCGGGAATAAATCCGCTCGCCGCTGGCTACCGGGATCCCCGTCTCCTGATGGATAAAGCGAAGCACATCCTCCTGAGGTGTTGACGGCTCTTCAAAATAAAGGATTCCGTACTTTGCCGCCATTTTGCCAAACTGGGAAGCCGACTGGGCATCGGTATAGCAGTGATTTTCCAGAATGATATCCACCTCCGGCCCTACTGCCTCACGGACAGCGGCAATCCGCGCCTCTGCCACCTGCATATATTTTGCGCTTAAAAATGCCGTCTGCTCCGTTCCCGGATAACGCCCCTCATCCTCGCGGAAGGTAAGGAAATTAAACTTAACAGCATCGAATCCTTTCTCCACGGCTATCTCCGCCTGGCGGGCATAATCTTCAGGTGTCCTGGCAGGCTTTCTTCCCTGGCCCCAGCCATTCTGCAGCTGGCTGGCGTAGGCCCGCAGGCTTTCCCGCTGCTTGCCCCCAAGGAGCTTGTATAAGGGCATATTGCAGACCTTTCCCTTGATGTCCCATAAGGCCATATCCAGGGCGCTGATTCCGCCAAAGATAATGGGGCCGCCATTTAAGGCAAAAAAGCATTTCCGGTAAAGCTTCTGCCAGATGACCTCATGCTCCAGGGGATCCATGCCGATAATCAATTCGGCCAGATCCACCAGAATATAATAGGCAGAGCGTGACACATCTCCGTAGCTTAAGGCAATCTCGCCATCTCCATAAACTCCTGCGTCCGTGTAAATCCGGCAAAAGGACGGTCTCCATCCATCTTCCACTGGCTCGCTGAACAGTAAATCAATCTTCGTAATCTTCATTTTGTTCCTCCTCATTTTTCCATCTGCCTGCTGAGCCTCTCTTATTTTCAGCAGGCAGAGCTTCTTTAATTTCTATTCTCTTTTTTTCAATTCTCTATTTTCTTTTTCTGCCGCTGTTCCTATTTGTCAGCTTGCTTATCCATTCTTTTCCTACTTGTCTGCATGCTTACTCTTCATCAATCCAAACTGTATGGTAATTGCCGTACACAACAGCAGCAGGAAGGGGTAAAACAGATAAGGCAGTATTTCCATATAGTTTGCTCCTGCCGCCTCCTGCACCATCATCGCCGCCGTACCGTGGGGCACCAGCATGATGGCCGTGCAGGCGCCAATATCCAGAAGGCTGGCCAGGCGTTTCGGCTCGATCTTAAAGCTTTCTCCCATCTCCTTTGCAATGGGAGCAGAAATCATGATTGCCATGGTATTGTTTAAAATCACTGCCGAGATAACAAAGGTTAATATCCCCACCACATACTCGCAGCTCTTTTTTCCTTTAATCAGCGACGTAATTTTTTCCACCATCCATTCCACACCGCCGTAATACCGAACCAAACCTACCAGACCAGAGGTCAGCATGGAGAATACCGCCAGCCAGAACATGCCTTCGATTCCTCCAGATACCGCCTGGGCCCAGGCAGTGATGGTGCAGGCGCCCGTGGCCACGCCGATTATGCCGGAAAGGCCGAGGCCAATGGCCATTACCAAAACCACGTCCAGGCCCGCCACCGCAAGGCCAAGGACAACCAGGTAAGGAAGGCAGGCAAGGAGATTATATTCCCCTGGCGTTACCGCCGCGCTTCCTCCTCCGTTTACACTGAGCACTGCATAGAGCACAGCCGTAATCACCGCTGCCGGAAGGGCAATCAGGAAATTCATGCGGAACTTATCCTTCATCTCTGCCCCCACGCCCTTGGTGGCCGCAATGGTGGTGTCCGAAATCATAGACAGGTTATCCCCAAAGAATGCGCCGCCGATGCAGGCAGCTCCGCACATGGGATGATTTAAGCCTGCACCGTCAGCCAGGGCAAAGGCTACGGGAAGCATGGCTGCCAGGGTTCCCATGGAAGTGCCGATGCAGGTGGAAATCACTGCACAGATCACAAAAATTCCCGGAATCAGGAAATGGCTGGGAATCAGGGCTACGCCAAGATTCACAATGGAGTCCTTCCCTCCAGCCGCCGTAGCCCCGCTGGCAAAAGCCCCTGCCATCAGCACGATCAGCCCCAGCTGCATCACCCCCGGGCGGCCTGCATTTTCACAGTAGATATCCGTCTTTTCCGCAATAGTTTTATCTCTGGCGTAGAAAAATAATGCCGCCAATATTCCCGCAATCATGGACACATAGCGGGAGATGATATTAAAAGGCCCGCTCTCTCCCCGAATCAAAAAATACACGCCGCAGCCCACATACAATCCCAAAAACAATACCAATGGAAGCAGTGCCCTTCCCCCATAGCTTTTCTCATACCTTTTTTCGTTCATCTTTCTTCTCCTTCTCAAACTGTCTGAAGCGCCTTCTCAAGCTGCTTCAGCGCCTTCTCCAAAGTAACCCTCGGACATGCCAGGTTAAACCGCAGGTAACCTTCCCCTCCTTTCCCAAACCAGCTTCCCATATCCACACCGATATGTGCCTTTTCCACAATAAACCGCTCGATTTTCTCGGTACTCATCCCCGTTCCTCGAAAATCCACCCAGACCATGTATGTAGCCTGGGGCTTTTCCATCTTTAACTGCGGCAGCCGCTCCTGCAGAAATGCCTGCATATAGTCCATGTTTTCATCCACATACTGACACAAAGCATCGATATACCCATCACACCGGGTATATGCCGCCTTTAAGGCCGCGCCCCCAAACCAGTTAATGTTAAATATGCGGTTGGCATTAAGCCCCCTGGTGTAGGTCTCCCGCATCGCATTGTCCGGGATGATGGCAAAGGCCGTCTGCAGTCCCGCCAGATTAAAGGTCTTGCTGGGCGCATAGTAAGTGATGGTATTCTCCATCCACTGGCCAGCCACCGCATTCAGCGCCTGAAATTCCTGCCCCTTCATCACAATATCACCGTGAATCTCATCCGAAAGAAGGATCACCTGATTTTCCGCGCAGATCTTCGCCAGCCGCCAAAGCTCCTCCTTCGTCCATATCCGCCCCACCGGGTTGTGGGGACTACAGAGGATCAGCATCCGATTCTCCGGCTTCCTCGCCAGCTCCTCCAGGCCCTCCAAGTCCATCCTCCACTGTCCGTTCTCCTCAATCAGCGGATTCTCCACCAGCAGGCGGCCATTCCGCTCCGCCGCCTCCATAAAGGGGTAGTACACCGGCGTCTGCACGATAATCCCATCTCCCGGCCTGGTTAAGCTTTGGATGGCAATGTTAAATCCAGGAATCACCCCCGGGGAAAAGACAATCCACTCCTTCTGAATCTCCCAGTGATACCGCCGTTTTACCCAGTCCACAATGGTCTGGTAAAATGCCTCATCCTTTCGGACATACCCATAGGATCCCAGCTTTGCCCGGGCAACCACAGCCTCCGTCACCTCCTGGGGGGAGCGAAAATCCATATCGGCAATCCACATGGGGATCATCTCTGTCTGGCTGTCCACGCCAAATTTTTCGCTGCACCCGTCCCATTTGATGCTTCCCGTACCTCGGCGTTCCTGGTACACATCAAAATATTCCTTTGTGTACACCATGTTTATTTCGCACCTCCGATAGTTTTGATTCCAAACTATTTATATGCTTATGATACTATCGAATCACCATTGTGTCAATGATTTTTTTGCATTTTTCCAATTTTCTTTTATGATATCTCGCTTTTTTGCTACTTTTGCCAATACGCATTCCGCTATTTAGTTTTGTATCAAAACTTTATTCCTTGATTTCATTTACTTTTGCTTCCATTTCCGCTATAATGATATACAATAGATGCAGTTTACTCTGAAAGTCCGCCGCCGAATAGGCGGCATATGTTCAGGGATGCCCCATGCGCCCGCCAGACTTTCACGAATTGGTGGTGCAACCGCCCGCCAAGACTTTCATGGATTGGTGGTGCAACCGCCCGCCGGGCGCATGTAGGTTTACTCCTCCACACTGCACAAAAAAAGAATCAGGAGATGATAGAGATGGATTTTACCGCCAAAGATATTACCGATATTAATGAAAACCTGGACGAAAAGGTGGATATCGTCTTCCGTCAGCAGGTGCTGATGTCCGCCTACCAGTCCATCCCCAGGGAATACAGTCCCGGCTTTTTCATGAACGAGGTGGAGATTCACATCCTGGGCTTCATCCACAAAACCCCGGGGATTACCGCAAAGGAAATCTGCCAGAAAACCTACCGCTCCAAGGGCACCATTTCCACCATTCTCTCCCATCTGGAGGAAGGCGGATTTCTGCGCCAGGAGGTAAATGCAGAGAATCAGCGGGAACGGAATCTTTTTCTGACAGATAAAGGCAGAGAAGCCCACCAGCGTCATGCGGTTTTTGACCGGCGTACTACTTATGATTATATTTCCAAAGCCTCTGAATTCTGCACACCAGAAGAAATCAATGGTTTTTTCAAAGTAACCCATTTTCGGAATGAATATTTTGAAAAGGTTTTGGAAAATGAGCGGAAACATTACGCAGAATATAAAAAGACGCAGAAGGCAAAAGGAGCCATTTCGCCATGAACCTGAATTTCGAATACTACAAAGTCTTTTATTACGTTTCCAAATACGGCAGCCTCACCCGTGCGGCCAGCGTGCTGATGACCAGCCAGCCCGCCGTCACCCGCACGATCCACAACCTGGAAAATGAGCTGGGCTGCCGCCTGTTTATCCGCAGCAAAAGCGGCGTGGAGCTTACCCCGGAGGGACGGCTTTTCTATGAATACATCTCTGCCGCCTGCGCCCAGATCTTTAAAGGGGAAAATGAACTGGCCGGAATGATCAGCTTAGACAACGGAACCATCTGCATCAGTGCCACGGAAACTGCCCTTCACTGCTGCCTCTTTCAGGCGGTGGAGGATTTTAACAAGCAGTACCCCAACGTGCGTTTTAAGCTTTTAAACAACAGCACCATCGATTCCATCCAGGCCCTGAAGGCAGGGAAAATCGACATGGCGATTGTCTCCTCTGCCCCCTTTCAGGCAGAGCATCCCCTGAGGGTGAAAACCCTGCAGAGCTACCACGATATCCTCATTGCCGGGAACAAATTCCGGCATCTGGCCGGGCAGCGGCTGTCCCTTGAGGCATTAAAAGGCCTTCCCTGGATCAGCCTGACCTCCGGCTCCATCACCCGGGATTTCCTGAACCATTATTTCCGCCAGCACGGTCTGGCCTTCAGCCCGGATATCGAGCTGGCCACCACCGACATGATCCTCCCGGCAGTCCGCCACAATCTGGGAATCGGCTTTATCCCCGCGGAATTTGCGGCGGAGGATCTGCGCTGCGGCAATGTTTTCGAACTCACTCTGGACGAAACGCTTCCGGAGCGGAATATCCTCCTGGTCTACGACACGGAATATCCCCAGAGTATCGCCTCCAAGACCTTCCAGAAATTCCTCACCGGACAATAACGCAGATCCGCCGGGCAGAGAAGGGGCAAAGCTGCATAACCTGCATAACCTGCTTAAAGCAGCGCAATGTCATATCAAAAACTTATGGATGCAATACAGGAATGTTATTTTACGCCCGTTTTCCCATATGCTACAATACAGAAGGTTAAAGAATTAACAACTGAAAAAGCAATGCAGCAAATGCACTGCAAAAATAGACTAGAAAGAAGGAAAACCATGCAAGAGACAACATGCCTTGAAAAGCAGCCCTTATCCCAGGAAATGCTGGAAAAGATGAACGCCTACTGGCGGGCTGCCAATTACCTGTCCGCCGGACAGCTGTATCTTCTCGACAACCCTCTGTTAAAAAAGCCCCTTTCCATGGACCAGATTAAGAAAAAGATCGTGGGCCACTGGGGAACAGTGCCCGGACAGAATTTTGTCTATGTCCACTTAAACCGCGCCATCAAGCGCTATGACCTGGACATGATTCTTCTTTCCGGCCCGGGACACGGCGGAAACTTCCTGATCGCCAACACCTACCTGGACGGAAGCTACAGCGAGGTATACCCTAATATCAGCCAGGACGAGGAAGGCATGAAAAAGCTCTTTAAGCAGTTCTCCTTCCCCTGCGGCGTGCCCAGCCACTGCGCACCGGAAACCCCCGGCTCCATCAATGAAGGCGGCGAGCTTGGCTACTCCATCGCCCATGCCTTTGGCGCTGTGTTTGACAATCCTGACCTGATTGCCACAGTTGTGGTAGGCGACGGCGAAGCAGAGACCGGCCCCCTGGCTACCTCCTGGCAGTCCAACAAGTTTTTAAATCCCATTACCGACGGCGCTGTTCTTCCCATCCTTCATCTGAATGGCTACAAGATCAGCAACCCCACCATCTTCTCCCGCATCCCTCATGAAGAAATCGAGAGCTTCTTTAAGGGCTGCGGCTGGAAGCCCTACTTCGTGGAAGGGGACGATCCCATGACCATGCACCAGAAGATGGCCGAGACCATGGACACCGTAATCGAAGAAATCAAGGCCATCCAGAGCCATGCCCGCAAGGAGAATGACCCTGAGCGTCCCATCTGGCCCATGATCGTCCTGCGCACTCCTAAGGGCTGGACCGGCCCCAAGGTAGTTGACGGAAAGCAGATCGAAGGCTCCTTCCGCGCCCACCAGGTGCCCCTTTCCATGGAATCCCCGGAGCATCTGGACATGTTGAAGGACTGGCTGGAAAGCTATCATCCCGAGGAGCTTTTTGATGAAAACGGCCATCTGATCCCTGAGCTTCAGGAGCTGGCTCCCAAGGGAAATGCCCGTCTGGGAGCAAATCCGCACGCAAACGGCGGAATGCTTCTCAAAGACCTGCGCCTTCCGGACTTCCGCACCTACGGCATCCCCGTAGATCCGGGAAAGACAAAAGCACAGGATATGATCGAGCTTGGCGGATACATCCGCGACATTTTCAAATTAAATGAGGAAAACCGCAACTTCCGGATTTTCGGCCCTGACGAGAGCATGTCCAACCGGCTGTACAAGGTATTCGAGGCCCAGAACCGGGACTGGAACGCCGGACTTCTGGATACCGATGACTGCCTGGCCAGAGACGGACGGATCATGGACGGCATGCTCAGCGAGCATATGTGCGAGGGCTGGCTGGAGGGCTATCTGCTCACCGGGCGCCACGGCTTCTTTGCCAGCTACGAGGCCTTCATCCGCATCGTGGACTCCATGGCTGCCCAGCATGCAAAATGGCTGAAGGTCTGCAACCAGCTTTCCTGGAGACAGCCCATCGCCTCCTTAAACTTCATCCTGACCTCCAACGTATGGCAGCAGGACCACAACGGCTTCACCCATCAGGATCCCGGCTTCTTAGATCACATTGCCAACAAAAAGGCAGACGTAGTGCGCATGTACCTTCCGCCGGATACCAACTGCCTCCTGTCCTGCTTCGACCACTGCATCCGAAGTAAGAATTATGTGAATGCCATCGTTGCCTCCAAGCACCCCAGCTGCCAGTGGCTGTCCATGGAGCAGGCGGTAAAGCACTGCACCCAGGGCATCGGCATCTGGGAATGGGCAAGCAATGACTGCGGCCAGGAACCGGATCTGGTTATGGCCTGCTGCGGCGACACGCCCACCCTGGAGACCATGGCGGCAGTAACCATCCTTCGGGATGAGATGCCGGAATTAAAGATCCGCGTAGTCAATGTGGTGGACCTCTTTAAGCTGGAGTCCGACCATAAGCATCCTCACGGCCTCAGCGATGCCGAGTACGATGCCATCTTCACCAAGGACAAACCGGTAATTTTCGCCTTCCACGGCTACCCAACCCTGATTCACGAGCTGACCTACGAGCGGGCCAACCGCAATATGTCCGTTCACGGCTACCAGGAGGAAGGCACCATCACCACCCCCTTTGACATGCGGGTGCAGAATCAGATCGACCGGTTCAATCTGGTAAAGGATGCCATCATCCATCTGCCGCAGCTGGGCAACAAGGGCTCTCACCTGATCCAGAAGATGAACAACAAGCTGGTGGAGCACCGGCAGTACATCGCCGAATACGGCCAGGATATGGAAGAAATCCGCAGCTGGGAGTGGCATGTGCCGGAAATTTAGAAAGATGTGAGCAAAAGAACTCGGAAACTACGGCAGCAAAAACAAGCACGAAAAAATTAAGAAATGAAAAAATCCCGGCATCGCCAAAAAGATGCCGGGATTTTCTATTTTCACACAGGCTGACAAAGCCGTCAGCCGTTATCTCATCAACACAAGCCGTCAGCCGCTCATCAATACAAGCTGTCCCCTCAGTTAATGCTCCGCTTCACATAAGTGGTATGCAGCAGATGATGGGCCTTCTCGCTTCCAGGCTTGCCAAGGTAGGTCGCATAAAGCTCCTTGATTGCCGGATTTTCGTGAGATTTCCGAATAGGATTGTTCTCATCCAGCTGATAGAGAACGCTGGCCCGAAGGGCACGGATGTCGGTGGTATTGCGCACGAAGCCTGGCTGCTGGGGCTGGCCGCCGCCGTTTACGCATCCGCCGGGACAGCCCATGATCTCAATAAAGTGATACTGTGCCTCACCGTTTTTCACCATATTCAGAAGCTTTCTGGCATTCGCCAGTCCGGAGGCCACAGCCACCTTTACTTCCATGCCGGCCACCTCATATGTGGCCTCCTTGATGCCTTCCGTTCCCCGAACCTGGGTAAAGTCAACACTGGGAAGCTCCTCGCCGGTCAGCGTCTCCACCGCCGTACGGAGAGCTGCCTCCATAACGCCGCCGGTGGCGCCAAAGATTACTGCCGCGCCGGTGCCTATGCCTAAGGGTGCGTCAAATTCCTCATCCGGAAGGTCACAGAACCGGATGCCCAGCTTCTTAATCATCCGTGCCAGCTCTCTGGTGGTCATGGAATAATCCACATCCGGATAGCCGGAAGCATCCTCATCCGGGCGGCCGATCTCAAACTTCTTTGCGGTACAGGGCATTACCGATACGGACACGATATCCTTGGGATCAATGCCCATCTTCTCCGCATAGTAGCTCTTGGCAATAGCGCCGAACATCTGCTGCGGGGACTTGCAGGAGGACAGATTCCTGGTCATCTCCGGGAAGTAGTGCTCGCAGTATTTTACCCATCCCGGTGAACAGGAGGTAATCATGGGCAGCACGCCGCCGTTCTGTACGCGCTCAATAAATTCGTGGGCCTCCTCCATGATGGTTAAGTCCGCACTGAAATTGGTGTCAAATACCTTATCAAAGCCAATGCGGCGCAGGGCAGCAGCCATCTTTCCCTGTACATCCGTGCCGATAGGATAGCCGAATTCCTCGCCTAAGCCTGCACGTACGGCGGGAGCCGTCTGCACGATCACATGCTTCTTCGGGTCATGGATGGCAGCCAGCACATCGTCAATGCAGGATTTCTCATATAATGCGCCCGTGGGACATACGGCAATACACTGTCCGCAGGATACGCAGGAGGTCTCTCCTAAGCCCATCTCAAAGGCAGAGCCGATATTGGTGGCAAAGCCTCTCTGATTCGCGCCGATTACGCCGATTCCCTGTACCTGCTCACACACGGCCACGCAGCGGCGGCAGAGGATACATTTGGAATTATCCCGGAACATATGGGCAGCGGAATCATCGATCTCCGAAGGTGTGCGCTCGCCATCGTAGTAGCTTTCATCCTCCACGCCCAGCTCCTTAGCTAACTGCTGCAGCTCACAGTTACCGCTGCGCACGCAGGATAAGCACTTCCGGTCATGGTTGGATAAGAGCAGCTGCAGGGTCTTCTTTCTGGACTCTAATACCCGGGGGGTGTTGGTCCACACCTCCATGCCCTCGTTAATGGGATATACACAGGAAGCCACAAGGCTTCTGGCTCCCTTCACTTCCACCACACAGATACGGCATGCGCCGATTTCATTGATTTCCTTTAAGAAGCACAGGGTAGGAATCTCAATATGCGCCAGTCTGGCAGCCTCCAGGATGGTGGAACCCTTTGGAGCGGTAACTTCCATGCCGTTGATTTTGATTGTAACATTCTCCATTTGTTCTTCCCTCCCTTATTTCTTGTAGATTGCGCCGAACCGGCATTTTTCCATACAGGCGCCGCACTTGACGCACTTGTCCGGATCGATGACGTGCGGATTCTTGACGGTGCCGATGATGGCTCCGGCAGGACATGTTCTGGCGCACAGGGTACAGCCGCGGCACTTGTCACGGTCAATCACATAGGAGAGCAGAGCCTTGCAGACGCCGGCAGGACATCTCTTTTCCTTGATATGGGCCTCATACTCATCCCGGAAATACCGCAGGGTAGAAAGCACCGGATTAGGCGCCGTCTGTCCCAGACCGCAGAGGGAATTGTCCTTTATGTAATAGCAAAGCTCTTCCAGCTTATCTAAGTCTTCCATGGTAGCCTGGCCCTTGGTGATCTTGGTCAGGATCTCCAGCATCCTTCTGGTGCCCACACGGCAGGGAGTACATTTGCCGCAGGATTCCTCCACAGTAAACTCCAGGAAGAACTTGGCGATATCCACCATACAGTCATCTTCATCCATAACGATCAGACCGCCGGAACCCATCATGGAGCCGATGGAAATCAGGTTGTCATAATCGATGGGAATATCGAAATGCTCTGCGGGGATACAGCCGCCGGAGGGGCCGCCGGTCTGTGCCGCCTTAAACTTCTTGCCGTCGGGGATGCCGCCGCCGATCTCCTCGATGACCTCCCGCAGGGTGGTACCCATGGGGATCTCTACCAGGCCAGTGTTGTGAATCTTGCCGCCCAGAGCGAATACCTTAGTTCCCTTGGACTTCTCGGTACCCATGGAAGCGAACCACTCCGGTCCGTTTAAGATGATCTGCGGAATGTTGGCATAGGTCTCTACGTTGTTTAAGATGGTGGGCTTTCCAAAGAGGCCTTTCTGTGCCGGGAAGGGCGGACGGGGTCTCGGCTCGCCGCGCTTTCCTTCGATGGAGGTCATCAGCGCCGTCTCCTCGCCGCAGACGAAGGCGCCTGCGCCCAGACGAAGGTCAATATCAAAATCAAAGCCAGTGCCGAAAATATCCTTGCCTAAGAGATTGTACTCTCTGGCCTGCTTGATGGCAATCTGCAGACGCTCTACGGCGATGGGATACTCTGCACGCACATAAATATAGCCCTGGTTGGCTCCGATGGCATAGCCCGCGATGGCCATGGCCTCCAACACCACATGAGGATCGCCTTCCAGAACGGAACGGTCCATGAATGCGCCGGGGTCGCCCTCGTCAGCGTTGCAGCAGACGTACTTCTGGTCGCCGTCATTCTGCTTTGCCAACTTCCACTTAAGGCCGGTGGGGAAGCCGCCGCCTCCTCTTCCGCGAAGTCCGGAATCCAGAAGCACCTGGATGACCTCATCCGGCGTCATCTCCGTAAGCACCTTCCCCAGGGCCTCATAGCCGCCGGTTCCGATGTACTCGTCAATCACCTCAGGATTGATCACGCCGCAGTTGCGGAGAGCTACACGGTGCTGCTTCTTATAGAAATCGGTGTCAATCAGCGCACGCACGCCAGCAGCAGTAACCGTTTCCTTGTAAAGGAGGCGGGTTACCACACGTCCCTTTAACAGATGCTCGGAAACGATCTCCGGAATATCCTCCACCTTTACCATGGAGTAAAAGCTGGCATCCGGATAAACAATCATAATGGGGCCTAATGCACACAGGCCATGGCAACCGGTCTGAATGACCGCCACCTCATCCTGCAGGCCCTGCTTAATAATCTCTTCATTCAGTTTTTCAATAATCTGCGGGCTTCCCGAGGAAGTACATCCGGTTCCGCCGCAGACCAGCACATGTGAACGATACATATCGGTCTTCCTCCTTATCTAATGTCGGCTGCGCCCAGGGTATACTCATCTACCACATGGCCGCCTACCAGATGACGGTTCACTACCTCAACAGCCTTTTCCGGGGTCATCTTGATGTAGGTTACCTTCGGCTCGCCAGGCGCCGTCACTTCCACGATGGGCTCATACTGGCACAGGCCGATGCAGCCGGTCTGGGTCACGGCCACCTTGTCGGTAAGTCCCCGATCCTGCACTTCCTTGGCAAGGGTATTTAACACCGGCCTTGCTCCGGCGGCGATTCCGCAGGTAGCCATGCCAACCACCACACGGATATGATTGTGGTCCTCAGCACGAATGCCTACCTGGTTCTGCATTCTTTCGCGAATTGCTTTTAATTCAGCAAGAGATTTCATGTTATCCTCCTGTTCCGGTCAAAGAGCGCCTCAGATTACCGCGCCCTGATCCGCTTCATTCTTATTCTCAATGAGAAAATCCAAAATGTACTGGGAAACCTCCGGCTCTGTAAAGGGCACGTCTCCCAGAATCTCCTTAAGCTCCCTGGTGTCTAACGTAAAGCCATTTCCATCAACCTGATATGTATAGACAAAATCCGTCTCCGGATGGTAAAGAATCAGCGTGTGAATGGTACTGGAAATGTCACCCAAAGGCATCCGGTCAATGTGGGATAAGCCAAATACTGCCGTCACCCTGGTTCCCTCTCCCACCTGCGACTGGATGGAAAAGCTTCCCCCGGTGCTCTCCGCCGCATACTTGTAAAAGGGAATGCCCAGCCCCACCTTCCTGGTGGTGCGGGTGGTAAAAAAGGGGTCCGTCACCTGGCTCACCTGCTCCGGCGTCATGCCGCAGCCATTATCCTCGATGACCACCGTCAGCCGGTCGGCCGTCCGGTCGGCAATGATGGAAATCTCCACAAGCGTCGCCTTCGCCCTGGTGGAATTCTCCGCCACATCCAGTATATTCAGGGAAATTTCCGGCATCATCGGCTATTTATACTTGGCCAGGATCCCGGGGATATCATCCGGCACCAGTCTGCCGTAAACCTCATCATTAATCATCATAACGGGCGCAAGTCCGCAGGCACCTACGCAGCGGCAGGAATCCAGCGAAAACTTTCCATCCGGCGTACACTCGCCGTTGGTGATTCCCAGAATCTCCTCCAGCTTGGAAAAAATATTTCCGGAGCCCTTAACGTAGCAGGCTGTACCCAGACAGACGGAAATCTTGTACTTGCCCTTGGGCTGCAGGGCAAACTGGGAATAAAATGTGGCTACGCCGTAAATCTTCTCCAGGGGAGTGCCCGTCTCATCGGAAATCATGGTCTGAACCTCAATGGGCAGGTAACCGTAAATTTCCTGGGCCTTCTGCATAATGGGCATCAGAGCTCCAGGCGTATCCTTCAGCTCGGCGATAACCTTCTTCAGAGCCTCCTCCTGCTCCTTCGTTCCGGAGAAGGGAACTGTTTGTTTTTTGCAAGCCATTGTGAAACCTCCTTATTTCGTATCTGCGGAATCCGCAGACCGCTCTTTTCCAGCGTCGTTGCAAATTATGCAATGTAGCTATATTCTATCATGTAATTGTGAAAAAATCCACATTATTTCATACTGCTTGAAAAAAGATGCAATTTTCCTTTTGCTAAATTGTCGGTTTTGTATATAAAATTCGCACATAGAGCGCCGCAGTTTTCCCTCTCAGCGAACCGGGCCTCTCCGGCTTCGGTAGACTGCCGGGCTTATGCCTGTGCTGCGGCGGAATACCCGGCAGAAATAATTGCCGCTGGAAAATCCATTCTCTCTGGCAATCTCCTCCACTGTCTTATCCGTCCCCAGAAGGGCATTCATGGCTGCCTGTATCCGCTGGCGGGTGAGAAATTCCACCGGGGTAATCCCCATCTCCTTTTTAAAGCAGCGGGACAGATGTGCCGGAGATACCCCAAGAAGCCGCGCCGTCTCCTCGATTCCCTGAAGCCGGGAAAAGTCCCGGCGCATGCACTCTGCCGCCTGGCTCACCAATGGGCTTTTGACCACTTCCCCCGGCGCCTCTGCCTCCCGCAGCAGAGCGCAGAGAAAGCGATAGAGAAACTCCCCTCCCTCATAAGGCTTAAGCCGCCCGCCTGCCAAAAGCCTCTTCTGCAGTCCCAGAGCCATGACCACCGGCCCGCTGCCTTCATCCAGAACCAGCAAATCCCCTGCCGCAGCCGAAAGCCGCCTGGCAAAGGGCGCCGCCGCCTGGCCGGAAAAGTGCAGATATAAAAACTCCCACTCCGCATCCGGCTCCTTGGGCAGAAAATACCGGCTGTCCTCAGGAAAAGCAATAAAGAACCCGCAGCCCGGCTTTACCCGGTACTCTCTCCCGCTGCGGATAAATACCCCCTCTCCCCGAAGAGTATACTGAAACAGATACCCGCCGAAGCCGCCCCTCTGCCGGCTGTCAAAATCGTAATGCTCATTCTTCCTTCGCTCGATGCCCCCGTCCAGAAGAAGGAGCGGCTCCTCCTCCATGGCATCCGCATTGAGAACACCGAAAAGTCCCAGCTCATAGTCCATCAAAAAAATACCCTTTCATATCAAATTTTCCTTCTTTTCCCACGGAATTATCCTGATTATAATGAATCTTACCGACAGCTGCAAGCATCAAATAGTATCATCAAATTTATACTATCAAGGAGGAACTCATGAATAAGAATCATTTTACCCCGCGGCCGCCCATGGGGTGGAACAGCTATGACTATTATGACACGACCGTAAACGAGGAGCAGATCAAGGCAAATGCTCTCTGGATGGCCAATCACTTAAAGCCCTTTGGCTGGGAATATGTGGTTGTGGATATCCAGTGGTACGCCTCCCGACCCGGCTCTATGCGGGATCAGTATCAGTACATTCCCTTTTCCCATCTGGAAATGGACGAGTATTCCCGCCTGCTTCCTGACCCGGAGCGCTTCCCTTCCAGCGCTGATGGGAAGGGCTTTGGCCCACTTGCCGATTTCGTCCACAGCCTAGGGCTGAAATTCGGCATCCATATCATGCGGGGCATCCCCCGGCTGGCCGCCCACCTGCACCAGCCGGTAAAGGGAACTGATGCTGCCGCTGATCAGATTGCCGATGCCTATTCCATCTGCGGCTGGAACCCGGACATGTACGGCGTAAAGGACACGCCGGAGGGACAGGCCTACTACGATTCCCTGCTGGAGCTTTACGCATCCTGGGGCGTGGACTTTATCAAATGCGACAATATCTGCAATACCAACAATAATCCCGGCCTGCCCGCCGGATCTGCCGATCCCGCCTCCGGCAAGGCCGAGATCCGCATGCTGGCCAATGCCATCCGCCGCTGCGGCCGCCCCATCGTCCTCTCCCTTTCCCCCGGCCCGGCATTAATCGACCAGGCCTGGTTCTATGAAAAGCACGCCAACATGTGGCGGATTACTGATGATTTCTGGGATGAATGGCATTTTCTTAAAGATATGTTTTCCCGCTGCCAGCTGTGGCAGGATCACGTATCTCCCGGCTGCTATCCGGACTGCGATATGCTCCCCTTGGGCCGTATCGGAAAGGGCTTCGGCCAGGAACGTTTTACCCGCCTGACCTTTGCGGAGCAGCGCACCATGATGACCCTGTGGTGCATCTTCGGCTCACCCCTGATGTTAGGCGCGGAGTTGACGATGATGGATGAGCAGACCCTTTCCCTGCTGACCAACCAAAAGATCCTTGATATGCTCCCCTGCCCCGCAAGGCAGCAGCGGCTTGATGAGAATGAGGCGGTATGGACTGCGGTAAATCCCGAAACCGGCTGCCGGTACCTTGCCTTCTTTAATTTAAGTGATGCGGAGCGGGAGGTGAGTTTGGACTGGGTGGAAGAACTGGATTGGGAAAATGCCGCTGCCTGCAAGCTTCTTGATCTGTGGGACGGCAGAGAAGAAGCCGCTTGTGAAGGCCGGATCAGCCGCAGGCTTGCCCCCCATACTTGCGTGGTGTGGGAGATTCCTTCACCGCAGTAAGAAAAAGAAAATTACCGCTCCTCAGAGGGCCATCCAGGGCAAATATGCCGCGGATGGCCTTTTGCACATTATTGTTCTTTCAAATCTTCAAAAATTATACATTTTCACCAACAATTCTTGTCCCTCCACGTAATTCGTAGTATAATGATTTTAACTGTTTTCCGCCCTCCCGCCGCCAAAATGCGTGAGGGCGCCCGCTTAATTACACCTAATCCACATTGAAAAGGAGAATCTTCTATGACCGTGAACGATGTAAAAGAGATCTTAAACGCCCGCGTTCTTGCCGGTGAGGACCAGATGGACCAGGAGGTGCGCTCCGCCTGCGGTTCTGACATGATGAGTGATGTACTTGCCTTTTCCAAGGATCACTCTGTGCTTCTCACCGGCCTGTGCAATCCTCAGGTTATCCGCACCGCCGAGATGTTAGACATAGTCTGTCTGGTCTTCGTCCGCGGAAAGGTTCCGGATGACTCGGTAATTGAGATGGCCCGTGACCGTGGGCTGGTGGTTCTGGCCACCGGGCACCGGATGTTCTCATCATGCGGCATGCTTTACGCAGCCGGACTTGGCGGAGGTGCAATCTAATGGATGATGCAATTCACCTGACTTATCCTATTTCGCCCGATGATTTTACCCGGGCAGGAGAAGCCAGCAGCGATGTAAAGCGGAAGCTTAAGCAGATGGGGGTAAACCCGGAAGCCATCCGCAAGGTGGCAATTGCCATGTACGAGGGGGAGATCAATATGGTTATCCACGCCAAGGGCGGCGAAATCCGTGTGGACATTACCCCGGAAAAGATCATTATGGTGCTGGATGATGTGGGCCCGGGAATTCCCAACGTGGAGCTGGCTATGCAGGCCGGTTATTCCACCGCCCCGGATGAGGTCCGCTCCTTAGGCTTCGGCGCAGGCATGGGCCTTCCCAACATGAAAAAATACACCGATTCCATGGATATCGAGACAACAATCGGCGTAGGCACGAAAATTACAATGGTGGTGAATATTTAATGGATAAATTTTATCATTCTGTCCGTCTGGATCCGGACCTTTGCAAGGGCTGCATCAACTGCATCAAGCGCTGCCCCACGGAAGCCATCCGGGTGCGGAACGGAAAAGCCCAGATCAACAGCAAATTCTGCATCGACTGCGGCGAGTGCATCCGCGTCTGTCCCCATCATGCGAAATACGCCATTTATGACCGGCCGGATGCCATCAAGCAGTATGAATACACCGTGGCCCTTCCCGCCCCCAGCCTTTACAGCCAGTTCAACAATCTGGACGATGTAAATATCGTCTTAAACGCCCTTCTTCTCATGGGCTTTGACGATGTGTTTGAGGTCAGCGCGGCGGCGGAGTTAGTGTCGGAGGCCACCCGCACCTACATCACCACCCACCGGGACCAGCTTCCCTTTATCAGCACGGCCTGTCCCTCTGTGGTGCGGCTGATCCGGGTGCGCTTCCCCAATCTGATCTCCCACATGCTGCCCTTAAACCCGCCGGTGGAGGTGGCCGCCATGCTTGCAGTCAGCCAGGCCATGAAAAAGACCGGACTGCCCCGGGAAAAGATCGGCATTTTCTTCATCTCTCCCTGCCCCTCCAAGGTGACCTATGTGAAGTCCCCCTTGGGCAATGAATTCAGCCAGGTGGACCGGGTACTTGCCATCAAGGATATTTACCCGCAGCTTTTGTCCAGGATGAAGGCGGTGGGCAAGGACTACCCAGAAATCGGCACCTCCGGGAAAATCGGCATCAGCTGGGGACGGAGCGGCGGCGAGTCCAGCGGCCTTCTCTCGGAAAATTATCTGGCCGCCGATGGCATTGAGAACGTGATCCGGGTACTGGAGGATCTGGAGGATCAGAAGTTTACCAATCTGGAATTTATTGAGCTGAATGCCTGCAACGGCGGCTGCGTAGGCGGCATCCTTACGGTGGAAAATCCATACGTGGCCGAGACTAAGCTTAAGCGGCTCCGCCGGTACATGCCGGTGGCCCGCACCCACATGAGCCAGGAAGCCGAGGAGCTGATTCCCTGGACCACCGGCGTACAGTATGAGCCGGTATTCCGTCTGGGGAATACCATGATGGAAAGCTTCACCCGCTTAAACCAGGTGGAGCGGCTGTGCAAAAAGCTTCCCGGCCTGGACTGCGGTTCCTGCGGCGCGCCCACCTGCAAGGCTCTGGCCGAGGACATTGTCCGGGGGCAGGCCCAGGAAACGGACTGCGTTTATTATCTCCGCGAAAACCTCCACCGTCTGTCGGAGGAGGTATCCACCCTGGCCGATGACCTGGCCGCAGGCGACCGGGGCGGCCAGGAGACTCTGCGGATACTCAAAGAATATATCCACAGGATTTCCGATGAGATGAGCCTGTTAGACGGGCAGGAGGATGACGGGGATAAGATAGCGTCTCAGAGCACGGACACTTCAAGCAGTGGGACATCTGGCAGTGAAGCATCTGGCGCTGAGGCATCTGGCAGGACAGGGGCAGTTCGGAACACAGTCCATCAGCAAAACACCCCTATAGAAGAAAAGGAGGATTCTTAACCCATGTATACTGTCCGGCAATTGATTGACAGCGAGCTTTTCGGCCTGCTGAATGAGGGGGATGATACGGAGCGGGAAATCACCGTTCCCTTCTGCTGCGACCTTTTGAGCGTAGCCATGGGACGCGCTCCTGCAGGCTGCGCCTGGGTGACGGTCATGGGCAACATGAATACGCTGGCCGTGGCCTCCTTAACTGACGCGGCCTGCGTCATTATGGCCGAGGGCTGCCTTCTGGATGATGTGGCCGCTTCCAAGGCAAAAATCCAGGGGATCACGGTACTCAAGACAGAGCTTCCCATCTTTCAGGCGGCTCTGGCCGTCCACCGGCTGCTTTCTGGGGAAGGGGCTGTTTCCGGCGCTGCTCCCTGTTTTGGCAAAGCTCCATATGCCGGTGAGACCCCCGGTGCCAGTGATGCTCCTGATGCCGGAGAAACTCCAGATACCGGTGAGCGCCCATGCTGAGCCTTACCTACGACCTGCACCTTCATTCCTGCCTCTCCCCCTGCGGGGATGAAGAGATGACCCCGGCCAATATCGCTGGTATGGCGGCGGTACTGGGCCTGGACGTGATTGCCCTCACTGACCACAATTCCAGCAAAAACTGCCCGGCCCTGATGGCCGCCGCCAGAGAATACGGCGTTTTAGCCATCCCGGGGATGGAACTGACCACTGCCGAGGAGATCCATGCGGTCTGCCTCTTTGCCCGGCTGGAGGCGGCCCTGGATTTTGACCAGTATGTTTATCAGCGCCTGGTCCCCTTCCCCAACAAGGAAGAGATTTTCGGCCGCCAGCTGATTTATGACTGCCAGGATCAGATCTGCGGAACCATTCCCAATCTTCTAATCAACAGCACGGAAATTTCCTTTGAAGGGCTTTGGGAGCTGGTGCGCTCCTTTGACGGCGTCATGTTCCCCGCCCACATTGACAAATCCTCCACCAGCCTTCTTTCCAGTCTGGGAATGATTCCTCCGGACAGCAAATTTACCACTGCTGAGGTAAAGGATTTGAAAAAACTGCACCAGCTGAAGCGGGATCATCCGTATCTGGAGCACTGCCGGATTATCAGCAATTCCGATGCTCATTACCTGGAACATATCCATGAACCGGAGCTTACCCTTCTGGCAGAAGAGAAAAGCGCGGAGGCCGTTATCCAAACGCTTCTGACTCCGCTTCTTCCGGGATGATGAGGAAATTTACAGTCGCACGGACATCCTGGCTCCCAGGATGCTCATGGCGCTTCCATCCAGATTTTCAGCAAAAAACAGTCAATTAATTCCCCTGCTGCAAATGCATTGACAGGGGAATTATTTTGTGCTATTTTTTATTTAGATATTTTTCTAAATATCAAACTATTCATTTCCGTTGTATCTTCCTTCCAGGGAATTCTGGAAACTGGCAGAGGCCCTGCCGGGAAGAAGAAGCAGCAGAAATGCAGCAGCGGGAAAAAAGCGAAAAAAAACTTGGAGAGAAGGGAGGAGATGCCTTGGCATTTGGCGATACCTTTAAAGCACTGTCCGATCCTACCCGGCGGGAAATCCTGAACCTGCTGAAGGACGGCCCTCTATCAGCCGGTGAGATTGTTTCCCACTTTCCCATGACCGGCGCAACTATCTCCCATCATCTTTCGATCCTGCAGCAGGCAGGCATCATCGATGGGGAAAAGAAAGGGAAATACATTTACTACACCCTGAATACCACAGTGATGGACGATATTCTCCGGTGGATTCTGGAACTGAAAGGAGAAAACTGACATGAAAAATAAAAAACTCCGCATTATGGCTTACCTGATTCCCCTTCTCATGGCGGCCGTAACTGCCTGCCTTTACCGCCATCTGCCGGAGCAGATCCCCACCAACTGGGGGATGGACGGCACGGTAACCTATGGTGAGAAATACGAAATCTGGCTGATTTCCGGTATGGGACTGATTTTTGCCCCTCTTTTTGACTTCTGTCCCCGGATTGACCCCCGACGGGAGAATTACCGGAAATTCGGGAAATATTACGATGGCTTCTGCGTGGTTATGCAGCTGTTTATCGCCGCTGCCGCCGCCTTGATTCTTCTGGCTTCTTTCTTTCCCGGGCGGATTGCCGTAAGCCACATCGTCGCCGTCATGGTAGGCCTTCTGCTGATGGGCATAGGAAATGTGATGCCCAAAATTAAGAGCAACTTTTACATGGGCATAAAGACGCCCTGGGCCCTTTCCGATGAGGAGGTCTGGCGCCGCACCCACCGGCTTGGAGGAAGACTCTTTGTCATTGCCGGTGCTGTGATGGTCCTGTCCATTCTTCTCCTTCCCCTAAAACCCGCCTTCATCCTGAGCATGATTTTCATCATGGCCGCCTCCGCCATTCCTTACGTCATGTCCTATCTGTGGTGGAAGGAGAAGCAGAAAAAAACCTTGACTTAAAGTTCACTTTATGGTGTATGGTATAAGAGATAAGGAAGCCGAATTTTCCAGCTTCAGCAATTTTCGATCAAGGAGGAATTTACCATGGCAATTCAGAAAATCCTGCCCGGAACGGGCGGCGACCGCTATATTCCTTACAGCCAGCGCTCCGGCGAAACATCTCTGGTGTATTTCACGAGAGATCTTTCTGCAGAAGGACTCCGTAAGATTTCCAGCCGCGTAATAAACGCCGTCTCCGGAAAGATCGCCGTCAAGCTTCACACCGGCGAGAAAAACGGCCCCAACATTATCCCTCATACCTGGGTAGAAAGCCTCATCAAAAATGACCTGCCCGGCGCCTTCATCGTGGAAACCAACACTTACTACGAGGGCGACCGCTACACCACCGAGGGACATCAGGAAACCTTGAAGGTCAACGGCTGGACCTTCTGCCCGGTGGATATCATGGATGAGGACGGCACCGTCACCCTGCCGGTAAAGGACGGCAAATGGTTTACCGAGATGCATATGGGGAAAAATCTTACCAACTACGATTCCCTTTTCGTGCTCACCCATTTTAAGGGCCACGCAAAGGGCGGCTTCGGCGGCTCAGCCAAGAATATCGGCATCGGCTGTGCCGACGGGCGCATCGGCAAGGCCATGATTCACACCACCCCCGGCTCCCTGGACATGTGGGACATTTCCAACGAGGAATTTATGGAGCGGATGATGGAATCCGCCAAAGCTGTGGTGGATCATTTTGCTCCCCGCATCGCCTTTGTCAATGTCCTCCGCAATATGTCCGTTTCCTGCGACTGTGAGGGCACGGCAGCCATGCCGGTGGTCACCCCCAATATCGGCATCCTGGCCTCTCTGGATATCCTGGCCGCAGACCAGGCCTCCGTGGATCTGGTATACGCTCTTAAGGAGAAGGACCACAAGGATCTGGTCTGCCGAATGGAATCCCGCCACGGCCTGCGCCAGCTGACCTACATGAAGGAGCTGCACATGGGAAATGACCGCTACCATCTCATCGATATCGACAACGACGACGCGGAAATCCTGCCTGCCGATGCAGTAAAAGGCGTGGTTCCCTTTGGGACGGAGAGATAGCAGGTTTCTGTTCATGCCTGGCATTTTCACTTGCTGAAAATGCCAGACCAGTACATGAAAAGTGGCCAAAGAATCCAGCCCATCGCCGCAGGCGATTTGGAATGGGCTGGATTTCGTTGCAGTTCACGTCCAGCGTGAACTGTAACGGTAGCAGAGCTTTCCCCCTTAGTTAAAGATTTATTAAGTTGTATCTTTATTTCATTCATTGTACAATAAAGGACAGCAAATAAACTTTAATTAAGGGGGTTTTTATGATGAGAAAAACATGTAAGGCCATCTTTGCCGCCGGGCTTCTGGCAAGTCTTTTGACCTTCCAGACAGCCTACGGCGCAAGCCCAATCGCAAACGGAGCCACCATGATTATCCGGGTGGATGAGAACGGGCAGACCCAGAGAGAAAACCTGGAAAATGGAACGTCAGGTGAAGGACAGGCCGCGAACGGCGGCGCAGGAAGTCTCACCGGTACAGATACCAGTGCAGGCGCAGCTGCCAGCGGAGATCAGACCGCAGCAGGTACAGACGCAGGCGCAGTTGTCAGCGGAGATCAGACCAGCACAGGCGCAGACACCGCTGCTGATCTGACGCAGGCAGGCACAGCCGCAGACCCGACACAGCCTAATGTCGCAGCAGACCCAACACAGGCAGGGGCCATGACAGACCCCAACGCCTCCCCTGACGGAACCCTCCCCGAGGGCCAAACCGGTGAGCTGACCGAGCCCCTGCCCGAAACCGCCCAGCCAGTCCCGCAGCTTCCCGCCGGGATCCGTGCCCTTGACCCTACGAAGCCCATGATCGCCCTGACCTTTGATGACGGCCCCTACGCTCCTGTGGGAAACCGGATTATGGACGTGATGAACCAGTACGGCGGCAAATGTACCTTCTTCATGGTAGGCAACCGGGTTCCCAGCTACACCGCAGAGGTGCAGCGGATGGTCAATGAGGGCTTTGAGGTAGCAAACCATACCCAGGATCACAAATACTTAAATCAGCTGGGCGCTGACAGCATCCGTGCCCAGGTGGAGGCCTGCAACAATACCATCCAGGCAGTCACCGGCGTGCGACCCACCCTGATGCGCCTTCCCGGCGGCAACAAAAACAGTACCGTGCTGGCCAACGTAAATATGCCCATCATCCTCTGGAACGTGGACACCAAGGACTGGAAAAACCGCAACGCCCAGTCCGTAATCAATGCCGTGATGGGAAAGGTGAAGGACGGCGACATTGTGCTGATGCACGAGCTGTACACCTCCACCGCCGAAGCCGTGGAAGCGTTGGTTCCCGCCCTCACCGCCCAGGGCTTTCAGCTGGTGACCGTCAGCGAACTGGCCTACTACAAGGGGCTGCCGCTGAATCCGGGGCAGATTTATAATTCCATACCATAAATCAACATACCGCAGAGACGTGCGCCGCCAGGCGTACGTAGTCATACAAAAATCAACCCATGCAAATCACATAATACGATTTGCATGGGCTGATTTTTCCAGGCTATTCCTTCTTCAGCAATTCATTCGTTCATTTCTTCATTACTTCGCCGGAACAATCTCCAGCCAATACCCATCGGGATCATTGATAAAGTAAATCCCCATCTCCGGATTCTCATAACAGATGCAGCCCATCTCCTCATGCTTTTTATGGGCAGCCTCCATGTCATCGGTGACAAAGGCCAGGTGGATCTCATTGTCCCCAAGATCGTAATGATCCTTCTCCCAGTCTCTTAACCAGGTCAGCTCCAGCTGGAAACCCGTGGCCCCATCCCCTAAGTAAACCAGGATAAAGCTGCCGTCTGCCGCTTCCTTCCGCCGCACCTCCTTAAGGCCAAGGGCCTCCTGGTAAAAGCGGATGGATTTCTCTAAATCCATAACATTGTAATTATAGTGTGCAAACTGAAAATTCATTTTTTCGTCCTCCTATTAATCCAAGCTTTTTTCTGAATCGCCGGATTTTCGTGCCCCTCAGCAATTTGCTCTATGAATCCGCAATCATTCTAATACGCATCATAATAGCTTTTCATAGACGCGGTACCATTTCAAACCATACTTCTCTTCCAGTCCCAGGTCAATGGTCCCCCGATAGGCAAATCCGCATTTTTCATACAGCCGTATGGCGGAAAAATTCTCCTCAAACACATCAAGGCGTACCGCCCCGATTCCTTTTTCCTTCCCCATACTGCAGGCATAGTCAAGAAGAGTTTTACCCACGCCCTTTCCGAAATAGTCGGGGCGGACGGCCAGCACATGGATCACATAGACGTTGTCCGGTGCGACCTCCACAGGCCAGTCCACCTGATCGTAGACCTCCTCCTGCTCATGGAGGTAAATCACACTTCCCACCACTTCTCCGTCCACTTCGGCGATATACAGCTCTCCCTGGGCAAAGCTTTCCTCCGCATGGGCCCGGACTGGGTAAATCCCTCGTATCCACCGGGGATGATTCTCATGGGTTTCCAGATAATCGTGAAGCCGCTCATACAGTGCGGCAACACGGTCCACATCCTGCTCTTCTGCAAGTCTTACTCTTATCTCCATATCTTCTCCCTCTCCTTAGCAAGTCTGCTTCTGCTGTAAATCCTGCCCTTGGCATCTTTGTCTTGTCCCCCTGTTTCTGTCTCTCTCCGTGTCTGTCTCTACCAAACCGGCTGCACTCACGCCTCCGCTTCCACCATAAACCTCTCGCCTCGCCCGCCAATCTTCACCACGCAGTCCCGGAAGGGGCTGTCCGGATGCTCCGCAAACCAGCGGTCAATAATGCCGTAATCCTCCCAGCAGTGCATAGGAAATACCTTCCGCGGGCACGCCGTTTCCAGAAAATAATCCATTCCAAGGCAGTAATCCTTTTCCTGACGGGGATCCAGAGGCACGAAGGCCGCGTCAATCCTGCGGCCCCGGAGAACCTCCAGATTCTTCCGGTAGTTTTCCTGCATCTGCCGGTTCCAGCCCTCCGGCTCTCCCTCCCAGCGCCAGTCATTCAGATCTCCTGCATGATAGATGGTCATGCCCTCTGTCTCCACCAGGAACGCCACCCCCTCATCGGTAGATTTAAGGGTAGTGACCTGAAGCCGCCCATCCTGCCACTGCTGCCGGGGCTTTAAGGACGCCAGCTTATCCTGCACTTCCTCCGGCACACGGCTGCGCCAGATGTCCCGGGAAAAGACGAAGCAAATCTCCGGGTGCTCCTTGGCCAGTTCAAACACCTGGGGATTAAAATGATCGCCATGCCGGTGGCTGGCAAAGACGTACAATGGCTTTGTGTCCGCAAGAGGCGGAATCTCCCCCTGATAGTAATCAAAAAGCAGAAGAGCCTGCTCCGTCTCCACCAAGAATCCACTGTGCCCAATATACGTAATCTCCATCCTCACGCTGCCGCCGTCCTTTCTCTTCCCTCTTATTACCGGTCTGCCACAGGAAACATATTCAGTTTAACACAGTCCGCGCTATTCTTCTATCCCTTCTTTTTATTTATCAATCCTCAAAGATATTTCCTCTGAAAGTCCGCTGCCGGATAGGCGGCATAAATTCAGGGATGCCCCATGCGCCCGCCAAACTTTCATGGATTGGTAGTGCACCCGTCCGCCGGGCGCGTGTAGGTTTATTCCGTAAACAATGCTGTAGAATAATACCGATCGCCAGAATCCGGCAGCAGCGCTACAATGGTTTTGCCTTGATTTTCCGGCTTCTTTGCCAGCTCAATTGCCGCATGAAGGGCTGCGCCGGAGGAAATGCCGACTGATATACCTTCCGTCTTTGCCAGCTGCTTCGCAGCAGCAAAGGCTTCCTCGTTTTTCACAGGAAAAACTGCATCGTACACATGCGTATTCAGTACATCCGGTACAAAACCGGCACCAATGCCCTGAATCTTGTGAGAACCGCTTCTGCCTTCGGACAATACCGGAGAATCCGCAGGCTCCACAGCAATAATCTGCACTTCCGGCTTCTGCTGCTTCAGATATTCGCCTACACCGGTGATTGTGCCGCCCGTACCGACACCGGCTACGAAAATATCAACTTTTCCGTCGGTATCTAGCCAGATCTCTGGGCCGGTAGTTGCCTTATGGATTGCCGGATTGGCAGGGTTCACAAACTGCCCTGGAATAAAGCTGTTGGGAATTTCCCTGGACAGTTCCTCGGCCTTAGCTATGGCTCCCTTCATTCCTTTGGAACCTTCGGTAAGAACCAACTCTGCGCCATAAGATTTCAAAATATTTCGGCGCTCTACGCTCATGGTTTCCGGCATTGTAATAATCAGACGATAGCCTTTGGCGGCGGCGATGGCCGCAAGGCCAATGCCGGTGTTGCCAGAGGTCGGCTCGATGATGACAGAGCCGGACCTCAGCAGTCCCTTTTCCTCCGCATCCTCGATCATCGCCTTTGCAATACGGTCCTTTACACTGCCTGCCGGGTTAAAATACTCCAGCTTGACCAGCACCGTTGCCTTCAACTGTTCGCTATTTTCCAGATGAATCACTTCTACCAGAGGGGTGTTTCCAATTAGCCCCAATGCGCCCTTATAAATGTTTGCCATAATTGTTTCCTCCCTATCTAACTGCCGCAAATCCGTTTTCCAGATCTGCAATAATGTCATCAATATGCTCTGTTCCGATGGACAGACGAATCGTGCCGGGCGTAATTCCCTGATCTGCCAGTTCATCTTCGTTTAACTGGCTGTGGGTGGTGGTGGCAGGATGGATGACCAATGACTTCACATCTGCCACATTGGCCAGCAGTGAGAAGATTTTCAGATTGTCAATAAACTTCCATGCCGCTTCCTGACCGCCCTTGATTTCAAAGGTGAAGATGGAAGCGCCGCCGTTGGGGAAATACTTCTCATACAGCTTATGGTCAGGATGTTCCGGCAGGGAAGGATGGCTGACCCTGGAAACCTGCGGATGCCGGGAGAGAAATTCCACAACCTTCTTGGTATTCTCAGCATGGCGTTCCAGCCGCAGGGAAAGGGTTTCTACGCCCTGAAGCAGCAGGAATGCATTAAACGGCGAAATTGCTGCGCCGGTGTCTCTCAGCAGAATTGCCCGAACATAGGTAACGAAAGCTGCTGCACCTGCAGCATCCACGAAGGAAACTCCATGGTAGCTGGGATTTGCCTCTGCAATCGGCGCATATTTTCCGCTGGCTTTCCAATCAAATTTGCCGGAGTCCACAATTATGCCGCCCAGAGAGGTTCCGTGACCGCCGATAAATTTAGTAGCGGAATGCACCACAATATCTGCGCCGTGCTCAATAGGACGAATCAGATAAGGAGTACCAAACGTATTATCGATCACCAGCGGCAGCCCATGCTTGTGTGCAATGGCAGCAACGGCATCAATATCCGGAATATCCGAATTCGGATTACCCAGTGTTTCCAAATAAATTGCTTTGGTGTTGGGCTGGATCGCTGTCTCCACCTCGGCCAGATCATGGGCATCCACAAAGGTTGTTTCAATGCCGTAGGCAGGCAGTGTATGCGCCAGCAGATTGTAACTTCCACCATAAATTGTTTTCTGCGAGACGATGTGATCGCCCTTCTGTGCCAGAGCCTGAATAGTGTAAGCAATTGCGGCTGCACCGGAGGCCACAGCCAATGCCGCAGCGCCCCCTTCCAGAGCAGCAATTCTCTTTTCCAAGACCTCCTGCGTGGAGTTCGTCAAACGTCCGTAAATGTTGCCAGCGTCCGCCAGACCAAACCGGGCAGCTGCATGAGCCGAATTATGGAATACATAGGAAGTGGTCTGATAAATGGGCACTGCTCTGGAATCGGTGGTCGGGTCTGCCTGCTCCTGTCCTACATGGAGCTGTAAGGTTTCAAATTTATATTCACTCATCATCTTAATCTCCTTTGCAAATATATTTTCTCTTTAAGCGGAATCGGTTTTTAAAAAGCAAAAACCGGAAGCTCCTGATAAGCTCCCGGACAAATGGCTGACATTATGCTGATTGATCAAGCAATGTGTTGAGGCGAACAGATGCACAATGGGCACAACAATTCACCCCCTGCCATATAATATGTCCGGGAGTTCAGCATTCGACAACACATGTTCATTTTTACCTGATAAGCATTGTATCTGGTCATCACTTTCGCCGCCTTTCACATTTTCATAAATCATTTTTATGGACATGATTATATATCTATCGACCTACTATGTCAATAGGTTTTCAGGAAATTACATACATTTCTCCATTGTTTTCCCTGTTGACCCTATGGTACAATAGGCGGAAAGAGGTGAGAAACATGATTTCTACAAAAGGAAGATATGCATTGCGAGTCATGGTTGACTTGGCAGAACATAACGGTGAGGGATATATCCCCTTGAAAGATATTGCTGCCCGTCAGGGAATTTCAAAGAAATATCTGGAGATCATTGTAAAAGAACTAGTTAAGGGGAAAATGGTTTCCGGGCACGGAGGACATGGCGGGGGCTATGTCCTTTGCCGAGAACCAGAGGAATATATCATCGGTGAAATACTAGAATGGATGGAAGGTTCGCTGGCGACAGTCAGCTGCCTGACTGATGGCGCGCCTCCCTGTGAACGAGCCGCTCATTGCAAAACACTTCCCTTATGGAAGGAATATGACCAGTTGGTTCATCATTTCTTTTACAGCAAACGCCTGACTGACCTTATGTAATGGTCAGTCAGGCTCTTCTGCAAAAACCGGCGTGATTTCCACCACGCCGGTTCTATCGAAAATTTCATTTTTTGAATCGGTTATACCCCAGAGTAAGAAGCAAATCCGCCGTCCACCGGAATCACCACGCCGGTGATAAAGCCAGCCGCCTGGTTATTCAGCAGGAACAGCAGGGCGCCGTTTAATTCCTCGGCCTCGCCGAACCGTCCCATGGGGGTAGCCGCCAGGATCTTAGCCGTTCTGGCTGTAGGCGTTCCGTCCTCATTGAACAGCAGCTTTTCGTTCTGCTTGGTCACAAAGAAGCCGGGGGCGATGGCATTTACACGAATGCCCACCTTGGAAAAATGTACGGCCAGCCACTGGGTAAAATTGCTGATGGCTGCCTTTGCTCCGCTGTAAGCCGGAATCTTGGTCAGCGGGGTGAAGGCGTTCATGGAGGATACGTTCAGGATATTGCAGCCCTCACGGCCGATCATGTCCTTGGCAAACACCTGGCTGGGCAGCAGGGTTCCGATGAAATTCAGGTTGAATACAAACTCCACGCCCTTCTGATCCAGGTCAAAGAAAGAGATGGTGTCGGACTCAATGTCGCCCAGCTCGAAATACTCCTTGGTGGTGGTAGCCCGGGGATTGTTGCCTCCGGCGCCGTTAATCAGGATGTCGCAGGGACCAAGCTCAGCCAATACTTTGGCGTGAACCTCCTCTAAGTTTTCCTTCTCCAGCACGTTTGCCTTGTAGGCCTTGGCTGTGCCGCCTGCCTGGCGGATCTCCTCTGCCACCTTCTCAGCGGCCTCCTCATTTAAATCCAATACGGCAACCTTCGCTCCGGCCTCTGCCAGTGTCTTGGCAAACATGCCGCAGAGCACGCCGCCTGCTCCGGTAATTACTGCAGTCTTTCCCGTTAAATCTGTTCCAAATGGTAATGCCATGGCTTATTTCTCCTTTTCTGCCCACAATTTTGCCCGGCTGCAATCAACCTTCTGCCGCCAACTGGCGTATGCCGATTTGCGGCAAAAGTCCTGCAGCCGGGCAATGGAAAATATCACTTGCTCAATTACTTGCTCAGCTTGCTCATCTTGTCAATGGCTTCAAAGAGGCCATTGATATAAGTAGCGCCCAGGGCACGATCATAAAGTCCGTATCCGGCACGTCCGGTCTCGCCCCAGATCATCCGTCCGTGATCCGGTCTTACATAGCCCTCGAATCCATTGTCATAGAGTGCCTTTGCGATGGCAAACATATCCAGGGAGCCGCAGGAGGATAAGTGCGCTCTCTCCTCAAAGCCCTGGTTGTCCGGCAGGATCGCTACGTTTCTCATATGAACGAAATGAATCCGTCCCATAGCGGCATACTTGGCAGCCATCTTCACCACATCGTTCTTGTTGGAGCAGCCCAGGGAACCGGTGCAGAGGGTGATGCCATTGTGGGGATCATCAACCAGCTTCAGGAAACGGTCCAGATTCTTCTCCTCGGTGATGATTCTGGGAAGGCCGAAAATGCTCCAGCAGGGATCATCCTCGTGGATAGCCATATTTACATCGCACTCTGCAGCAACGGGAATGATGCGCTCCAGGAAGTACTTTAAGTTGTCCCACAGATTCTCCTCAGTCATGGCATTGTACTCAGCCACAACCTCCTTTAAGCCCTCTCTGGTGTAGCTGGCATCCCATCCGGGAAGGGTTAAGTCGCTGTCGCTCTCCAGGGGATTTACCTTATCCACCTGATCCTGATAGTATACCAGGGAGGTGGAGCCGTCAGCCAGCTCATGATCCAGCTGGGTTCTGGTCCAGTCGAATACCGGCATGAAATTGTAGCAGATGCACTTTACGCCAGCCTCGGCTACACGGCGGATATTCTCGCAGTAGTTCTCGATGTAACGGTCTCTGGTTGGCTTGCCCAGCTTGATGTCCTCATGAACGGGAATGCTCTCGATCACCTCGAAATGCAGGCCTGCATCCTCCGTCTTCTTCTTCAGATCGGCAATGCTCTCCCGGCTCCACACCTCGCCTACAGGAACATCGTAAACTGCCGTCACGATGGAATGCATCCCCGGAATCTGGCGGATATTCTGCAGGGTCACCTTGTCATCGTCACCGTACCATCTGAATGATAATTTCATGTTGCAACTCCTCCTTATTGTTTTTGCTGTTTTTGATAGTCTTATTATACCTGACCGCGAATTTCTTTTCCAGTGTTATAATTGTGACTCACATTGCAAATCTTGCGGTATCATGATAAAATAGCTAAATAAGCATAAAATTATGCTTACTTTTTATCGTTTTCATTTTCGTTTTTTCCAGAAATAGCTAAATTTAATTACTTTTCCCGGCAGATTGACCAAGAGCGCGGATTAAATCGCGTATCCCCGATCCCGCACCCTGCCTCAGGAAGGAGGTCCCATGAAAAAAGAGCTGTCCACCGGCTTTGACACCCGGCAGTACATGAAATCCGAGGATTTTGAAATCTTCTATTATAAAGATATCCGCCTATCCCATGTGGAAGCCCATTCCCATGACCATTATGAATTTTATCTTTTTCTGGAGGGGCAGGCCGATTACCGTCTGGGCAGTCAGCTGCACCGGCTGGAGCCAGGCGACCATCTTCTGATTCCTCCAGGCATCCGCCACAATGCGGAGCGGGTATCCCCCGACCAGCCCTACCGCCGGTTTGTCCTCTGGTTCAGCAGGCCTTATTTTGATGCCCTCTGCCGCCAGGACCCTGACGGCTATGGCTACGCCTTCCGCCTGGCCAAAGAACGGGGAGGACTTCATCTGCGTCCAGATTATATCACCGTCCAGGAGACCCTGGGGCTTCTCATGTCCCTTTTGGAGGAGCAGCAGAACAGCCGTCCATTCCGCAGTCTGTCCCTGCGCTTATCCATCGCTTCCTTCCTGGTGTATTTAAACCGACTGACCTATGATCTGGAAAATCCGGCCTCCGCCTCCTACGAATCCGCCCTTTACGCCAGTCTCTGTGACTACATCAATCAGCACCTGGAGGAGGATCTCTCCCTGGACCGCCTGGCCAGCTTCTTTTTCGTGAGCAAATACCACATTTCTCATGTATTTAAGGACAATATGGGCATCTCTGTCCATCAGTATATCCTGAAAAAACGGCTTCACGCATCAAAAAATGCCATTCTCTCCGGAATGGCATTGAACAGGATCCATGAAACCTACGGCTTTCATGATTACACGGCATATTACCGGGCATTTAAAAAGGAATACGGCTTATCGCCCACAGAGTACCGCGAACAGCACTCCATGGACCAGGCCGCCGTTTCCAGGCATCGTGGGGAGCTGCCTCACTGAGCGGCAGGCCCCCTGCAGGCTTGCCCCGCCCCACGGCTGCCTCACTCCTCTCAGCTATGCCGTCTGCGTCTACGAGGGAATGGAAATATCCCGCTTGGGGAATTTTTTCCGGATATAGCAGAAGCAGATAAAATGCACGGCAGCGGTGATAAACCAGGACACCGGATAGGACAAATACAGCACAAACAGCGTATGCTCCCACCGGAACACGGTAAAGAGCCACAAAATCCGCAGACCGCAGGCGCCGGTCAGGGAAACCAGCATAGGAATAATAGAATATCCCATACCTCGCATGCTTCCCACCAGCACATCCATCCAGCCGCAGAGGAAATACGTGCCGCAGATCATGGACAGGCGCAGAAATCCGTACCGGATCACCTCCGGATCCGAGGAATAAATCTGCAGCAGCTGATGGCCCGCCAGCACAAAGCCGCCTCCCATCACCAGCCCCACTACGGTTACCGTAGCCAGGCACAGGGCCAGCACCCGGTTTAGACGGCTGTACTTTCCGCCGCCCAGATTCTGGCTGGTAAAGCTTAAATTCGTCTGGTAAAGGGCATTCATGGCATTGTACACAAATCCCTCCAGATTGGCCGAAGCCGTATTGCCCGCCATGGCCACAGAGCCAAAGGAATTGATGGAGGACTGAATCAGCACATTGGAAATGGAAAATACCGCTCCCTGAAAACCGGCAGGAAGGCCGATTTTCGCAATTCTTCGCAGAGCGTTTCGATTAATCCCCAGCTGAGAGAGAATCAGCCGGTAGGAGCTTTCCGTCTTCATCAGACAGCGGCACACCAGCACCGCAGAGATACACTCAGAAATCACCGTAGCCAATGCCACACCAGCCACATCCATCCGGAAGAAAATCACAAAAATCAGATTCAGCACCGCATTGACCACTCCGGCAATCACCAGGAAAAACAGCGGCCGTCTGGTATCTCCCACTGCCCGCAGGACCGCAGAGCCGAAATTGTAAAGCATCAGCACCGGCATACCGGCAAAATAAATCCGCATATAAAGGGCTGACTTGTTCAGCACATCCTCCGGCGTGCCCATAAGGGTCAGCAGCGGCTTCGACAAAAACAATCCCACAAAAATCAGGAAGGTGCCGCAGACCAGGCTGATGGTCACGGCAGTGTGCACCGTTTCCTTCACCTGCTCATCCCGTCCGGCCCCGTAATGCTGGGCCACCAGCACATTCGCGCCCACCGACAGGCCGATAAACACATTAATCAGAAGATTAATCAGTGAGCTGGTGGAGCCCACCGCAGCCAGCGACTGGTGTCCCGCAAAACGCCCCACCACGATCACATCCGCCGCATTAAAAAGAAGCTGCAGAATACTGGACAGCATTAATGGTATGGAGTACAGCAGAATTTTCCCTAAAAGCGGACCGCTGCACATGTCCATCTCGTATGACTTTTTCATCCGTATAACCCTACCCTTTCCCTGGCACAGGCCCATTTCCTGAGAACCTGTGCACATGCCTTTTTGGATAGATATAGCACAACTGGCAGGCTTTTGCAACGGGTATTCTTTCAGCCCGGCTAAGACTCCATCCAGCCAGCCCCATCCCCTCCTTTTCTTTCCCGCCAAAATGCGCTTAACAGAGTCTGCCCCCCGTGTTATAATAG
Source organism: Lachnospiraceae bacterium (assembly GCA_017889125.1). Classification (GTDB taxonomy): domain Bacteria; phylum Bacillota; class Clostridia; order Lachnospirales; family Lachnospiraceae; genus Caccovicinus. The sequence goes on from JAGHER010000039.1 coordinate 52,021, forward strand.
ATTCAAACGTAAAAGCAGGAGGTACTAAAATGGCACTTGTCAGACAGAACGCCCTTTCTCTTCCCACTGCGAACGAGGCATGGGCAAATACCGCATTAAACTACGAATCGGAGAACCTGACGGTTATCGACTACTGGTGCTCCCCCACCATGACATCTACTGACCCGGCCCGCCACGCGGAGCTGATCGGCCGTGTGGTTCAGGTGGCATTCGAAGAATATTCTAATATCGTCCTTTACGGCACCATCCAGTCCATCGAGATCCTTTCGGTGGAGGAAACCTTTGAAAAATACGGTCCTGAGGGTCTGGGGATCCTGGGACTGCCCAAATGTACCAGCGTCTCCGATTTCCTGCGGGAGATTCATGAAACCCTGACCACCTCCAATCCCGAGAAGGTCACCATGTTCTCTCCCCTGGCCAATATTGTCATCCAGATCCGCCCCATTCCCGCCTACTTAAAGACCGGAAGGGGGAACCGTACCATCATTCGGTAAATGGTCTGCCCTTTCCTTCCAGGCAGGCCAGCATCCGGTAAATATTACAATTTCTTAAAAAAATGTCAGAAAAATGTAGGGGAAAAGTTGGAAATAATTCAAGCATTTTCCAGCGTTTTCGTGTACAATAGAATCAGATAAAAAATAATTTTCTTAAATAAGCATGAAAGTGCAGAGAAGGAAGGGGAACATATGAAAGCATGGAAGAAATTAACTGCCTGGCTGCTGGCCGCTGCATTGGCTGGCTTCACCGCGATTCCGGCCATGGCCGCCGAGGAACGGACGAAGATCGAGAAGGTCGGTCTTACCTTTACCGCCGTTGATTACGGCGATGAGACCTCCTACGGGGAAGTAGAGGTCGATACAGCAAACGGTACTTATTACGTTGACGATGTGGAATTCCTGTCCAGTACATCCGGCAGCAAATATCCCAGAGTCAAGGTTACGCTGTATGCCGAGGATGATTATTATTTCGGAAGCAATTCCAAGAGCGCATTTGAGTTAAGCGGCGAGGGCGCATACTTCTCCTCCGCCAGCATCCGAGACAACCGCTCCTGCGTAGTGGTAACGGTTCAGCTGCGAAGCTACAGCGGCGCTGAGGCCGATGTTCCGGAGGATGTGGAATGGGACTATGACGGCGGCGGAAACTGGAGCGAGGTTTACAATGCCGCATATTACGAGGTTCGTTTAAAGAGAGGAAGCAGCGTAGTCGGCGATATTATCCAGGTATATGATACCAGCTTTAATTTCGCAAACCTGATTACCCAGACTGGAAATTACTCCTTCCAGGTACGCAGCGTAAATCAGTACGTAACCTCCAACAAGAGCAAATGGGCCACCTCCGAGCGCTGGAGCGTGGACACGGAGACGCTGAATTATATCCGCGGAAATGCCACCTCCACCACCGGCCCCTCCGGCGCGACCACCGGATGGCAGCTGGATTCGGTAGGCTACTGGTATCGGAATTATGACGGTACTTATCCGGCAGCCTGCTGGCAGCAGATCAATGGCATCTGGTACTACTTCCTGCCAAACGGCTATATGGCAGCAAATCAGTGGATTTACCACACCGACGGAAATTACTACTATGTAGGCCCCGATGGCGCCATGTGGACCAACGCCCGCACACCTGACGGCTTCTATGTAGATGCAAGCGGCATCTGGCGTCCAGGCATGTAACCCCATTTTGCAGGCGGGACGTGAAGAGATGCAGCGTAAGATGCCATGGGATGACGAATAGGGAATGATAAAGGAAGACCGGTTGAGCATGATTGATGATGCTTGGCCGGTCTTTTTCTGTGTGCAAAAAAGCGCTTTACACGAAAAAAAGGGGATCCACCTTGATTGATCAATACCGTTCACCTTTTTTATGACAAATAATCCACAGAGCGGTGATTATTTAACGCCCCAGGATTGCGAAAGAATTTGGGGTTACGATTGAAAAAACAGAGTCTTTGTGCTATACTCTATAGTTGCGTTGGACTCTTTTTTTGAGTGAGAAAGGAATCCGTAGTAAAGGCATTTACCAAAGAAAGGACGGGTTGTATTCCGCAAGATATTACGATAAAAGCGGCAAGCGTAAAGAAAAGTATTTTGATACGCTTCCGGAAGCGAAAAACTGGCTTGCTGACGCAAGATACGAAGAACGTCACAACTTAATTGTTACTGCACCGGATATGACCGTAGACAAATGGTTTAATTATTGGATTGAAAATATCGTTTGTGACCTTGCTCCGAATACAAAGAGAAATTATAAGGAGCGTTACAAATGGAATAATTAAAACAACTATGGACAGATATGTTCATGTTACGGACGAATCACTGGTAAAAGCCGTTCAGCTTTTTGAAGCGGCTGCGCCTACACCTTCCAGTTATAAAAAAAGGGCGTAAAAAGGGCGTAAATAAAAAATAGAGAAAGGCAGAAAGCCAGTAAAATCAAGGCTTTCTGGACAGGTAAAGCATAAAATGAAATTAGGAATCGTAGGTCTTCCCAATGTAGGAAAAAGTACCCTGTTCAATTCCCTCACCAAAGCAGGCGCAGAGTCTGCCAATTATCCCTTCTGTACCATCGACCCCAACGTGGGCGTGGTTCCCGTTCCAGACCCCCGGTTAAAGAAGCTGGCAGCTCTCTATGACTCCCAGAAGATTACCCCGGCAGTTATTGAATTTGTGGACATTGCCGGACTGGTAAAGGGTGCTTCCAAGGGCGAAGGCCTGGGCAATCAGTTCTTGTCCAATATCCGAGAGGTGGACGCTATCGTTCACGTGGTGCGCTGCTTCGATGATCCCAACGTCATCCATGTAGACGGAAGCATTGACCCCATCCGGGACATCGAAACCATCAATCTGGAGCTGATTTTCTCTGACATCGAGATTCTGGAGCGCCGTATCGTCAAGACCTCCAAGGGTGCCTTCAACAATAAGGAGCTGGCCAAGGAAGTGGAGCTTTTAAAGCAGATTAAGGCCCGTCTGGAGGACGGCAAGCTGGCCCGCGGCATGGAACTGGAAGATGAGGATCAGCTGGCTTTCGTAGATTCCTTAAATCTGCTCACCTGGAAGCCGGTGATCTTTGCTGCAAACGTCAGCGAGGATGATGTGGCCGATGATGCCGCGTCCAATGCTTACGTACAGAAGGTTCGGGAATTTGCCCAGGAGAATAACTGTGAGGTATTCGTCATCTGCGCCCAGATCGAGGAAGAGATCGCCCAGTTAGACGATGATGAGAAGGAGATGTTCTTAGAGGAGCTTGGCCTTACCGAATCCGGTCTGGACAAGCTGATCGCCGCCAGCTACCGGATTCTCGGCCTGATGAGCTACCTGACCGCCGGCGTCACGGAGACCAGAGCCTGGACCATCCGCATGGGCACAAAAGCCCCCCAGGCAGCCGGAAAGATCCACTCCGACTTTGAGCGTGGCTTCATCCGGGCTGAGGTGGTGAATTATCAGGATCTTTTAGACTGCGGCAGCTACAACGCCGCCAAGGAAAAGGGACTGGTTCGTTCCGAAGGTAAGGAATATGTGATTAAGGACGGGGATGTGGTTCTCTTCCGATTCAATGTGTAATAATGCCAGAGGCTGCCGCAAAATTGCGGCAGCCCCTTTCTTTACCCGTTAACAGCCCTCCTGGGACTCATTCCCGCCGCCTGCTTTTCCGTCAGCAATGAGACGAAGCAAAAATGCCGGTCCAGCCTTTCGCCAATCCATCCGATGGCCTTTCCCATAGTAAATGCCGCAAGGATCGTCCCGATGCCCAGTCCTTCCAGGTGGCCAAGAAACAGCAATGTCATTCCCGCAGTCACCAGCAAGCAAATCACATCAAAGCTGATCTTGATTTTGGGATATGCCGCTCCGGTAATCTGCGAAAGTTCCCGCGGGAAGAGATCTGTAGGTACAATCGGCAGACAGCACCGGTTAGAAAGAGCAATGCCAAAGTTAAGGAGCAGATAGCTGACAATAAAGTAGCCTATCCGCCAGCAAAGGCCATCCGGCAGCATGGAAATCCACAGTTCATGAACATCCAGCAATTTGCCAAATACGAATCCGACCACAAAGCTGAATAAATACTGGGGCACAAAGCGCTTCCGCAAAATCATCAGGCTGAGGATCAGCAGCCCCTGAAAAAGGTACGTCCATGTTCCAAGGGAAAGCTGCGGAAATACCAGCGAAAAAGCAAAGGAGACACTGGAGATAGCCGAAATACCGGAGCCGGAATACAGCATCAGGACAACGCCAAAGGTGTTAACAATCACGGCAATCAAAAGAGCGCCTTCCCCTCTTAAAATTCTTCTTCTCTCTTCTATATGTATCTCTTCCATAAAAAAGGCCTCCTTGCAAAGAATGAATAATCATAAAGAAAATGCTATATCCAGCGTTTTCTAGTTTAATCCACCAGAACTTATTTATCAAATGCATAATTTCGATAAAATCATAGATATATTCTATTATTCGAGATATACTAACCTTAGTTGACTCTTATTGGCCCTAATTGAGCCATTTTTCATGGTCGGACGTATACCGGCTTTAGCGGGAAATATTAATCTCAATTAACCGGAGGGAGGAAGTTGATTTGAATCTGTTTTATTTACGATATTTTGTGACATTGGCCCATATGCAGCACTATACGAAGGCAGCAGAGCATCTTTGTATCGCACAACCCAGCCTGAGCCACGCCATTGGCCAGCTGGAAAAAGAACTTGGCGTGCCGCTTTTTGAAAAAAGCGGCAGAAATACCACACTGACCCGTTTCGGCGAGGAATTTCTGGTCTGTGCAGAGCATACCCTTTCCACTTTGGACGCCGGGGTCGCATCCATCCAGCGCAGCGCCCATGGTGAAGGGTTGATCCGCCTTGGTTTTCTGCGGATACTGGGCATCGAATTCATTCCAAGGCTTGCCGCAGATTTCCTGCGTGAAAATACCGGCCTTGACCTTCAGTTTACCTTTCACACAGGAGCTACCCAGCACCTTCTGGAGGGCCTTGCTGCCAGAAAATTTGATTTGGCATTCTGCTCTCAGCCGCCAGCGAACCTGGGCCTTACGGCAATTCCTATTCAAAAGCAGGATCTGGTTGTGATTGTTCCAAGGGAACATCCCCTCGCCTCCAGGCATGCAGTAGACCTTGAAGAAACCCTTCCCTATCCGCAGATCTTTTTTGCAGAGGTCTCCGGCATGCGGGCCGTTGTTCAGCAGATGTTTGCAGCCATTGGAGCGGAACCCCAGATTGCTTATGAGACAGAAGAAGATCAAGTGATTGCCGGACTGGTTGCCCAGGGATTCGGCATCGCTGTTGTTCCCTATATGGATCTTCTCCAGAAATTAGATCTTAAGATCCTGCAGATCAGCTCACCGCTCTGTGAGCGGGCACTCTTTATGGTAAACGACGACCGGGTATTCATGCCTCCCGCTGTGCGCCATTTTCGCCAGTTTGTGCTGAATGGCGGGGCGCTGGGCGGAAAGGCATCTTTTTAATATCATATAGAATATCATATAGATGAAAAGCTTTTGCAAAACTTTTTCAAAAAAGCTGCGCTTAAGGTGTCTGCATGTTTGTTACCCATGTCTACATGCTTATTACATGACAAAAGGCTGAAATTCCTTAACAAATTCAAGGAATTTCAGCCAATAAAAAGAGCGCGAGACGGGATTCGAACCCGCGGCCCCCACCTTGGCAAGGTGGTGCTCCACCCCTGAGCCACTCGCGCATATCTTACGAATATTTCATTGTTATCTTACTTTTGCTTGTTTTCTTTATCTTGCTTTAAACTTCTGCTTTAAATCGGGGTGACAGGATTCGAACCTGCGGCCTCCTGGTCCCAAACCAGGCGCTCTAGCCAAGCTGAGCCACACCCCGCTGCTCTCTTTTGGCCTTTTCCTCTACTGACGCTTC
>JAGHER010000248.1 GCA_017889125.1 Lachnospiraceae bacterium
CCGGAAGTGCTCACCTTCCGACAGCCGTTCAAAGGTCTGGGGCAAAGGGGCGGTAAAGACCTTTCCGCTTAAGTTTTCCATAGGCTCCGGAAGCTTAGGCATCACCAGCTTCCAGGAGTGAAGCATCTGGCTGCGGATGCCGTATTTCTTCCGGGCGGCCTCATTGACCTTAGGATCACCGTACTTACTGTCCCCCACAATAGGGTGGCCGATGGAAGCCAGATGGGCTCGGATCTGGTGGGTCCGTCCGGTAATCAGCGTCACCGTAAGGAGGGTGTAGTCCTCGTTTCCTGCAGTAGGCACATACTCCGTCATAATGGGTGAGCTTCCAGGAAGCTCGGCGGCGGATATGGTTACCTTGTTTGCGGCCTCATCTTTAATGAGAAAGCCGGTGATCACCTGCCGCTCCTTAACCTTTCCCGCTACCACGCACTGATAGTATTTGTGCAGACTTCGATCCTTAAAGGCCGCCGACATAATCTGCAGGCCGGCCAGGGATTTCCCCGCCGCCACAAGGCCGCTGGTATTCCGGTCTAAGCGGTTGCAGACGCCGGGACGGAAGGTGCGCAGCTGCTCTAAGGAAATATGACGGGAATCCACCAGGTAGTTAATGACGGCTTCTACCAGAGAGTAATCACTGTCCTTAGCCTTCTGGGACAGCATCCCTGCCGGTTTGTTAATCAGAAGAATGTGTTCGTCCTCATAGATGATGGAGAGACTGCGGGGGCGGCCGTTTCCTCTGGCGAAGCCAGGCTCGCTTCTACTACCGGGCCTGGGGCTTCCCGGCGGCAATGGCAGCGATGGCTTTCCGGAAAATTTTTCAATAGTCTCGTCAGAGAGGAAAAGCTGGATCTCATCTCCCACCGCAAGCCGCTCAGCGCCGGTACACCGTTTTTTATTGAGGGTGATGTTTTTCTTGCGCATCATCTTATAGAAAAAGCTTTGGGGCGCCTGATTCATATATTTGGCCAGAAGCTTGTCCAGGCGCTGTCCGGCTTCATTTTCGTTTACTTTCAATGCCTGCATGACCTTTCTTCCTTTCGTCATTTGATGAATGTCCTGAGCTGTATGAAAAGCTGCATAGATCGCTACATAGAAAGATTCTTTAACAGCTCTGCCGCATATTCCACACTGCCGTCATCCTCATAGGCAGAGGCGGGTTTTAAGGATTCAGCCCGCCGGAAAAAGGCTTTCTCATCGGTAATTACCTTGGCATTCGGATCCAGCCGGTGAGCGCGGAACACTTCATTTAAGTAGTTCTCCGCCTTCTTTTCGTCTGCCTTAGGATTGGAGCAGAAGAAGTAAACGCCGGAGGGGTGAACCAGAATGCCGTCCATGGGCAGGATTTGCTCCTTGGACGTGATAATCAGGTCATAGAGGACGGTGCATTTTTCTTCAAAGGGCTGCAGGCGCCGGTAAAATTCCTCTCCCGGAGTCCAGTAGCGAATGGCCGCCAGAAGGGGCGAGGCCACATTGGCTGTGGGCAGCACGGAGACAATGGCCATGACAGTCAGCACATTTTTATATGCCTCCCCCTCCACAAGGGCCCTCGCCCCCAGCTGAATGAGGATGGCGACAGCACCGAAGGCCACCTCGGCAATCTGGATATATTTGCGCCGATTCCGGCTGCCGTACTCTCCCTTGGCGGGTCTTTTTTTCTTCATGGCAAATTCCACCTTATCGTTCGTTTTCCGTTTTGTCATTCGTTTTCCGTTTCATCGTTTGTTTTCTATTTTGTCGTTCTTTTTCTGACTTACGTATCATTCGTTATCTTTCGGAGAAATGCTGTCCTGCACCAGCTTCCTTTTGGTTTCCTGCCGTAAGTTTCCGGCCTTAAGCATCTGTGGTTTCGCCAGTTTTCAAAATTTTTTCATCCAGCATTTCCCAGCCCTTTAAAATCAGAGAATGGGGCAGAACCTTTGCCGCCAGATAAAACAGCTTCATCAGCAGGCCGTACACGGAGACGGTTTTTCCTGCCGCGCTGTCCCGGATAGCCTTGCGGACTACTTTTACCGGGTCTGCCATGGTCAGGCGCTTATAGAGAGGAATCTGGCCAGTGGTCTCGGCAATGTCGAAAAATTCCGTTTTTACCGGGCCGGGGCATACAGCGGTCACGCAGATGCCGCGGTTTCTTAATTCCACATTCAGCGCCCGGCTGTAGCTTAAGACGAAGGCCTTTGTGGCCGCGTAGATGGCAAAGCCAGGCTGGGGAAGAAAGGCGGCTGAGGAAGCGTACTGCAGGATTCTTCCCCGGTCAGCCATGTAGGGAAGCACCAGGTGAGTCACTGTGCAGAGGGCCTGGCAATTAAGCTTTACCATGCCCGCCTCCGTCTCCAAGGGAAGGGAGCCAATGGTGCCGATTTTCCCGAAACCGGCGGCATTGACCAGAAAAAGCACCCTGGGCTTTTCTTCCTCCAGGGCCAGCCGGAGGCGCTCCAGCTGGATCCGGTCGGTAATATCCATGGGAAACAGCCGCAGGGCCACGGGAAGCTTTCCTTTAAGGGCTTCCATTCGCTCTCCCCGCCTTGCAATCAGCCAGATCTCATCCAGATACCGGCCGTACCGGTCGGCTAACTGGATGGCAGTCTCCATACCCATCCCGGAGGAGGCTCCGGTGATTACTGCAATTCGCATACTGCCACATCCTTTCTCCATTCTTTTCTTAAATTTATTCAGGCAATGCGTTCTTTCGCACGCTCTTTACAAAAGCTCCAGAAAATCGGAAATAAAATAATCGGCCAGCTCCTCCTTCTCCCGGCGCATTTTCCGGGAAAAGGGATCCTCCACGGCCACCACGGTCATTCCCGCAGCCTTTCCCGCCTGGATTCCTGCAGGCACATCCTCAAAGACCAGGCAGGTCTCCGGGGAAGCCCCCAGTTCCTTTGCCACCTTAAGGTAAATATCCGGCGCAGGCTTTCCCATAGCCACCTCGCAGCCAGTGGTAATATTCGAAAAAAAGCCGTCGATCTTAAGGGCAGTCAGCACGGCATCCACAATGTGACGGCCGTTGCTGGTGGCGATTCCCATGGGAATCTGCCGTTCTTTAAGGCTTTGGAGAAATTCTCCTGCCCCTTTCTTTAAGGGAACCTGGGTCCGGTATTTGTCGATGGACATCCTGGTCCATTCTGCCTTGATCTCATCGGTGGAATCGGGAATGGAAAATCGTTCCTTAAAGTAAATCGCCGTCTCCGAAAAACTCATGCCCTCGATGGCCTTCTGCAGATCCGGCGGGCAGGACAGGCCGAAACGGCCCAGATATTCAATATCGATGGCCTTCCACATCCACATGGAATCCACCAGCGTGCCGTCCAGATCAAAGATCACCGCACGCTTTTCTCTCAGTAGTTCATGCATTGTTCAGTTCCCTCAATTCTTCGTCAGTAAGTGGACGGCACTGGCCGGGAAGAAGTCCTTCATCCAGCACAAGGGGCCCCATGGAAAGGCGTTTCAGATACACCACCTGGCAGCCTAAGGCCTCAAACATCCGTTTTACCTGGTGGTATTTTCCTTCCCGGATAGTCAGGCGGATCTGGCTTTCCTTCTCGCCCTTACCGTCCTCCAGGATTTCCAGCACCGCAGGCAGAGTCGTCCAGCCCTCCTCCAGCGCCAGCCCCTCCGCCATGCGGGATACGGCGTCCTGGGGAAGCCTTCCCGCGATTCTGGCGTAATATACTTTGTCTACATGCTTTTTGGGAGAAAGGAGCCGGTGGGCCAGCTGCCCGTCATTGGTAATCAGCAGAAGCCCCTCCGTATCCAGATCCAGCCGTCCCACAGGAAAAAGATCCTTCCGTTTTGCCTGGGGAATCAGCTCCAGAACCGTGGGGTACCGCCCGTCCTCCCTGGCTGAAACCACGCCGGCCGGTTTATTTAATACATAATACTCCATAGAGACATAGGAGACGGTTTTTCCATCGGCCTGGATCTCATCCTTCTCCGGGTCGATCTTTACATCCGCCTTTACCGCAGGACTGCCGTTTACCAGGATCCGCCCCTTCCGGGCCATCTCCTTGACCTGGCTGCGGGAGCCCACGCCCATTTCGCCTAAAAATTTGTCCAAACGCATTTGTGCCATATCTTCTCTCCTGCTCTCCGGCGGCTGAATCAGGTATAGCGCCAGCCGGGGTAATATTTATTCTTCAGAAGGGCGCCGGAATCCTTGGCCCAGCCCAGAGGGAAGCCCTCCAGGCAGATCAGACGCCAGCCGTCTGCGCTCTCTGCCGGATCCGCGGAAATTCCTGGATTCGGCAGGATTCCTGTCTCCAGCGAAATGGATTCGCCCTTTAGATACCGCAGCACCCGTTCATCCTCCCGTGAGAGGCAAATCGAAGCGGAAAATTCCTTCGGCTTAAGGGCCATAGCCAGGGCCTGAGAAGGCTCAAACCGTCCGCGGCGGCTCTGGCCAAGGAGCAGGCCGCTGCGGAGAACCCGGAGTCCGCTGGTATCCGGCAGCTCTCCGGGAAGGGCGTAAAGATTTTCGCCGATCAGCTTTATTGTACCGCTGGTCCAGAGCGGCTCATGACTGTCTTGTGTATTTTGACTGCCCGGTGGATTTTGCTTGTCAGCCAGTTCATGGCTTCCGGGCATCTCCTCTTTGCTGTCAGCAGTCGGCCGAAGGAAGCGGGCAAAAGCATAGTAGCTTTCTTTTGCCTCATTCTCATCCACTGCACCTGCCTCTTCCCTTACCGTATTGCCGTCCCTTCGCGTCATCCGATAGGTGCGGGATTTTCCCTTTCCCGCCTTTTCTGTTTCCCCGTTTTTTCTTGCCTTTCCTGCTTTTCCCGGCCGCTCCCTTTGGGCAAACGTTAAATCCTTTTTTAATTCTTTTCCTGCCGGTTCCCATCCTTCCGCTTTCTCATACAGGCCAAAAGCCTCATTTCTGCTTCCTCTCTCTTTCTGAAAGAGCGCCACAAAATGTCCCTCTCCCTCCAGCCGATGGGGAAAGAGCCGCAGCACACCAGAGAGGCCAAAGCCTGGTGCCGCACCTGCAAAGAGCGGCAGGGGAACCAGAGACATTTCCGGTACATTTTCCAGAAGAAAGGCCACATTTTCCTCATCCTCCTCCGGAGAAAAGGTACAGGTAGAATAAAGAAGGTATCCGCCCGGCCGCAGCATAGATGCAGCCTGAAGAAGCAGCTCTCGCTGAATGGGCACGTAGTAGGCAGGACCTTTCGCGGTCCAGTCCCGGAGCATATCCGGCTGACGGCGGAACATTCCCTCGCCGGAGCAGGGTGCGTCCACCAGGATCTTGTCGAAAAATTCCGGAAGTGCCTGTGAGAGCCGCTCCGGTGTCTCTCCGGTGACGCAGATGTTGGGAATGCCCCAAAGCTCCAGATTCTTAAGAAGGGCCCTGGCACGGGAAGCGCTGATATCATTGGCCCAGAGAAGGCCCTGGCCTCTTAACCGGGCGCCCAGCTCTGTGGCCTTTCCCCCAGGGGCCGCACACAGATCCAGCACCCGGTCTCCCGGCTCTACCGGAAGGCAGCTGGCCGGAGTCATGGCGCTTGGCTCCTGGAGATAGAAAAGTCCCGCGTAATAAAGGGGATCTCTGGAGGCCTGCCAGTCCTCCGGCGCATAAAAGCCGTTGGAAATCCAGGGAACCGGCCTTAAGCTGCGGCCGCAGAGGGCCGGAAAATCACCGGCCTTAAGCTTTAAGGTATTTACCCGCAGGCCCCGGCTTGAAGGCTGTTCAAAAGAAGCAAGATAATCGTCATACTCGCTGCCCAGCAGGGCCTGCATCCGTTTTGTGTATGCAATAGGAAGATCAATGGCTTTCAAGGTAAGTTTTTCCTCTTTCTCTGGTTAATAATCCGCTTTTGTGCGGAAAGCTTCGCTGTAGCGGAGAATCCAGTATGGATTTACGCTCAGCTCATGGTAATTGTCTGTGGGAATGTAAATGCCCAGGTGAAGATGGACGTCAAACATCCCCACTGTCCCCTGGCTTCCATATCCCGAATCGCCCATAAAGCCAAGGAGAGTGCCTGGCTGCACCGTATCCCCCGGCTGCCAGTCCCGGCTGTAGCTGTAAAGATGGGCGTAATAAAAATAAGCGCCGGAGGGACTGCGGATGCCGATGCGCCAGCCGCCTTTTTCCAGCCAGCCAACCTTTTCCACCGTCCCTGCGGTCATGGAAAGCACCGGATAAAAGCCACGAGGCATGGCGCTGCCGGAAAGATCGCAGCCTTCATGGATCCGCTCACCGCCGTAGCTGCGTCCGTCTCCAAAGCTGTCCTCATAGGAAATATCCGGCGTCCCCTCCCTGGCCGGAAGGGGAACGGGAAAACAGGCAATATCGGAAAGAATCATAGTGTAAGCGTTCTTTAACTTCCCGTAGGCTGTCGGATGGATGCGCATAAGATCATCACGGACAGATTCCCAGTCCGCCGCCTGTTCATCCTCTCCCCGCAGGGCCCGCAGATCATAGTGAAAGGCCACCATAAGGCTGGTAATCCGGTCATAGTTCAGGGACGATTGCAGGATCCAGTCCCCCAGCTGCATCTGCCGGAATTCCATGGTCTCCCAGGTATTTTCCTTAAGCTGGCTGTAATCCGGGTTTTCTGTCAGGTATCCGGAGACGGCGCTTACGTAGGCCGCCAGAAAAAGGATCAGGAAGAAAATCATAAGCCTTTGCCGCCTGGTCATATACTGTGTTAATGATATATACGCCTTGCAGGCGGAGAAAAAAACGTGAACCGAAAAAAAACGCTTTCTGCCAGCACGCCTCCTGCAAACACGCCGCCAGATGACAGGCTTACTGCCGTCCGGTGGGCCGTGGCTGCCGCAATGCTTCTTCTGCTGCGCTTTCCCGCCCTTTCTCTGGAAGGGGCCAGGAAGGGGCTGCTTCTCTGGTACGGCACCGTCCTGCCTACTCTGCTGCCCTTTCTTATTTTTACCGGGCTTTTAATCAGCCTTAAGGCAGTGCCCCTGCTTACGGCTCCTTTTTCTCCGCTGCTTAAAAAGGGGCTGGGGCTGTCTGATGCCGGAGCCTTTACCCTCCTTACGGGCATGCTCTGCGGCTATCCCATGGGGGCCAAAACCTGCAGTGATTTTCTGGACAGGAAGGCCTTTTCCCTGGCGGAAGGGAGGACCCTTTTTGCCGCCGCTAATTTCCCCAGCCCCATGTTTCTGGCCGGGTATATGATGGCAAAGGCTGCTGAAG
>JAGHER010000249.1 GCA_017889125.1 Lachnospiraceae bacterium
AAAGAGGCTACGGCACCACCTTAGGCAACTCCCTTAGAAGAATTATGCTTTCTTCCTTACCGGGTGCAGCAGTCAGCCAGGTGAAAATCGACGGCGTTCTGCATGAGTTCAGTTCCATCCCCGGCGTTAAAGAGGATGTAACCGAAATCATTATGAACATCAAAAGCTTAGCTATTAAGAACAGCAGTGATACCAACGAACCAAAGATCGCATACATCGAATTTGAGGGCGACGGTGTGATCACCGGTGCCGACATCCAGGCGGATGCCGACATCGAGATCATGAACCCGGAGCAGGTAATCGCCACCTTAAGCGGCGGCCCCGACAGCAAGTTCTATATGGAGCTTACCATCACCAAGGGCCGCGGCTATGTGAGTGCAGACAAGAACAAGAGTGAGGATCTTCCCATCGGCGTGATTGCTGTGGATTCCATCTACACTCCTGTTGAGCGCGTGAACATGACGGTGGAGAACACCCGTGTTGGCCAGGTTACCGATTACGATAAGCTGACCCTGGACGTTTATACCAACGGCACTCTGGCTCCCGATGAGGCAGTCAGCCTGGCTGCAAAGGTATTAAGCGAGCACCTGAACCTGTTCATTGACCTGTCCGAGAATGCCAAGACCGCTGAGGTTATGGTAGAGAAGGAGGACAATGAGAAGGAGAAGGTTCTGGAGATGAACATTGACGAGCTGGAGCTGTCTGTTCGTTCCTACAACTGCTTAAAGCGTGCCGGCATCAACACCGTGGAGGAGCTGTGCAACAGAACCTCCGAGGATATGATGAAGGTTCGGAATCTGGGCCGCAAGTCCTTAGAGGAAGTATTAAACAAGCTGAAGGAATTAGGCCTTCAGTTAAATCCCAGTGACGAATAATCCTGGGGAAATTCGTACACAATGATTACGCCTGGCCAGTAAGACCGATGATGCGTGGCCGGGTGTTTTCTGCGGGATAAGCTGCGCGCTGTTTTGTTTCAGAGCAGCTTCGCAGAGTCCGGCAGAGCTACAGGCAGACGCAGGCCGATAAGACCGATGAGCGCGGCCCGCTCTCCACAATCTTTAATTATGGAGGAATAAAATCATGGCAGGATACAGAAAATTAGGAAGAACCTCTTCTCAGAGAAAGGCTATGATCAGAAGCCAGGTAACCGCTTTATTATACCATGGAAAGATCAGAACCACCGAGACCAGAGCAAAGGAGATCCGCAAGGTAGCTGAGGGTCTGATCGCTATGGGCGTTAAGGAGAAGGATAACTTCGATACCGTTAAGGTTACCGCTAAGGTAGCCCGCAAGGACAAGGACGGCAAGCGCGTGAAGGAAGTTGTAGACGGCAAGAAGGTTACCGTATATGACGAGGTAGAGAAGGAGATCAAGAAGGATCGTCCCTCCAGACTGCATGCACGTCGTCAGATGTTAAAGGTTCTCTACGGCGTAACTGAGGTTCCCACCGCTGCAGCCGGAAAGAAGAAGAACACCAAGGAAGTTGACCTGGTAGCAAAGATCTTCGATGAGATCGCTCCCAAGTACACCTCCCGCAACGGCGGCTACACCAGAATCGTAAAGATTGGACCCCGCAAGGGCGATGCCGCTATGGAAGTTCTCCTTGAGCTGGTATAATTTTTTCATTATATCTTTTCACAAAATGAACACAAAACTGCTTTATCATAATTCTTATGGTAAGGCAGTTTTTTTGTATGTCTTTATGAAGTCGGCGCAGAGGGGCTGCTTTTCGGCGAGGCAGGACGGTAAAATGTTCAGAAGTTTTGCGAATACTTTAAGGAAAAGACAGAATATTGTAAGTTGACGGTTTCCCGAGCCATTGTCTATAATAGAATTACCACAAAAGGCAAGGGGGAAATTATATGAAGAGAGCGAAACGGATTCTGAGCAGCCTGCTTATGGCGTGTCTGCTCATGATGCTCATGAGTCCGGCGGCCGCTTACGGGGCTTCAGCCATCAGCTCTGTAACCATCCGGGTGGGATTAAATGATTTTATACCGGGAGATACACTGCCGGATATCGTAATTGGAGACAGGGACAGCGCAGACTGTGCCTATGTGTATGTCAGCAGCAGCTATTATTCTGTGGAGAGCGCTCAGTGGGTTACCTCTGAGAATAAGGCCATTAAGGTGGGCGATACGCCCCGGATGCGGGTGCGTTTGGAGCCTACAGATGCGGATACGCGGAGATTTAAGGGCGGCTATTATTCCAGCAATGTCAAGATCAACGGCGGTACCTTTAAGTCGGCCACAGTCAGCAGCGGCGATTTGATCGTTACTTTGGATCTTGACCCGGTGAAGGGCGAGTATGATATGCCCGAGGAGGCCTACTGGGCTAATTCCGGCTATGGGATGGCTCGATGGAAGGTGAACAGCCAGGACTCCAGCTCCGGTTATTATGAGGTGGCACTTTACCGGGGAAGCTCCCAGGTTCACAAGACGGAGACCTCCGGCACCAGCTATAACTTTTATCCCTACATGACGAAAAAGGGCAGCTATTACTTTAAGGTACGGACGATTCCCAGAGAGTCTCAGGACTATGGAAAGCGAAGCGACTGGGCGGTGTCTGATGAGGTATATGTGCCTGAGGAGGATGTGTCTGACGGATCAGGGCGGAAGGATGAAAATGCTCCGTCCGGCGGAAATGCAGCACCTGGCGGTCTCACTCCATCCGGCGGAAATGTCAATGTAGGCTGGGTACAGAGCGGGAACCGGTGGTACTTCCGTTATCCGGACGGAACCTATCCCAAGGACGAATGGCTTTCCTGGAATGGAAAGTGGTACCTTTTTGATTCGGAGGGCTGGATGCTTACCGGCTGGCAGAATAAAAATGGCTACACCTACTATCTGGACAGCTCCGGCGCCATGATAACCGGATGGGTTCAGGCAGGCAATATTTTTTATTACCTAAATCCTACACCAGACCAGTACGAGGGTATCCTGGTTAAGAATCACTGGCTTCTTCAGGATGGAAACTATTATTACCTGAATGACGCCGGGATCCGGGCAGAGGGCTGGCTCCAGGTAAATGGAAACTGGCATTATTTTTACCCGGGCACTGGAGTGATGGCGGTGAATACCTTTATCGACGGCTTCAGGATTAATGAAAATGGAATTTGGGTAAAATGAAAGCAGGAGGATGGACATGAAGCGTGGAATCAGAAGATTATTGACAGGGGTCATGACGGCGGCAGCCTTAACGGCAGCGGCGTTTACCGCTTACGGTGCCAGTACCGTAAGCAGCCTTCGGATTACGGTGAAGGATTCTCTGGAGGAAGGCAATATGACAGAGCCGGAGATTTCCGTATCGCCTTCCAGCTGCCAGCTGTCGGATATCAGCTGGAGCAAGGCGGTGGAGGACTGGAAGCCGGGCAAGACGATTTTCGGCTACCTGACCATCACTGCTGATGATGGACGGGAGTTTGAGCGCAGCTACAGGAGCAGCAAGTGCACGGTCAGCGGTGCGGACTTCCGAAGTGCAGAGTCTGATGAGGATGATCCTTCCACGCTTCAGGTAACCATCCGCTATACGCCGGTGGTGCAGCTGGGGATGACGGAGGAAGCCGGATGGAGCGACTTGAATAAGACCCGGGCCAGCTGGAAGAAGGTGGATTACGCCACAGCTTATGAGCTTCGTCTATATCAGGACGGATCACTTATTAAGACGCTGGAGGTGAGTACTACTACAGCAGATCTGAGCGAGTATATTACCTCCGGCGGCGATTACTATTATGAGGTTCGCGCCAAGGCAAAGACATCTTCCGAGAGGGATTATCTCCTGACCGGCGAATATGTGCCTTCCGAGGATGTGCTGACGGTCAGTGAGGCAGAGATGGGCGAAGTGGACGGCAGCTGGAAGAATTACCAGGAGGGCCGCAGGTACCAGAAGGGCGACGGCACTTACGCCTCATCAGGCTGGCTGATGATCATGGGCGAGTGGTACTATTTCAATGCAGAGGGATATTTGGCTGTGGGCTGGCTGCAGGATCCGGAAACCGGCGCATGGTATTACATGGATGAGCAGGGAAAGATGACCGTCTCCCAGTGGCTGCAGGTTGGCGGTGCATGGTATTTCTTTAATCAGGATGGCACCATGGCGACAGGATGGATCCAGACTGTGCCCGGAGAGTGGTATTATCTTAATCCTGACGGTTCCATGGCGGTAAATACAGTGATTGATGGGATCTATCAGATTGGAAGCGATGGAAAATATATTGCGGCGCATTAAATCCTGAGGCTGGATAGACAGAGGCTTGGATATGCAGAAGCTTAGATAGATAGAAATTTACAGGAAGCGGGAACGCAGAGGCTTTTTGAGGGCTGGCGTTTCCGCTTTTTGCTTAACAGCAAACTGCGTTTTCGATTAAATGTTCGCCAAAACAAAAATGCTCCGCAGAGATGCGCGCACCTTTTTAAACTGTGGTTTTACTGTAAATTCTTGACTAATGGATAAGAATCAACTACAATGGTAAAACGTAATTACAGGTGCAAAAAGGCGCTGCTGTAAATAGACATCCCCGGCAGGCATTTATTGAAGATGTTGATTTATGGCAGGATGAGACGAGTGAGGTCACATATGGGAATTATAAAAGCAAGCCGGCTGATCTTTGATTACATCCGCAGAGACGAGGAGGATCGGATCGAGGAGGTAAACCGGGCAATTGACGATATGAACGTGGATATCAAGAAGGGAGACTTCGTGGCTATCCTGGGACATAATGGCTCCGGAAAGTCTACCTTTGCCAAGCAGGTTAATGGCATCCTTCTTCCCACAGAGGGCACGGTGTGGATTTCCGATATGGATACCAGCGATTCCTCCCGTATCTGGGATATCCGCAAGACGGCTGGCATGGTTTTTCAGAATCCGGACAATCAGATTATTGGAAATATTGTGGAGGAGGATGTGGGCTTTGGCCCGGAGAACCTGGGCGTGCCTACAGAGGAGATCTGGAAGCGGGTGGATGAGAGCCTGGAGGCTGTGGGAATGA
Organism: Lachnospiraceae bacterium; assembly: GCA_017889125.1. Classification (GTDB taxonomy): domain Bacteria; phylum Bacillota; class Clostridia; order Lachnospirales; family Lachnospiraceae; genus Caccovicinus. The sequence goes on from JAGHER010000249.1 coordinate 4,988, forward strand.
CGGCCTACCGGATGAAGTCCCCCAATAAGCTTTCCGGCGGACAGAAGCAGCGGGTTGCCATTGCCGGTGTGATGGCTATGCGGCCCCAGTGTATTGTGCTGGACGAGCCTACGGCCATGCTGGATCCCAACGGGCGGAAGGACGTGATCCGCACGGTGCGGGAGCTGAATAAGCGGGAGGGCATTACTGTCCTGCTGATCACCCACTATATGGAGGAAGTGGTTCACGCTGATCGGGTGATCGTGATGGATGACGGGCGGATTGTCATGGACGGTACGCCGCGGGAGATCTTTTCCCGGGTGGAGGAGCTGAAATCCTACCGGCTGGATGTGCCCCAGGTGACGGAGCTGGCCTATGAGTTAAAGAAGGCGGGCGTGGATCTGCCGGATGGGATTCTTACCAGACGGGAGCTGATGGAAAATCTTCTGCCGCTGTTTGGATGCCGGTACGGAGAAAGGAAGGGTGGAGAGCATGTCGATTAAGGTGGAGCATCTGAACCATATCTATGGGGAAGGCACGGCATTCAGCCAGTACGCCCTGAAGGATGTGAATTTTACCATTGAGGACGGAGAGTTTGTGGGCCTGATCGGGCACACCGGCTCAGGAAAGTCCACGCTGATCCAGCATCTGAACGGCCTTCTGCGGGCCAGCAGCGGCGCGGTATATTATAATGGAGAGAACATTTACGCGGACGGATACGATATGAAGAAGCTGCGCAGCAAGGTAGGGCTGGTGTTTCAGTACCCGGAGTACCAGCTGTTTGAGGTGGATGTTTTTTCTGATGTATGCTTTGGCCCCAGGAATCTGGGACTGGAAAAGGAAGAGGTGGAGGCCCGGGCAAGGGAGGCCCTGTCTTTGGTAGGGCTGGATGAAAGCTTTTATGCCCAGTCGCCATTCGAGCTTTCCGGCGGCCAGAAGCGGCGGGTGGCCATTGCCGGGGTGCTGGCCATGGAGCCGGAGGTGCTGATTCTGGACGAGCCTACGGCGGGGCTTGATCCCCGGGGACGGGATGAGATTTTGGATAAGATATCCCAGCTTCACCGGGAAAAGGGGATGACCATTATCCTGGTTTCCCACAGCATGGAGGATATGGCCCGGTATGCCGGGCGGCTGATTGTCATGAACCATGGGGAAAAGGTCTTTGACGATGCGCCGAAAGAGGTGTTTAAGCATTATAAGGAACTGGAAAAGATGGGGCTGGCTGCGCCGCAGATTACCTATGTGGTGCATGAGCTGCGGGAGCATGGAGCAGAGATTGCCGATGACTTGACCACAGTGGCTGAGGCCCGGGATGCCATATTGGCGGCGCTGAGAAAAGGGTAAGATAATAGACATTGACCGGAAGACGGCAAAGAAATGGACGTTGGCTGGAGAACGGCAAAGAAACGGACATTGACCGGAAAACGGCAATGATAGGAGTGGAAAATAATGCTGCGAGATATTACTTTAGGACAATATTATCCGGTGGACTCACCGGTACACCGGCTGGATCCCCGGACAAAGCTTTTTGGGACCATGGTCTTTATCATTTCGCTGTTTGTGGCGGATAGTATCTGGGGATATTTGGCGGCCACAGTGGCCCTGGGACTGGTGATTCGGCTGACAAAGGTGCCCTTTTCCTTTATGGTGCGGGGACTGCGGGGGATTCTCGTCCTTCTGCTGATCAGCGTCAGCTTTAACCTGTTTCTCACGGATGGACAGGTGCTGGTGCAGCTGTGGATCTTCCGAATTACCTGGGAGGGACTGCGGACGGCGGCCTTTATGGCGGTGCGGCTGATTTACCTGGTGCTGGGTTCTACCGTAATGACCCTGACTACCACGCCCAATGAGCTGACTGATGGACTGGAAAAAAGCCTTGGCTTTCTGGGAAAGGTGGGCGTTCCCGTCCATGAGATTTCCATGATGATGTCCATTGCTTTGCGTTTTATCCCCATTCTGGTGGAGGAGACGGACAAGATCATGAAGGCCCAGATGGCCAGAGGCGCAGACTTTGAAAGCGGAAACCTGATTCAGAAGGCCAAGGCCATGGTGCCCCTTCTGGTGCCGCTGTTCATCTCTGCCTTCCGCCGGGCTACGGATCTGGCTATGGCCATGGAGGCCAGGTGCTACCGGGGCGGCAGCGGAAGGACAAAGATGAAGCCCCTGCGCTACCAGTCCAGGGACCGGATTGCTTATGGGGCGGAGCTTCTGTACCTGGCGGTGATGATTGGTCTGGCGGTGGTGCTGTAGAAAACGGCGCGTTGCGGACGGCACCTGCGATAGGCAGAAACTACGGCTTTGGACGGCGCCTGCGATGTGCAGAAACTGCGGCTTTGGACGGGATGAGCCATTGAAAATGCCGCAGGAATAGGAGAAGAGATGAAACGGGTAAAATTAGTAGTGGCCTATGACGGCACCAATTATCATGGCTGGCAGCTGCAGAACAATGGTGTTTCCATTGAGGAAGTGCTGAACCGGACGCTGACGGAGCTTTTGGGTGAGCCCATTGCAGTGACCGGGGCCAGCCGCACCGATTCCGGCGTCCATGCCATGGGAAATGTGGCGGTATTTGACACGGAAAACCGGATGCCGGCGGACAAGATCAGCTATGCGTTAAATCAAAGGCTTCCAGAGGATATCCGGATCCAGTCCTCCTGCCAGGTGCCGGATGACTGGCATCCCCGGAAGCAGAACTGCAGGAAAACCTATGAATATCGAATATTAAACCGGAAAATGGAGATGCCCGTAAGCCGTCTGTATACGTATTTTTGCTATTTCCCTATTGATGTGGAAAAAATGCGCCAGGCGGCTTCTTATCTGGTGGGAGAGCATGACTTTAAAAGCTTCTGCACCGTCCGCACCCAGGTGGAGGATACGGTGCGCACCATCTACAGCCTGACGGTAGAGCGGGGAACAGACGATGTGATCACCATCCGGGTATCGGGAAGCGGTTTCCTTTATAATATGGTACGGATTCTGGCGGGAACCCTCCTTCGGGTGGGGACAGGTCTTTATCCGCCAGAGAAGGTAGAGGAAATCCTGGATGCGCGAAACCGGCAGGCGGCCGGTCCCACTCTCCCGGCCAGAGGTCTTACGCTGATTGGCCTGGATTATGAGGAGGCCCTTTGGCCGGAGATCCGGGGAGAGAATAAATACTGGTCTTATTGCCTGGTGCAGAGGGAGATTCTCCCCAAGGGCAAGGCGTATCTGATTGTCAACCGCTGCCAGGATGGGGAATTTTCCCGTCTCGTGGCAAGGGTGATGCATCAGGCGGTGCGCAATGGGGCCAGACAGGTCTTTGCTGCGGACAGGGAGCAGGGAAAAGAACGGCTTCAGGCCGGGCAGACCTATGGGTATTACTCCATTCGGGAGAGCTGCCGGTTTTGGCACATGGAGAAGACGGTAGTTAGTGCGGCGGAGGAGACAGCGGGCAGTGCGGCGGAGGAGACGGCGGACAGTGCGGCGGAAATGGGAACTTCGGAGAAAAATGCAGCGGCGGAAATTACTTTACGGCCTCTGGGAAAAACGGATGAAGAAAGAGCACGCTGGTGCCATACTTTAAATGAAATCTTTTACGCTGTGCCCAATTCTGCCACTTATGATGTGGAACTGGTGGCAGAGGAAGAAAAGGAAGGAAACAGCTTTTACTGGCTTTATCTGGGAGAGGAACAGGCTGGTGCAGCAGCTTTAAGTATCCAGGAGGAGGGTATCCTTGAACTGGATATGATTGGCATCTGCGGATCGCTGCAGGGACAGGGGCTTGGCTGGAAGACGTTAAAGGCCTGCGAGAAGCTGGCAGCCGCGGAGGGACTTAAACAGATGACGCTTCTTGTGGCGGATACCAATCTGGCTGCGGTGAAGCTGTACGAGCGCTACGGATTCCGCCGGGCACGGCAGGGGCTGCAGTGGTTTGCTGCGGATGCAGAGGCTGGCGGAGATACGGCTGGAGGCACATGCGAAATGCACGGCAAGATGCACGCGCAAAATCCAGAAAAAAGTGCTTGACATGCCAATTTTCGTATAATATAATAAATAACTGTGACGTTAGGCAAAAGCTTGCTTACCAAAGCCCCGGAGAGCATCTTTTGAGAACGATAAAGTGATAAGTTGGATTTTTCACAGGAGGTTAAACCATGAAGAGTTTTATGGCCAGTCCGGCGACGATTGAAAGAAAATGGTACGTAGTAGATGCTACCGGATATACATTAGGACGTCTGGCTTCTGAAGTAGCCAAGGTTTTAAGAGGTAAGAACAAGCCGATTTTCACGCCTCATATGGATTGCGGCGATTATGTGATTATCGTAAACGCTGAGCACGTTAAGGTAACCGGCAAGAAGCTGGATCAGAAGATTTATTACAATCACTCCGATTACGTAGGCGGCATGAAGGAAACCACCTTACGTGAGATGATGGCGAAGAAGCCGGAGAAGGTTGTTGAGTTAGCTGTTAAGGGAATGCTTCCAAAGGGACCTCTGGGAAGAAGCATGCTGAATAAGCTTCATGTATATGCAGGCCCGGATCATCAGCAGGCTGCACAGAAGCCAGAAGTTTTAACTTTTTAATGAGTGTGTTGGAAGGAGGAAAAATAAATGGCTAACAAGTATTACGGAACAGGCAGAAGAAAGAAATCCATTGCCAGAGTATATTTAGTACCTGGTACCGGCAAGATCACCATCAATAAGAGAGATATTGATGAGTATTTAGGATTAGAGACCTTAAAGACCATCGTTCGTCAGCCTTTAGCTGCGACCGAGACCTCTGATAAATTCGATGTTTTAGTAAATGTTCGCGGCGGTGGCTTCTCCGGACAGGCAGGCGCAATCCGTCACGGCATTTCCCGTGCGTTATTACAGGCAGATGCCGATTTCCGCCCGGTATTAAAGAAGGCTGGCTTCTTAACCAGAGACCCGAGAATGAAGGAGAGAAAGAAGTACGGTCTCAAGGCAGCCCGTCGTGCGCCGCAGTTCAGCAAGCGCTAAACTTTATCAAAGTTGCTCAAAAACCCCGGAAAATCAAGGTTTTCCGGGGTTTTCCCTTTTGAATGGTTTGACGAGATTTGGCCGAACAAAACACGCTTTGACCCGTTTTCTATGGGCTAAATATAGGACAACTACCCCAAAACAGGGGGTAATGGGCTAAAAAATAGGACAACTTTCGGGCGATTTCTGCCCTCCCAGGGGGCGCTTTTTTGGCTCCAGCGGGGTGCATTTTTATTCAAAGTGCTTTGTCTGAATTTGACCTGATTTGAACAAAAGAAAATAAATTTATTGCCGAGCGCTCAGTATTCATACTGAGCGCTTTTCGCATTTCCGGGGCAGTTTGTCCGGGAGCAGAAAAGGCCGTCACTTCATTTTTCATGTAAGTGGCGGCTTTTTCTATTTCCAGAAACATCATCAACATTCAGAAATGAGGTGAGCCAATGAACACGCAAATCATTGCCATCGCCAACCAGAAGGGCGGCGTTGGCAAGACAACGACCTGTGCGAACCTGGGGATTGGTCTGGCGCAGGCCGGGAAGAAAGTGCTGCTGATCGACGGGGACCCGCAGGGCAGCCTGACCATCAGCCTGGGCCACCCCCAGCCGGACAAGCTGCCCTTTACCCTGTCCGACGCGATGGGCCGTATCTTGATGGACGAGCCGCTGCGCCCCGGCGAGGGCATCCTGCACCACCCGGAGGGCGTTGACCTGATGCCCGCCGACATCCAGCTTTCCGGCATGGAGGTTTCGCTGGTGAACGCCATGAGCCGCGAGACCATCCTGCGGCAATACCTGGACACGATGAAGGGGCAATACTCCCATATCCTCATCGACTGCCAGCCGTCCCTGGGGATGCTCACGGTCAATGCGCTGGCAGCCGCCAACAGGGTCATAATCCCCGTCCAGGCGGAGTATCTGCCCGCCAAGGGCCTGGAACAGCTGCTCCAGACGGTAAGCAAGGTCAAGCGGCAGATCAACCCCAAGCTCCAGATCGACGGTATCCTGCTGACGATGGTGGACAGCCGGACCAACTTCGCCAAGGAGATCGCCGCCCTGCTGCGGGAGACCTACGGCAGCAAAATCAAGGTGTTTGGCACCGAGATTCCCCATTCGGTCCGAGCCAAGGAAATCAGCGCCGAGGGCAAGAGCATTTTCGCCCATGACCCCGGCGGCAAGGTGGCCGAGGGATACAGAAATCTGACGAAGGAGGTGATAAAACTTGAAAAGCAGCGCGAAAAAAGTAGAGCTGGCTCCATACGATGACTTGTTTTCCACCGAAGAAAGCCGCCAGGAGGCCAGGTTGGAGAAGGTGCTGGAGGTCCCGCTGTCTGAACTCCACCCCTTCAAGAACCATCCCTTTAAGGTCAAGGACGATGAAGCCATGATGGAGACCGCCGACAGCATCCGGCAGTACGGCGTGCTGGTTCCGGCCATTGCCCGCCCGGACCCGGAGGGCGGCTATGAACTGGTGGCAGGCCACAGGCGGCACCGGGCCAGCGAGTTGGCAGAGAAAGAGACCATGCCGGTCATTGTCCGGGATTTGGACGATGATGCTGCCACTATCATCATGGTTGACAGCAACTTACAGCGGGAAAGCCTGCTCCCCAGCGAGAGGGCCTTCGCCTATAAGATGAAGTTGGATGCTATGAAACATCAGGGGGAACGCTCTGACTTAACTTCTCGCCAAGTTGGCGAGAAGTCGCAGACTTCTATTCAGCTTGTTGCAAGCCAAGCCGGTGAAAGCCAGCGGCAGGTTCAGCGCTATATCCGCCTGACGGAGTTAATCCCCGAACTGCTGGATATGGTCGATGAGAAGAAAATAGCTCTCAATCCGGCCTATGAACTGTCTTTCCTCAAAAAAGAGGAACAGCGGGATTTGCTGGACGCCATGGACAGCGAACAGGCCACCCCCTCTCTATCTCAGGCCCAGCGGCTCAAAAAATACAGTCAGGAGGGGCATCTGACCATTGATATGATGCGCGTTATCATGGGTGAGGAAAAGAAAAGCGATCTGGACAGAGTGACGTTTACCACTGACACCCTGCGCAAGTATTTTCCCAAAAGCTACACCCCAGCCAGGATGCAGGAAACCATCATTAAGCTGCTGGAGGCGTGGCAGCGCAAGCGCCAGAGAGACCAGGAACGATGAAAGGAGCCGCCTATGAGGGATATTTCGGCCCGTGAGCTGAAAGGACACAACATTCTCGCTGTGGAGCGTTTCCGGGACCACACCCGCTGGATGATCGAGTTTTCCGTCCTGCGCCCCCGCACCGCCTACGGCGACCCCGGCGATGAAATGCGGCTGTTTCTCACGGAGGACGGGTATCAGGCCGCCCTTCTCAGCCAGAAGCGCCGGGAAATCAAAATCAAGCGGTATGCCCGTGTGATTGAGGGCCATGTCCTCGACTTCAAGCCGGACAAGCGCCGCCGCCACCCGTAAACCCACCACCATGAAAGGAAAGGAATGAATATGTGTACCGTCCAAAGCATCAAAGACGCCATCCGGGAAGATTGCAGTTCCCAGCGCGATATGGAATCCGC